>CP066680.1:0-311743 GCA_016432245.1 Deltaproteobacteria bacterium | reverse complement strand
TAAAACTCAAAGGAATTGACGGGGGCCCGCACAAGCGGTGGAGCATGTGGTTTAATTCGACGCAACGCGCAAAACCTTACCTGGGCTTGAAATACGGCGGATAGGCATAGAAACATGCCTTCCTTTTGGCTGCCGTGTAGGTGTTGCATGGCTGTCGTCAGCTCGTGTCGTGAGATGTTGGGTTAAGTCCCGTAACGAGCGCAACCCTTGCTAATAGTTGCCAACAGGTTATGCTGGGAACTTTATTAGGACTGCCGGTGTTAAACCGGAGGAAGGTGGGGATGACGTCAAGTCCTCATGGCCCTTATGTCCAGGGCTACACACGTGCTACAATGGTTGGTACAGAGGGTCGCGAAATCGTGAGATGGAGCCAATCCCAGAAAGCCAACCTCAGTTCAGATTGCAGTCTGCAACTCGACTGCATGAAGTCGGAATCGCTAGTAATCGCGGATCAGCATGCCGCGGTGAATACGTTCTCGGGCCTTGTACACACCGCCCGTCACAGCATGGGAGCCGATAACTCCAGAAGTGTCTAAAGCTAACCGCAAGGAGGCAGGATACCAAGGTGTAATTGGTGACTGGGCTGAAGTCGTAACAAGGTAGCCGTAGGGGAACCTGTGGCTGGATCACCTCCTTTTAAGAGAGTTTTAAGAATTAACATTTAATTAATTTTTATATTCTTTTTGGTTAAAGCGCTTGTTCTTGGTTTTCTTACTTGTTTGTTAGAAGTAATTTAATAAAACTGGGCCTGTAGCTCAGCTGGTTAGAGCACACGCCTGATAAGCGTGAGGTCGGTAGTTCGAGTCTGCTCGGGCCCACCATACGGGGTTGTAGCTCAGCGGTAGAGCATAGGCTTTGCAAGCCTGGGGTCATCGGTTCAAATCCGTTCAACTCCATGATATTATTAAATGTAAATCGTTAAAAAAAACTTTATAATATAAACAAAATAGCAATAGCAAAATAATATAAGAGTACACGAGTAAAAAAGCATAAAACTCGAGCGAATAAATATCTGAGAGAAAAGCTACTAAGAGCGTATGGGGGATGCCTTGGTGCTAGCAGGCGATGAAAGACGTAGTATATCTGCGATAAGCTTCGGGGAACTGATAAACAAGTGTAGATCCGGAGATTTCTGAATGAGGAAACTTTATTGTTTAAAAACAATAGCGCGATATTGAACACATAGATATCGACGAGCGAACCTAGGGAAGTGAAACATCTCAGTACCTAGAGGAAAAGAAATCAATAGAGATACCCTAAGTAGTGGCGAGCGAACGGGGTAAAGGCTAAACCACATTTTTGTGGGGTTGTAGGGCTTTCTAGCAATGTATGCGCGAAATAGTTAAATGAATTTGGAATAGTCAACCATAGAGGGTGATAGTCCCGTAAGCGAAATTTTAAGCATATATAGAGAGTACCTGAGTACTGCAGGACACGTGAAATCCGGTAGGAATCTAGGTCGACCATGATCTAAGCCTAAATACTAGCTAGCGACCGATAGTGAACAAGTACCGTGAGGGAAAGGTGAAAAGCACCCCGAGAGGGGAGTGAAAGAGACCTGAAACCGTACGCTTACAAGCAGTCAAAGATCTATGTCAAGGCGACTTGACAGATTAATGGCGTGCCTTTTGCATAATGATGTGGCGAGTTGTCCTATGTAGCAAGGTTAAATCATGATAAGGATGGAGCCGAAGGGAAACCGAGTCTTAAAAGGGCGTGAAGTTGCATGGGGCAGACCCGAAGCGGGATGATCTAGCCATGGCCAGGATGAAGCGTGAGTAAAGCCGCGTGGAGGTCCGAACCGGTAAAAGTTTAAAATTTTTCGGATGAGCTGTGGTTAGGGGTGAAAGGCCAATCAAATTCCGGGATAGCTGGTTCTCCCCGAAAAATATTTAGGTATTGTCTTTAAAATTCAGTTATGGAGGTAGAGCACTGGAAGGGCTGGGGGTCTTACCGGACTACTAAACCCTACCAAACTCCGAATGCCATAAACTGTTATTTAAGGAAGCAGTCTTTGGGTGCTAAGATTCAAGGACGAGAGGGAAAGAGCCCAGATCGAAAGCTAAGGCCCCTAAATTCTAATTAAGTGGAGAAGGATGTGACAACGCAAAAACAACCAGGAAGTTGGCTTAGAAGCAGCCATCTTTTAAAGAAAGCGTAATAGCTCACTGGTCTAGCGAGGTTGCGCCTAAAATGTAACGGGGCTAAAATTAGATGCCGAAGCTTCGAATTCGAGTAGGGATTATTTCTGAAAGAATGGTAGGGGAGCATTGTAGTTGCAGGGAAGGTGAACCGAAAGGATCTCTGGAGCGACTACAAGAGATTATGCCACAATGAGTAGCGATAAAGCGTGTGAGAAACACGCTCGCCGAAAATCCAAGGTTTCCCGGGGCAGGTTAATCCGCCCGGGGTTAGTCGGACCTTAAGCCGAGGCCGAATGGCGTAGGCGATAGATTGCTGGTTAATATTCCAGCACCTAATGTTAAGTGTTGAAGTAAGCAGGGACGGAGAAGGGTAGCTAGGCCACTTATTGGATGGTGGTTTAAGCCTGTAGATTGAGAAAGGACGATAAAAGATTTTCTCATAAAAATTGAGGGGTGATTTCGGAGTTCTTAGTGATAAGAGCGGAAGTTAGTGATCCCACGCTTCCAAGAAAAGCTGCGTATGGAGCTTAACAATAGACCGTACCGTAAACCGACACAGGTGGATGGGGTGAGAATCCTAAGGCGCTTGAGAGAACTCAGTCTAAGGAACTCTGCAAATTGACACCGTAACTTCGGGATAAGGTGTACCCTAAAGGTGTATGAACAAGCTTCAAAAGCCTTAAAGGGTTGCAAAAATCAGGCGGTGGCGACTGTTTAACAAAAACACAGCACTCTGCAAAACCGTAAGGTGAAGTATAGGGTGTGACGCCTGCCCGGTGCTGGAAGGTTAATGGGAGAAGTTAGCTTTATGCGAAGCTTTAAACTGAAGCCCCAGTAAACGGCGGCCGTAACTATAACGGTCCTAAGGTAGCGAAATTCCTTGTCGGGTAAGTTCCGACCTGCACGAATGGCGTAACGATCTCCGCACTGTCTCGGACTGGGACTCAGTGAAATTGAGTGTGCTGTGAAAACGCAGTGTACCCGCAGCAAGACGGAAAGACCCCGTGAACCTTTACTGTAGCTTGATAATGATATTTGGATAAATTTGTGTAGAATAGGTGGGAGGCTAAGATGTTTAAGTGCAAGCTTAAATGGAGCCAAAAGTGAAATACCACCCTGATTGATCTGAGTCTCTAACTTAGATCCCTGAATCGGGATTAAGGACATTGTCTGGTGGGCAGTTTGACTGGGGCGGTCGCCTCCCAAAAAGTAACGGAGGCGCGCAATGGTTCCCTCAGCCCGATTGGAAACCGGGCGCTGAGTGCAATGGCATAAGGGAGCTTAACTGCGAGACTGACAAGTCGAGCAGATGCGAAAGCAGGTCATAGTGGGCCGGTGGTTCTGAATGGAAGGGCCATCGCTTAACGGATAAAAGGTACTCCGGGGATAACAGGCTTATCACGCCCGAGAGACCACATTGACGGCGTGGTTTGGCACCTCGATGTCGGCTCATCGCATCCTGGGGCTGAAAGCGGTTCCAAGGGTATGGGTGTTCGCCATTTAAAGCGGTACGCGAGCTGGGTTCAAAACGTCGTGAGACAGTTTGGTCCCTATCTGCTGTGGGCGTAGGAAGTTTGAGGGAGGCTGACCTTAGTACGAGAGGACCGGGTTGGACGAACCTCTGGTGGACCGGTTATTATGCCAATAGTACAGCCGGGTAGCTATGTTCGGAAAGGATAACCGCTGAAAGCATCTAAGTGGGAAACCTGTCCCAAGATAAGACTTCCCAGATAATAATATCTCTAAAGACTCCTTGTAGACTACGAGGTTGATAGGCTAAAAGTGTAAGTGTAGTAATACATTGAGCTGATTAGTACTAATTTGTCGTGCGGCTTTCTTGATGATAGGTATTTTATGTACTTTAAATTATTTTGTTATAGTTATTTGTTTTATTTTATAGAAAAATGGAATTATATTGCAGTTAAAAAGAATTCCGGTGATTATAGCGACAGGGAAACACCCGATACATTCCGAACTCGGAAGTTAAGTCTGTCAGCGCTGATGGTACTGTACGGGCCACCGTGTGGGAGAGTAAGACGTTGCCGGGATTCAAAGAAGAACGAAAGAGATAAAAAAGAGGAAAAATATGCCTACAATAAATCAATTAGTAAAAGTAAAGAGACAGAGAGTTGTTGAAAGGTCTAAAGCTCCGCATTTAGAGAATTGTCCCCAAAAGCGGGGAATGTGCCTTAAGGTGTATACTCAGACACCTAAGAAGCCAAATTCCGCATTGAGAAAAGTAGCAAGGGTTCGACTTTCAAATGGAATGGAAGTTACAACATATATTCCAGGAGAAGGACATTCACTTCAAGAGCATTCAGCGGTTCTGATTCGAGGAGGAAGGGTCAAAGATTTGCCAGGTGTTAGGTATCATATTGTACGTGGAGCCCTAGATTGTACGGGAGTGAGTAATCGAAAGCGGAGTCGCTCAAAATATGGGACTAAGAAGGGAAAATAGGAGAGTTATATGCCTAGAAAAAAGAAGAAAATGAAGAGATTTCATAATTTAGATGTCAATTTGGGAGACAAGTTATTAAGCAAATTTGTAAACATTATAATGAAAGATGGAAAAAAATCCGTTGCAGAGAAAATTGTTTATAGTGCCCTGGATACTGCATGTAAGAGATTGGGAGAGGATTCAATTAAGGTATTTAAAAGAGCATTGGAAAACGTCAAACCACAAGTGGAGGTAAGGAGTAGAAGAGTAGGTGGATCTAATTATCAAGTACCTATGGATGTAAGGTCTGAAAGAAGATTGTCTTTAGGATTAAGATGGTTAAGAGATGGCGCATTGGCAAGAGGGGAAAAAAAGATGGCATCTTCTTTAGCGATCGAGATATATGAGGCTTATTTAGGAAGAGGAAGTGCCGTTAAAAGAAAAGACGAGGCGCATAAAGCAGCTGATTCAAATAGAGCATATGCTCACTTGAAATGGCAGTAAAAAGAGGTTAAATTATGTTGATGCAGGACGTTGAAATAAAGCAGATTCGAAATATTGGAATTGTAGCTCATATTGATGCAGGGAAAACCACAACAACAGAGCGCATATTGTACTATACAGGGGCGAGCCACAAAATAGGGGAGGTTCATGATGGAGCTACTGTTACAGATTATATGGCGCAGGAGAGAGAGCGTGGAATAACAATTACTTCAGCTGCAGTAACATGTGAATGGAAAAGGAGAGAGGATAAAAGTTCGCAATCTTATCGAATAAATTTGATAGATACGCCAGGACATGTTGATTTTACGATAGAGGTAGAACGTTCCATGCGAGTTCTTGACGGGGCAGTCATCGTTTTTGATGGGGTTGCAGGGGTTGAGCCTCAAACGGAGACGGTATGGAGGCAGGCAGATAAGTATAAAGTACCAAGAATATGTTTTGTAAATAAGCTGGATAGAATGGGCGCCGATTTTTTTCGTTGCGTTGATATGATACAAAGTAGGTTATATGCATCTCCCATTGTGTTGACTTTGCCAATAGGGAAAGAATCTTCTTTTTCTGGCATAGTAGACTTAGTACGCATGAAGGAATTAAATTGGACAAATGATTCTTTAGGGGCAACGTATCAGATCGTGGAAATTTCAGATGAGTATCGCGAATTAGCAAATTTATACAGGGTAAAGTTACTGGAGTCATGTGTTTTAAGCGATGAGTCTTTAATGGATAAATATATTAAGGAAGGGAGTCTGTCGGAGGAGGAAATTGTACGTTCTATCAGGGATTTAACGTTAAAGGGTGATTTCATTCCTATATTGTGTGGATCAGCATTCAAAAATAAAGGAGTTCAATTTTTGCTAGATTGTATTGTTGATTTTTTACCATCACCGTTGGATCGATTACCTGTATTGGATCAGTCCATAATGAATCAAAGTGCTGATTTAGAGCATGATAAGGGCTTAGAGAGGAGACCTAGCAATGATGATCCCTTTTGTGCATTAGCTTTTAAGATTGTAAATGATAAATATGGACAACTTACTTTTATTCGAGTTTATTCAGGTGTTTTGAATAAAGGAGATACGATTTTTAATATGAGGTTAGCAAAGAAAGTAAGAGTAGGAAGGCTTGTGCGAATGTTTGCAGATAAAAGAGAAGATATTTCTAGCGTTTCCGCGGGAGGGATAGCGGCAGTAGTGGGGCTTGAGGCAATCACTGGAGATACCTTATGTGCCATTAATAAGCCAATTATGTTAGAGTCTTTAGAGGTTCCTCCTGCAGTTATAAAACTGGCAGTAGAACCAAAGACTAAGGTGGATCAGGAAAAGATGAGCTTGGGCTTGTCGAAGTTAAGTTGTGAAGATCCATCATTGAGACTAAATGTTGACGAGGAAACAGGGCAGACAACGATTTCTGGCATGGGAGAGCTTCACTTGGAGATAATTGTTGATAGACTAAAGAGAGAATATGGCGTTGAGGTAAATGTAGGAAGGCCTCAGGTTGCATATCGCGAAACCATTACCGCATCAACTACGCAAGAAGGAAGATATATTAGACAAAGCGGAGGACGTGGACAATATGGGCATGTTTGGATTAGGATAGAGCCCAACAAACAAGGAGGTGGGTTTGAATTTGTAAATGAGATTACAGGAGGTATAATTCCGAAAGAATATATTCCAGCGGTGAAGAAGGGAGTAGAGGAGGCTTTATTGGGTGGTATCCAAGCAGGGTTTCCAATTGTGGATGTAAAGGTGTTCCTGTATGATGGAAGCTTTCATGATGTTGACTCTAGCGAGATGGCTTTTAAAATAGCGGCCTCTATGGCATTTAAAGATGGCGCTAAGAAAGCTTCTCCGATTATTTTAGAGCCAATAATGAAATTGGAAGTTGTTGTGCCAGAAGAATGGTTAGGCGATCTTGTTGGAGATACAAATGGGAGACGCGGAAAGATTATTGATATGGTGGACAGGAGAGGGCTTAAGGTGATAAGTGCCTTAGTGCCATTGGCAGAGATGTTTGGATACGCTAATGATTTAAGGTCGAAAACACAAGGTAGGGGTAGTTATACAATGGAATTTAGCACTTATAAGCAAGTTCCCTTTGATAAGTCTAGGGAAATTATTGAAAAGTTTTCGTTTAAAAGATGATTTTATTATTTTATTATGGTATTGTTTAAGTATATATTTTTTTTTTTAATGATAAGATATTGTATTGTAAAAGGAGAAGAGAATGTCTAAAGAGAAATTTACTCGAGATAAACCTCATGTGAATATTGGGACAATAGGTCATGTAGATCATGGCAAAACAACATTGTCGGCAGCAATTACGAAGGTTCTGGCAGAAAGAGGTCAAGCTAAAGCAATGGCGTATGATCAAATTGATAAAACACCAGAAGAAAAAGCGCGTGGAATAACTATCTCGACAGCTCATTTAGAATACCAGACAGATAAGCGTCACTATGCACATGTAGATTGTCCAGGACATGCCGATTATGTAAAAAATATGATCACAGGAGCTGCCCAGATGGATGGAGCGATCTTAGTTGTATCAGCCGCAGATGGACCGATGCCACAGACAAGAGAGCATATTTTACTGGCGCGACAGGTTGGAGTTCCATACATTGTAGTGTATTTGAATAAGTGTGACATGGTTGACGATCCGGAATTAATAGACTTAGTGGAGCTAGAAGTAAGGGATCTATTAAGTTTTTATAAATTTCCTGGAGATAAAACTCCAGTTATTAGAGGATCGGCCTTAAAGGCGTTAGAAGGGGAAGTAAGCTATTTTGGGAAAGAATCTATCTTTAGACTGATGGAGGCAATAGATGAATACATTCCAACTCCAGTAAGAGACACAGAGAGGCCTTTCTTGATGCCAGTAGAGGATGTTTTTTCAGTGTCAGGTCGAGGGACGGTAGTTACAGGTAGGATAGAGAGAGGGATTATAAAACCGGGAGAAGAAGTTGAAATCATTGGATTTAAGCCAACTGTAAAAACAGTTGTAACTGGTGTTGAAATGTTTCGAAAAGCTTTGGATGAGGGACGAGCAGGCGACAATATTGGAGCACTATTAAGAGGTACTAAAAGAGAAGACGTCGCAAGAGGGCAGGTGTTAGCTAAGCCTGGTTCGATTACTCCTCATAAACGTTTTAAAGCAACTGTGTATGTTTTAACCAAAGAAGAAGGAGGAAGGCATACGCCGTTTTTTGCGAATTATAGGCCACAGTTTTACTTTAGGACGACCGATGTAACAGGGACAATAGTTTTGCCGAAAGGCATGGAGATGGTGATGCCAGGAGATAGTATAGAATTAATAGTTGACTTAATTACTCCAATTGCGATGGATAAAGAATTGAGATTTGCGATTAGAGAAGGTGGACATACGGTGGGAGCAGGAGTTGTTTTGGAGATATTGGAGTAATCGATGTCTAAAAATCAAAAAATTCAGCATATAAATTTAAGAAGCGGGAAAGATATTCGGATTAGACTGAAAGCATATGATTATCGATTATTAGATCGTTCTGCGATAGCGATTGCCAATACTGCAAAAAAAACGGGAGTTAAAGTTCTTGGACCGATACCTTTACCTACTAAAACAAGTTATTATACAGTTTTAAGAAGCCCTTTTATAGATAAAAAATCGAGAGAGCAATTTATGATAAAAACTCACAAGAGAATTCTTATAATTGTCAAGCCAACAGTTGAGACTCTTGATTCATTAATGAGATTGGACTTATCTGCAGGAGTAGAGGTCCAATTGAAAAGCTAGGAGATAAAACATGACCTTAATTGATGTAGTGAATTTAGAGAATCAAAAGATTAGAGATATAAATTTATCAGAAGTATTTTTTTCAGTTTCGATAAATAAGATTCTTTTAGCTGAATTAGTACGATGGCATATGGCATGTAAAAGGCTGGGAACGCAATCTGCGTTAACAAAATCTGAAGTGAAAGGTACTACAAAAAAACCATTTCCACAAAAGGGGAGAGGCTCTGCTCGGCAAGGCTCATTGAAGAATCCTCACCAAATAGGAGGTGGCGTTGCATTTGCACCTAAACCTAGAGATCATGGCTATAGGTTAACTAAAGCGAAAAAAAAAACGGCTTTGCTATCTTTATTGAAGGCTCGCATATTGGAAAATTCATTGAAAGTAGTAGATAATTTATGTTTAGACAGAGGGAAGACAAAAGAGTTAATATCTGTATTAAGAAATTTAGGTATGGAAAAGTGTCTTATTGTTGATAAACCAAATGATTTATTAGCAAGAGCTTCTCGGAATTTGAAAGGAATTAAGTTTTTATTTCTGTCTCACTTAAATGCATATGACATTATGAAGTATCAAAACTTTTTAATTAGTGAAAGAGCCATGTTGGAATTACAAGAGAGGTTTGCATGAAAAATTTATATTGGGTTTTTAAAGGACCAATTTTTACCGAAAAGTCAAATTTACTAGAATCAAAGTATAAGAAAATAACATTAGAAGTTGCTATAAATTCAAGCAAAAGACAAATAAAAGAGGCTTTAAAAAAACTTTTTAATTTAGATGCGATAAGTGTGAATACTGCGATTGTTAGAGGGAAAAATAAACGTATAAAAAAACATTGGGGAAAAGAATCAAATTGGAAGAAGGCCATAATCTTATTAAAAAAACATGAAAATGCAAATATTTTTGGATTTTCTATGAGAAATTAAGGAGTTTCAAATGGGAGTAAAGTTTTATAAACCAACAAGCCCTGCGAGACGATTAATGACAGGATATGATTTTGCAGGCCTTTCAGATAAAAAGCCAGAAAGGAAATTAATATTTGGAAAGAAAAAAATCTCAGCACATTCGTCTTCAGGGCGTATTTCTGTTAGGTTTCGAGGTGGAGGACACAAGAGAAAGATTCGACAGGTCGAATTTAGTAGAAAATGGTTAGATGTTCCAGCTAAAGTCATGGCCATAGAATATGATCCAAATCGTAGTGCGCGATTAGCGTTGCTTTCTTATTCGACAGGGATTAAATCATATATTTTAGCGCCTCTTGGACTTAAAGTTGGAGATACTGTTACAAGTGGAAAAGCTTCTGAGATTAAAGTGGGAAATTGCTTGCCTTTGAGAAGTATTCCACTTGGAATTGGTATTCATAATATCGAATTAAAGCCAGGTAAAGGAGCTCAAATAGTTAGAGCTGCAGGTGGGACCGCACAGATTGTAGCAAAAGAAAAGAAGAATGCAAACGTTAGAATGCCATCAGGTGAAATTCGTCTTGTGGATTTAAATTGCATGGCTACAATAGGTCAAGTAGGAAACGTAGAGCATGAATTAATTCGTATAGGAAAAGCCGGGCGGGCCAGATGGCTTGGAATAAGACCACATAACAGGGGGGTATCTATGAATCCTATAGATCATCCGCATGGTGGTGGGGAAGGTAAAACCTCAGGAGGACGTCATCCTGTGTCTCCATGGGGTGTTCCAGCAAAAGGATACAAGACGCGAAATAATAAACGCACGGATAGTGTTATCTTAAAGAAAAGGAAGAAAAAATAAAATGACTAGATCTTTAAATAAAGGTCCATTTGTGGACTATTTCTTATTAGAGAAAATTAAGGGCAATAAGGAAGTTAGTGTAAAAAGTGTTATTAAAACGTGGTCTCGCAGATCTACGATTACACCAGATTTTGTAGGACGAACATTCGCAGTTTATAATGGGAAAAAGTTTATACCAGTATATGTTACTGAAAATATGGTAGGTCATAAATTGGGGGAATTTTCACCTACGCGAACATTTACTGTTCACTCGACTGGAAAGAAAACAAAAAAGGTAGGATAATATATGTCAACGAATGAACGAATAAAAGCAGTAGTTAGAAAAGAGCAAAGGAAGCAGGGAGCAGCAGTGGCCTCTTTAAATGGTTATAGAGCTAGCGCAAGAAAGGTACGAGTTCTTGCCAATTTAGTTAGGGGCAAGTATGCAAAAGATGCTTGTGATATATTGCAGGTACAGGTACGACGCTCTGCTCAAATCTTGAAAAAAGTACTGCAATCCGCAATCGCAAATGCAGAAACAAAAGGGTTTAATTTGTCTCGACTATTTATATCAGAAGTTTGTATAAATTCAGGGCCAATGATGAAAAGGTTTATGCCTGTATCTAAGGGTAGAGCGGTTACAATAAGAAAGCGATCATCTCATATTTGTTTTAAATTAATTGAGGTATAGAGAGGTTATTATGGGTCAAAAAGTACATCCAAATGGGTTCCGATTAGGAATAAATAGAACATGGTTTTCGAGATGGTATAGTGAATCAGGATATGCGGATATTCTTGGAGAAGATATCTTTATTCGGAAAGAAATTTTAAGAAGGTATAAAATGGCGGGGGTTGGAAGTGTTCATATTGAGAGATCTATAAATAGATGCTGTGTAGAGATTCAAACATTAAAGCCGGGACTCATCATAGGAAAAAAAGGAGCAGGAATCGATTCATTGAGGCGTAGAATACAGAAAAATATTAAAACTGAGTTAATGATACATATTAGCGAGATAAAAAGACCTGAGATAGAAGCTCAGCTCGTGGCAGAAAATGTAGCTCAACAGATTCAACGTAGAATTGCTTATAGGAAAGCGATGAAGAGAGGCATAAATAATGCTTTAAGAGTTGGGGTTAAGGGTATTAAGATAGAAGTTTCCGGCAGATTAGGGGGTGCTGATATAGCACGAAGTGAATGGTACCGAGAAGGAAGAGTTCCATTGCATACGATAAGAGCAAACATAGATTATGGATTCGCAGAATCGATGACTACATATGGAGTTATAGGGTGTAAGGTTTGGATTTTTAAAGGAGAAGTATTAAACTCGTCAAAGCCAGAGAGCAAAGGAGAAGTAGGACATGTTAACACCAGCAAAAATGAAGTTTAGAAAGCAACATAAGGGTAGGATGACGGGCAAAGCTTGCGTCGGAGGACGGTTATCATTTGGAACAGTTGGCCTTTTGGCAACGGAATGTGGATGGATTTCTTCAAAGCAAATTGAAGCAGCAAGAATAGTGCTGTCACGCTGTGTAAGACGAGGTGGTAAGGTTTGGATTAGAATATTTCCAGACAAGCCGATTACAAAAAAGCCTGCAGAGGTAAGAATGGGGAAAGGAAAAGGAGCAGTCGAGGGGTATGTTGCAGTAATTAGGCCAGGACGTATTCTATATGAGATGGATGGGATTTCAGATGAGGTTGCAGCTAGGGCAATGGTTTTAGCGGGTGCAAAATTACCAGTCCAAACAAAGGTTATTATTCTATCTAAGGAGATTTGAACTATGATAAAAAATCAAAGAAGTAATCAAGAGAATGTAATGAGATACCAATTATTGCAATTGCGTTTTGATTTAAAAAATGGTAGATTGTTTAACAGTGCTGTAATGAAGAAAAAGAGAAAATTAATAGCTCAATTTTTAACGTTAAGGAATCGAAAGATATGAAGAAATATAAAAGATTTATAAAAGAAGGTGAAGTAATTAAATTGAGTTCAAATAAAACCATTATAGTAAGGACAATGAGTACAATAAAACACCCAAAATATCATAAAATTATTAAAAGGTTTTCCAATTATCATGTTCATGACGAAGATAATAATTGTCAATTAGGAGATAAAGTAGAGATTAGAGAGACCAGACCGCTTTCTAAGATAAAAAGATGGAAATTAGAATCGATTACAAGCACTGCAAAGGAGAGGATTTATGATACAAGTACAATCAGTTCTTGAAGTGGCAGATAATAGCGGAGCGAAAATTATTATGTGCATACGAGTTTTGGGAGGAACAAAACGTAGATATGCATCTGTAGGAGATATAATTGTAGCAAGTGTAAAAGAGGCAATTCCAACCTCGAAGGTGCGCAAAGGAGAAGTCATACGAGCGGTTATCGTTAGGGTTTCGAAGGAAATAGCAAGAATTGATGGCTCTTTTATAAGATTTGATAAAA
Source organism: Deltaproteobacteria bacterium (assembly GCA_016432245.1). Lineage (GTDB taxonomy): Bacteria > Myxococcota > UBA727 > UBA727 > JABDBI01. The sequence goes on along the minus strand of CP066680.1, from coordinate 298,712 downwards.
ATGCTGCGGTTATTCTTACAGAGAATGGAGAACCCATGGGTACGAGAATTTTTGGTCCTGTTGCAAGGGAATTGAGAGGGAAAGGTTTCTTTAAAATAGTGTCATTGGCGCCGGAGGTTCTCTGATGAAAATTAAAATTAAAACAGGTGATTTAGTTAAGGTAATTTCTGGGTCGTTTAAGAAAAGAATAGGAAGAGTTTTATGGGTTGATCGAGGGTCTTTGCGAATAAAAATTGAAAATTTACTTTTTATAAAAAGGCACGTAAAACCACAAAAAAGTAGAAAACACCCAGAAGGTGGAATCGTTCTACAAGAAGGATCTATTCATTTAAGTAATGTGATAAAAATAGAAAGTGGAATTTATTATCCGAAAAACAGAGAGAGAATTTAATATGACCATACCACGCATTAAACATTTATATTTATCAGAAATTATGAGAAAAATACAAGAAGAGATTGGAGTTGAAAACGAGATGAGGGTGCCGCGCTTATCGAAGATTGTCTTAAGCATAGGGGTTGGGGAAGCTATATCCAATTCTAAATCGCTGGATTATTGTAAGGAGATTTTGTCGTCTATATCCGGACAAAAACCAATAATTGCAAAAGCAAAAAAATCCATCGCAGTTTTTAAATTGCGTAAAGGAGCCGAGATTGGAGTTTTCGTTACCTTAAGAAGAAATCGTATGTGGGAATTTTTCGATCGGTTTATAAACATTGCATTACCAAGAGTTAAAGATTTCAGGGGAATTTCTAGCAAATTTGATGGCAGCGGAAATTTATCTATTGGATTGAAAGAATGTATCGTTTTTCCCGAGGTAGATTATAATAAAATAGATAAAGTTAGAGGGTTAAATATTAGCATAATAACAACAGCAAGGAGTGATTTGGAGGGAAAAGTTCTTTTAAAGGCACTTGGACTTCCATTGAGGAGATAATTTATGATCAATGATTTAATTGGAGATATGTTAACGAGAATTCGAAACGCACAATGTGTACGCCGCGAAGAAGTGGAGGTTATATCTTCACGTGCTGTCATTGCTATTTTAAATATTTTAAAGGAACAAGGTATGATTCAAGATTTCGTAAAAATTGGGTATAATTTGCTTATAAAATTAAAGTATGACAGCTTAGGAATACCAGTGATTGAGTCATTAAAAAGAGTTAGCAAGCCAAGTTTAAGAGTTTATGTAAAAAAAACAGAAATACCATATGTGCGAAATGGGTTAGGATTTGCAATTATATCTACTTCCAGAGGTGTCTTGGTTGATTATGAGGCCAGAAGGTTAGGTATAGGTGGTGAAATTTTATGTACAATGTGGTGAGGTAAAATATGTCACGAATTGGAAAAAAACCTATAGAGATTCCTAGAAATGTAAATGTTTTTGTGAATGATAAAAATCAAATTTGCGTAGAAGGACCTAAGGGTAAATTAACGAGGGATTTAATTCCTTCAGTTACAATAGATCAAAAAGGATCTTTGCTCTACGTGAATCAGATGGATTATCAGATGAGACAATTTCATGGGTTAAGTAGGGCTCTTATTTCGAATATGCTTAAAGGGGTTTCTTGTGGCTTTGTAAAAGAGTTGATCTTTACAGGAGTTGGATACAAGGTAGAACTTAAAGGTCAGGAGATAATAATGAATATTGGATTTTCACATCCTGTTACATTTTTATTACCTAAAGATATAGCTGCAACAGTTGATATAGGTAAAACGATTGTAAGATTAGAAAGTATTAACAAAGAAAGCTTAGGGAAAGTTGCAGCAGAGATTCGTTCGCATCGAATTACAGAGCCTTACAGGGGAAAGGGTATTAGATATTCGGATGAAATTATTCAAAGAAAAGAAGGAAAATCTAAATCTACAGGAAAATAATATATGAAATTAAATGAAAAGCAATATGGAAAATATAAAGTTTTTTTGCGTATGCGCAGAAAAGTACGTATACGTAAAAAAATATTAGGCAGTAGCGAGATACCACGCGTGAGTGTATATAGAAGCTTAAAGCATATATATGTGCAGGCAATTGATGATACTCAAGGAAAAACACTTGCAAGTGCAAGCACAGTGGTAATTCAAAATGAATCAATTGAGAAAAAAGTCGAAAGAGCTAGGAAAATAGGCGAAATCTTAGGTAGGAAGTTAAGAGATAGAGGGATTTTAAAAGTTATTTTTGATCGAAATGGATTTTCCTTTTCTGGTCGAGTGGCTGCTTTAGCTGATGGTGCGAGAAAAGAAGGATTAAAATTTTAAACGTAGGAGAGAGTAAATGCAGAACAAATCTTTTTATAATAGAAACAAAGGAAATAAGCCAGGAAAAACGAGTATAAATACTCTTGAAAGAACTAAACATAGGTTTTCAAAAAAAGAACCATATGAAAAACATGGAACTCAGCTTGAAAATAAGGATGGATTAATTGATCATGTGATATATGTCGGGCGAGTAGTTAAAGTCGTAAAAGGAGGACGTCGATTTTCATTTAGTGTGTTAGCGGTGGCAGGCGATGGTAAAGGAAAAGTTGGAATTGGGCTTGGCAAAGCGGTTGAAATGGCAGATGCGATTAGAAAAGCAATAGAGAAATCCAAAACGTATTTAAAGCCAGTAGCTTTGTTGGAAAACACAATCCCGCATTCTGTAATAGGTGTTTTTGGTGCTAGTAAAGTTATTTTGAAGCCGGCAGCAGAAGGAGTTGGATTAGTTGCAAGCACAGCAGTAAGATCGATTTTAAATTCAGTTGGAGTTAAGAATGTTGTAAGTAAATGTATAGGAAATCGCAATGAATATAACGTAACAAGGGCTACGTTGGCGGGATTATTTAAATTAAGAACTATAGATTGTGTCGAAAAAAGAAGAGGAGTATCTTATGAGTAATTTGCTTTGGATAAAACAGATTAGAGGATTAGCAGGAAAAAATAAAAATCAGTTGTTGATAATGAAAGGGTTAGGATTAAAGCATGTTGGAGATGAAAGAACGATTGTAAATTCACAAGCTAGCATAGGAATGTTGAAAAAAGTATCTCATTTAATATATGTTGAAAGAAAAAAGGAAGTATAAGATGATTATAGGATTACATAATTTAATTTCTATTTGTAGCAAAAGGAAAAGGGTAGGACGTGGAGAGGGTAGTGGATTAGGAAAAACATCAGGAAGGGGGCATAAAGGTCAAAAGGCTAGAAAAAGTGGGAATGTAAGATTGGGGTTTGAGGGAGGGCAAAACCCATTAATAAGACGTGTGCCAAAGCGTGGTTTTTTTAACAGATTTTCAGAAAAGTTGAATATTGTAAATCTAGCTCAAATAGAAAAGTATTGTTCTTCAGTAGAGATTATAACGCCAATGGAATTGTACTTTGCAGGATTAATTAGAGACCCTAAAACAAAAGTTAAGATTTTAGGACGAGGGAATGTTTTAAAATCTTACAATATACATGTGCATGCAATATCATGCTCAGCAAAAGAAAAGATCATTAATGCGAATGGTAAAGTACAAATAATTTAGGATTATTCTAACTAGGTATGAGTATAATTTTATCAGTAGGCATTGCAATATTTGCAATGTTTTTTGGAGCAGGCAATATCATATTTACACTTGCGTTAGGATCAGAAGTGGGTAATAAAGTTTTTAGTGCATTTGGAGGATTATTTTTAACGGCAGTAATATTGCCATTAATTGGCATAATGGCATCTATATTTTTTGGCGGTGATTATAAATCTTTTTTTTATAGAACGGGTTTTCTTTTTAGTATTTTTTTGCCAATGTCATGTATGTTATTATTGGGTCCGTTTGGTGCGATTCCTAGGTGTATAGTAACATCTTATTTTGCAATAAAGCGATACGTACCAGGGATTTCACTTTTAAGATTTAGTGTAATTGTTTCTTTTTTTATATTTATTACCTCATATCGATATGAGGTAATAATGGATATTATTGGAAAGTTTCTAGGACCAATAAAATTGATTTTGCTAGGCTCTATAGTTGCATTTGGTCTTTATGGCTTTTCTACGACTCCACCAGCAATAGATGCTCAAGATTTAGAAATTTTTATACAAGGTTGTGTTGCTGGATATGCTACAATGGATTTATTAGGAACATTTTTTTTTGCGGGATTAATTATTGATAGTATAAAAAAATCAACCAATAAAGAAAGTGTAATACAATATATATCACTTAAGGCATGTATATTTAGTTCGTTAATTTTGGCTATTCTTTATTTTGGATTTTGTTACATTGCTGCCGTATATATTTCCAAGTTAGATGCTGCATATGGACGTTATGAATTTTTAAATTCATTAGCACCGTATATTTTAGGAGAGCGTTGGGGTTTTGTTGTAAATTTATCAATTGCAATATCATGTTTTATTACGGCAATTGCTTTAATTGCTATATTTTCATCTTATTTTCAAACAATGTTAAATATTAAATCATTTACCTATGTCTATGCATTAGGGGTAACAATTGTACTTAGTGTACTTATGTCTAATTTGGGATTTGAAAGCATTATGGAAACTATTTATCCTATAATATTAGTTTGTTATCCTGTTTTAATTATATTATCTATATTAAGTTTAGTAGAGAAAATGTTAAAAGTTAAATTTATTAAGGTTCCGGTATTTGTCACTTTTTTTCTTTCAGTTTGGAATATAAACCCATATACTTTTAAAGAATATTTAATAAGGGCTTATTGTTATATTTTATGAGTATAAATATAAAAACTGTAGAGATTACGGAAGAATTAAAAAATTCATTTAAAGATTATGCTGTAAGTGTAATATTGGGGCGTGCATTACCTGATGTCAGAGACGGGTTGAAGCCAGTTCATCGTCGAATATTATACGCGATGTATTCAGAAGGGTTATTGGCAAATAAAAAATTTTCTAAAAGTGCAGGTGTTGTTGGAGAAGTTTTAAAGAAATATCACCCACATGGAGATTCCTCTGTGTATGATGCACTAGTTAGATTATCTCAGGATTGGAACATGAGAGAACCTTTAATTGAAGGACAAGGAAATTTTGGAAGTATAGATGGGGATCCTGCAGCAGCATACCGATATACGGAATGTCGCTTAACAAAAATAGCAGAAGAATTTTTATTGGATATAGACAAAAAAACAGTAAGTTTTTTTCCAAACTTTGATGGGACAGTGGAAGAGCCTCAAATTTTACCTGCTAAAATCCCAAATTTTATCATAAACGGTTCAGAAGGAATAGCTGTTGCAATGGTTAGTAAGTGCCCTCCTCACAATTTAGGCGAAGTTATATCTGCTTTATTAGAGATTATAGAGGAAAAATATTTTAATGGACCGATGGTTGACATCGGTCGCTTAGAGGAATTAATACCAGGACCTGATTATCCTACAGGTGGGTATATTTATGGAGATTTATCATATAAAGATATACTGGAGACAGGAAGAGGGAGTGTAACATTGAGAGGCAAATCTATAATAGGGTTTAATGAAGAAATTAAGAGAAAACAGATAATTATTGAAGAAATTCCTTACCAAGTAAATAAATCGAAATTGATTGAAAAAATAGTAGAACTTGTGAAAGGAAAGAATATTGATGGAATTTTAGAAGTACGTGATGAGTCAAGTAGAGATGGATTAAGAATAGCGATCGACTTAAAAAGAGAAGCTATAGAAGATATCGTGTTACAACGTTTATATGACTTAACTCCGTTACAATCCACTTATGCAATTAATATATTAGGGTTAGTAGATGGAAGCCCTAAAATCATAGGCATGAGAGAGTTTTTGGAGGTTTTTTTAAGGTTTAGATATGATATTATAAGAAAGAGAAGTCAATATGAATTAAGTGAAAAAGAAAGGAGATTTCGCGTAATTGTAGCTTTTCTTGTTGCTTTAAAATTCATTGACCGAGTTATAGATATTATTCGTTTAAAAAAAACTGTGAAAGAAGCAAAGTTAAGCTTATGTGAAGAAATCTTTACATTTAAAGAAGGTGAAAATGATCCAATAATACAAATGCTATGCATACAAAATTGCTTTGAAAAAGGTAGGCAGATTATTTTAGATGAATTTCAGGCAGAATCTATATTAGATATGAAATTATCAAAATTAGTTCACTTAGAAAAACGAGATTTAGAAGATGAAGCGTTGAAATTAAGTCAAGAAATTTTAACTTTAAAAAGTTTATTGGAAGATGTCCAATGTATCATGCAAGTTATAAAAGAAGAATGCTTAGATATTAGGCTAAAATATTCTTCCGCAAGAAAAACAGTGCTTTGTAAAGATTCACGCAAAGGATTTTATGAGGATAAAATACCGGAAGAGGATATGCTGATAAGTGTATCGTATTTTGGCTATATTAAGAGGACGCCTTTTATTAATTATCTTGTGGGAGATCGAAAAATCTATAATAAAAAATTAAATTTATCAAACAAAGAGGATTTTACGCAAGAAAATTTTTTAACTTTATCAAATGCATATTTGTTAATATTTACAAATTTAGGGCGTATATATTGGATTAAAGTGCATGAAATACCAATAGCTAGTGCGAATTCAGTAGGTGTAAATATAGCTAATTTTATTAAGTTAAAAGAAGAAAAAGTTGCTGCAATTGTAACTGTTCGAAGATTTTCTCTTCTAAGTGGGGAGGCCTTTATTCTTATTTCCTCTAAGCATGGTCAAATAAAGAAAATGGATTTAATTTGTTATTCAAATCCTAAGGTGGAAGGGATGTCAGTATGGACACTACAAGCTGGAGACGAAGTTATAGGTGCGCAGATTATTGGAGAAGAATGCGATATTTTGTTGTCTACAAAATTTGGAATGGCAATTCGATTTGATTCTTCTGAAGTAAAAAATATGAGTAAAAATTCGAAAGGAGTAAAAGGAATACACCTGAAAGATGAAGATGAAGTTGTAAGTATTGAGACTGTTGAAAAAGATTGTACTATCTTAATTGTTACAGAATTTGGATTTGGAGGAAAGGTAAGCGAAAATATTTATAAAAAGCAGTTAAGAGGAGGAGTGGGAATGGAAACGATTAAGATTACTGAAAAGAATGGTTGTATTTTAGATGCATTAAAAGTAAAGGATTGTGAAAATGCAGTATTAACAACGGATAATGGAAGTCTTTTTCGTATTAGAGTTTGTGATGTTTTAGGAATAAAATTAAGAACAAAGTGTCTTCGAATAGCAAAGTTGCATAAGAAAGTGTTTGAAAGGATAGTTTCTATATCGAAGATTGTTGCATGAATTTATTAATAAGCTTTAGCAATTAAAATTTTGTTATATGTTTTTTGTTTAGAAAAAGGGCATATGCCTTCATGTTGGCTAGATAATAGTATACATCGAATTGATACTTTGTATTTTGCAAATAAAGGATGATTATTTGCATTGGGGTGCCAGAATGATATAGCAAATCCAGCATTATTTGAAAAGAAATTATGAAAATCATTTAAGGAATAAATAGATATAGTTTGTTTTATTGTTCGTGATAATGCGTTTTGAAACAAATCTTTTTGAATATTTTTTAACAGTAATAAAATATTGTCTGGTAGTCTCACAATGGGAAGTTCTATTTTTTTTAAGGGATCCCACGTGCGGCAACTTACAGATACATTATGTTTTTGTAGCTCTATAGGGCCAATTTCAATTCGAACGGGAATTCCTTTTTTAATATTTTTCCATACTTTTTCACCACCATTTTCATCTTTTTGATCAATAAAAGATGAGATTGAATGTTCCAACAAGATCGTTTTTATTTTTTTACAGAGGGAGATGATTTTATCATTCAGGTTTTTCTGCTTTAATATAGGAATTAAAACAACTTGTTTTGGTGCAATAAGTGGAGGTAAGATTAATCCGTTATTATCGCTATGAGACATTATAATAGCGCCTATTAATCTCGTGGAAATTCCCCAAGAAGTTGTCCAGGCAAATTCTTTTTGCCCATTTCTATTTAAGAAGGAAATGTTAAATGCTTTTGAAAAATTTTGCCCTAAAAAATGAGAAGTGGCAGCTTGAAGAGCTTTTCCGTCTTGCATCTGAGCTTCTAGACAATAAGTTTCTAAAGCGCCAGGGAAGCGTTCATCAGGGGTTTTTAGCCCTTTAAAGACAGGGATGGCTAAGTAATTTTCAATAAAATTTGAATATAAATCTAACATAGTTTGTGTATGGGCCTTTGCTTCAAATTGTGTTTCATGAATAGTGTGTCCCTCTTGCCATAGGAATTCTGATGTGCGCAAAAATAATCGAGGCCTGAGCTCCCATCTCATTACATTTGACCATTGATTTATTTTGATAGGCAGATCGCGATAGGATTTCACACAAGAAGAATAAAAATTTCCAATTATAGTTTCGCTGGTAGGTCTTATGATAAACGGTTCTTCTAATGGAGAGTCTGGTACGAGTTTCCCATCAATGTTTTTGAGTTTATGATGAGTTACTACAGCGCATTCTTTTGCAAATCCTTTAATATGATTGGATTCTTTTTCTATAAATTTGAGCGGAATTAGTAAAGGAAAATAAACATTTTCATGATCTGTTTCTTTAAGCTTTTTATCGAGTATTTCTTGAATCTTTTCCCAAATCCCATATCCATGTGGTTTTATAATCATACATCCACGAACAGGAGAATGTTCGGCTAAATCGGCTTCTTTAATAATTTCAAGATACCATTGAGAAAAATTGGATTGTTTTTGAGGAGTAATTGCAAATTCTTTCATAATAAATATTGTAACAGATATTATTTTATACAGTAAAAAAAAACAATGGCAATTATCTTTCTAAAAATTAAAAAAGAATTTATTAAAAGGTATGCAAGGAATAAAAGATTTATTTTATCAAGATCTTGAGATAAGGAATTGGATTTGTGAGCATATATTAAAATTTTTATATTCATATGGATATTTAGAAATACAAACGCCGATCATGGAGGAGCGGGATTTGTTTTTTCGTAGTGTAGGAGAATCTTCTGATATAATGGAAAAGGAGCTTTATACCTTAGATTCTTTGAGGCCTAAAATTAGTTTAAGGCCAGAAGGTACAGCAGGAGTAGTTCGTGCTATTTTTAGAAATAAACTGTTTTATTCTGGTCAAGATTTTATTAAAGTATTTTATAGAGGCTCTATGTTTCGACATAATAGGCCGCAAAAAGGAAGATTGAGAGAATTTATGCAAATTGGAGGTGAATTTTTTGGTATAAAAGAGCCGATTGCAGAGATAGAAGTGCTTGCAATGGTGCATCAATTTTTAAAGAAACTTCCAATTGGAGATTTTGTGTTAGAAATAAATACGCTTGGGAACAAAGAAGAAAGAAAGATTTATATTGAATTGTTATTTAAGTATTTTGAGGGAAATATTGTTCATTTGTGTAAAGAATGTCAAAGTCGGCTATTTAAAAGCGTGTTAAGAGTTTTGGATTGCAAACATGAAAAATGCAAACGTTTAGTACTGACAGCGCCTAGCTTGTTAGACAATTTAGGGAGGGAGTCTTTAAGTCATTTCGATATTATTTTAAATGGATTAATGGAATTAGGTGTCCCATATGTTGTTAATAGAAATTTAGTTAGGGGGTTAGAATACTATACGCGCACTGTGTTTGAATTTTTATCTACAGATGGATTAGGTGCTCAGAATTCAATAGTTGGAGGTGGCCGATATGATAATTTGGTAAATATAATTGCAGGCGAGGATGTTCCTGCTTTAGGATTTGCAGTAGGAGTCGATCGTTTGGAGATGTTGATAAAAAAAAACAGTATAAATTTTCTTGAAAAAAGGCCAGATTTGAGCATCATATATGCAGACGAGTATGGAAAACAGCAAGTATTGAAATGGCTTATCAATTTGAGAAGTTCTGGAAAATGGATTGATTGCGATTATCGAGATGTAAGTGTACGTGCTAAAATGAGGAGAGCTAATCGTATTAAAAGTAAAAAAGTGATTATTATAGGAGAAGATGAAATAAAAAAAAAAATCGCAATTATTAAAGATATGGATATGCATAGTGAAGAAGCTTGGGATATGAAGAAAAGCCTTTTAGAAATGATTTAAAAAAGTAAAACTTTCGCACTAACTGTGTTATAATGTAGCAAAATAGAGGCAATTATGAAACATGGAATATGTTGGTATGATTTTTTACCGTTTTATGTAAGACATGATATGTACCATATTGTTGGTACTATTATAGTATTTATTGTGTTGATCATAGGTACAATGAGAGTTAGGTATCAGCTGAGAAAGGGGGGAGACAGCATAGTCCCCTTCGAAGGCCATATACTTATAAATGGGATTATACAGTTTATAGAGGTATGCATGTCTTTTATGGAAGAAATTATTGGGACTTCATATAAAAGACATCTTTCAATCATTTGTTCCTTTGCTATTTTTATTTTTGTATCTAATTTTTTGGGATTGATTCCCGGGGTTAGTTCAGGGACAGATAACATCAATACGACTTTAGCATGTGGACTTATCATTTTTCTTTATTTTAATATAGAGGGATTTCGAAGTTTAGGATTTAAACATGCAATTCATATAATGAATCCTATAAATATATGGTGGGGGTGGTTTTTGAGCCCATTATTATTCCCCATTGAATTAGTTAGTTTATGCATAAGGCCATTGTCCTTGGCTGTTAGGCTTGCAGGAAATATGATAGGTGATCATCAAGTTTTGTTTGCATTTATAGAAATTATGCCTTTTTTGCTCCCATTGCCATTTTTTGTTTTTGGATTATTAATATCTGTAATCCAAACGGCTGTTTTTTGTATTTTAAGTTGCGTGTATATATCACTTCATGTTACAGAGGATGGGAGTCATTAGCCTATGAGGTTTGTTCAGCTTTTATTATGGGTGTTTATAGTTTCATTAACTAATGTATTTGCAGGTGGTGAATCAAACATAGAAATGTTAGATTCCAAAATCGGTATAAATCATTTTTCGCACTGGTACGCTATTTCAGCAGCTATATCAATTGGATTGTCAGTCCTTGGAGGTACATTGGCGCAGGGATATGCAGCAGCGACTGCATTAGAGGGTATTTCAAGGAATCCAAGTGCTTCTGGAAAAATTTTTGTACCAATGATATTAGGAATGGCGTTAATTGAATCTTTAGTTTTATTTGGTCTTTTAGTTGCATTTACATTGATTGGAAAGATTTAGAAAGATATGTTGAAAACTAGCTAGAAAAATGATTTGACTATAAAAAAAATCACAATATTTTTCCTGGCTATTTGGGCACTAGATAATTTGATTTTAAAGTATAAGAATTGGAAATCATTTTGGCTAATGTTGTGTGAAGAGGTATTTGCATATTTTTTTCTATTATTTTTAATGCAAGGAAGTTTAAAACTCGCGGTGATAAATTATCATCTTCAATCATTTGTATAGCTAGTAATAAATATTTTATATCACCTCCTGAAAAGATAATATCTATGACAAGACACTTTATATCATCGCTGTAATCATAAAGAAAAGGAGATATTATTGATAAGTCAAGGTTGTGATAAAAGTGAAGGGCTTTTATTACCTCTTGTTTACAATTAATATCGTGATGCGAATTTGGATCTTTACTAATTATGACATTTTTTAAAAAAGATAACAATTCATCAGCGGAACATAACTTTTCCAATGCAACAATTGGAAGAGATATATTATTCTCTTTTGAAATAAAATATTTTAATGCTTTTTTTGCAGTGTCTTTTTTAAGGATGATTTCTTTTATTATCCATAATTTTTCTATTTCGTCCCAATATGTAGAGTCAGCAACTATTTTAAATCTCTCAAGCAAGGCTAAAAAAGACTCAATTGTTCCAATGTTAAGTAGTTTTTTCATTGTTTTTTCTCTAGCCTCATGAGAGGCATGGATGTTTTTTAGTTTTAAAATTTGTTTTTCAATGTATTTTTTTGAAGGATTTTTCCAAAACATTAAGTTAAAGTATATCATATAGTAATTCATAGATGGGAAATCGTCTAAAGGCAAGATAATGGACTCTGATTCCGTAGATCCAGGTTCGAATCCTGGTTTCCCAGTCTTAAGCTTTTAAATATGAAGTTTACACTATTGAACAATGAAAGGTGATTTATGAGGATATATAAGAAGAATGTTTCAGAAATTGTAAGAAAGTATTTTGATTTATTGCTTGATTCGGGTATGTTAGAAATTGATATTTCTAAAAGATTGGAAGCGGAAATAGAAATAGTTTCTATTTTATTAGATCGTATCAGCTTAATAGGCGATGATACATTTGTAAAAAAATCTAATTTTTTTGAAGATTATAAGTATCAAAGAATAGATGAGGAAAATCAAAATGTTGTTAAAATAAGGACATCAATGGAGGATACTTTAGAAAAACAGATTGCTAAAGTCTTAAATTTATCAAGAAATATTGAAGAAATATACGCCCTAGATGATGATTTGCAAAGTGCTTTTAAGACAATTCTTATGCAATATGAACAAGATATTAGGGTAAATGAAGAAATTTAAAATGTAAAAATATTAGGGTGCAATATTTGGAAAAAGAGTATTAGGTGGATAAAAAAAACATTATAAATATTAAAGCATAGAAGAAATGTTCTGAATCCAATTTTCTAGAGAGAGAGTAGGGTTTAATTGTTTCATATGTAATTTTGTAATATTTTTTTTCGGAGAGACATAAAAAGACCAGTTCGTTAATATATATTTATAAAGTGGGAAATAAATTAAAAAACATGTTTCTTTTAATAATAAATTTAATAAAGAAAATGTAAAATACTTTAAAGGATTTTGAAATGGATTCTTTTTTTCAATAAAAATAAGGAGGCAATTACTAAATGAGCTTACTCTTATTGTATAATATGAGATATAAACTATATTAGTTAAACTTTTACACTGTAGAATTGTTGTTTTATTATTAATGTCTGAAGTGTATAAATAATTTTTTTGAACCATGTTTCTTTCAAATTGAGTATTTATATTAGCTATGGCTTGTTTTAAGTGTAACATGTTGTTGTTAGTAATTTTTAAGCTATATAGAAAATAAAATTTAAAAAAGTAAAAGGAAATATTTTGCGCATATGCTATATAGCACTTTATAATAAGAGAGGGTATAATATTATAAAATTTTTTTTTATTACACGTTTTGAAAATAGATTGCAGAAGATATTTTGAGGTAAAGTTTTCAGATAAAAGTATTTGAATTTTTGTAGGAGTAAATGGAATTTTATTATTGAAATAGAAATGACAAAATTCCGAATTTTTATTTAAGAATTCGTTATTCAAAGAATCTTTTGGACGATTTAAGTGAATTTGGGCGAAATTGGACTTTAATTTGTTAATCCATGGTATTTTTAATAAATACAGAAATATTGTAGAATTAATAGCTGCAGATTGATTAAAGAATAAGAATGTTTTTGTACTAGATTGAAGCAAGTATAAATTTAAGAGTATATTTCGATCATTACAATTTGAATGAAAACTTAGGAGTGCTCTACTTTTTCTATATGACGTATTGAGTAGCAAAATGTTTAAAACGTTATTTTTAGAAGATAAATAAGGAGCAGCTATAGGTTGCTCATATAAAACAGTATTTTGTTTTTTTGAATAGTGTGTTTTTTTTATTAAATGTATTGGAATATGTAAATTTAAAAATTTGAATGAGTTATAAAGTGATTTCACTTGGGTATTGACATAATAGGCAATAAGTAAAATTGGCCTACAAGTTTTAATTAAATAAGTAATTGTTGCTTCATTAAAGAGAGAAGAACTTGGAATTGATATTAAAGATTTTGAGGTAAAAGATACGATTTTTATTTTTAAATGCAAAGGTATATATAACTTTTCAATTTTATCAATTATTTTAAAAGTAGAATTATTTGCATTAATATTGCTATTTTCAATTGAAAAATAAAAATTTATTTTATCATTATTAAATAATAAAAATTTATAGATGTAAAGGCATTCATAATCTCGAATAATTGTTTTATTATTTATATATATTTGATTTGTTTGAATACATTGCTTTGAAAAAATTTTACATTCATCAAATTGTTGAATTGTTGAGATTTTATTTAAATATTGAAATAAAGAAGCACTTATTAATTTATGAAAAAATTTTCTATATATTTTCATTGAGTTAAAGTGAATATTCATAAAGCCTTTATTGAAACTTGTTAATTTGTCATGCTTGGTATATCGTTTGTATTAATTTGTATTTATGAAAATAGCATTTTTAGAAGAAGGGATCCATTATGTTGTTGTAAAAAAACCGTCATGTATTACAATTTTATCAACTGGACAAAATGATAAGCCTTCATTATTGAGCTTAATTAGGATTCGATTGGGCAGAAAGATAAAACCGATTCATAGATTAGATAAAGGCACAGTAGGTTGCTGTTTATTTGCTAAGACAGATAAAGGCACACGATTTTTTTCAAACATTTTTAGACAGCGGATAATTAGAAAAATATATTTAGCAATTGTCGAAGGTACATTTCAGGTATTATCATTTCGGATTTTATATCGATTAAAGCAAGATGAGCAAAAAAGATATCAAATAGTAGATACATGTGGAAAGACTGCAACAACAAAGGTACAAGTATTGAGAGAATTTAACGGATTTTCTTTGGTTAAGTGTGAAATAGATACAGGCCGGATGCACCAAATTAGAATACATTTAAGCGCAATAGGACATCCGATTGTTGGGGATAAATTATATGGGGCGAAAATTAATTTTGGAAAAGATACCTTTTTTTTACATGCAAATAGTCTTATCTTTTTTGATATTGATAAGCGTATAAGGTACGTATATGCGGATTTTGATTTTTATTTTCAAAAATGGTTATATTTATTAGAATCTAAATTTTGTAAATTGTAGATTTACAAAGAGAGTTTTTAGATTTGAATTCTTTAATCTTCTTATGGTTTCCACTGAAAAGTATTTCAGGAACATGAAAATTTTCAAAAGTTTGAGGTAAAGTATATTGGTCATGTTCAATGAATTTGTTCATTTGAAAACTTTCATGAAGAATAGAGTTATAATTAGAGAGGGTATTTGGAATTAATCTTGTAATACAATCTAGTATTGTGATGGCAGCAAATTCACCATTCGATAAAGTAAAAGGACCAATCGATATAGATTCATCAATGTAATGGTAAATTCGGGAATCAAACCCTTCATAGCGACCACATATGAAAATTAAATGTTCGTAACAAGATAATCTCAGAGCGTCTGATTGAGTGAATAAAGAGCCACAAGGATCTAATATAATTTTTCTTGTAAGTAGATTGGAATTAGATAATGATCGTATTGCAGAAACTAGGTTTTCAATTTTAAGTATTGGCCCATGTTTTCCTCCAATTGGCTTATTGTCGATTTTGTTATATTTTGTTTGAGAAAAGTGCTTTAATTGAATTTCAGAGAAGTTGAGCAAATTATTTTTTATTGCTTTTTTTATGATAAAATTTTTTAAAAAGACATGTATTATTTTATGAGATGCTGAAATTATTGAAACATTAATCATATTGAACTTATGGGGAAGCAAGTTATAATTTTATTTTTTTTTAATCCCGAAAGAGAAATAAATTGATATGTAAAAGGGATTAAATTACTATCATTAAGTTCTATTAAACATTGCATCTTTCTTTCAATAATAGAGGAGATAAATCCTAATACGTGGTTGTTGATTGTAACAACTTTCATTCCTATAAGATTTCTAAATTTAGAAATAGGCAATGTTTGAATTGGCTCTTGGATAAATAAATATGAAGAAATGAAATGTGCAATCTTGGAACGAGAATCTATTTCTTTAAAATAGATGAGATTAGGAAAAATTGCTTTTTTTATGTTTAAGGCTAAATTTTGAGGGAGAATGATCATAGTTTTATTGAGAGGCAATTGATTAAAAGAAATATTACTTAAAATAAAAAAACCACCTTTTGTGCCATATGGTTTTAGTATTTGTCCAATATAGGAAAGACAATGGCGATTAAGGAGCGAGAAAATCATGTAAATGATTATTTATACTTTTTTATTAAATTATATGCTCTTAAAGAGCATTGGGCTCCAATTGTTTTCCAATATTTTACTCGTTCAAGGTTTAAGTTGATCATTAAAGGGCGTTTTTCTTGTTTAGGTTGGTAAAATCCAATTTTTTCAATAAATCGACCATCTCTTTTCATTCTTGAATCGGCAACGACAATCCAATAAAAAGGCTTTTTCTTTGCGCCATGCCTGGCTAATCTAATAGTTATCATGTTATTTAACTTTATTTATGTTAATATTTTATATAAAAAAAGTCAATCATGTTAATGGGTAAATATCTTGATATTTTATACTTTCTTTGATTTTAGATAGAAATAGAAGAGCTTCTAATGGAGTAGTGTTATTTAGATTTACTTTAATAATTTCAGATAAGATATTAGAGATACTTTGAGAAATGTTTATGAATTTATTATTTGTTTCTTTTGAGTTTTGTATATTAGTGTTTTGTTCTAAATTTAATAAGATTTGTTTTGCATGATTTATAACAGAGCTTGGAATTCCAGCTAGTTCAGCAATGTGTATTCCATAACTTTTCTTGGCAGCACCTTCTATTATTGTATATAAAAAATGAATTTCATCCTGAGTTTGGGATTCCGAAATAGCAGTTTGTAAAGAGTGAATCTTATCGTGCTTATCACAAAGTTTTGTTAATTCGTGATAATGTGTAGCGAATAGAGTAAATGCACCAATTGATTTAAGAATGTACTCAATTACAGCCCATGCGATGGAGATTCCATCATAGGTACTGGTTCCTCGCCCTATTTCATCTAATAACAGTAGGGAATGTTTTGTTGCATTTTGTAGAATATGAGATGTTTCTTGCATTTCAACCATAAATGTAGATTTTCCCGATAATGGATTGTCGGAGGCCCCAACTCTTGTAAAAATTTTATCACATATGCTTAATGTGGCTTTTGTTGCAGGTACAAATACGCCAGCTTGAGCAAGGATTTGAATTAAGGCCACTTGTCTTAAGTAAGTGCTTTTTCCAGCCATATTCGGACCAGTTAGAAGTAAAATCGTTTTGTTGTTTACATTAAAATAAGTGTTATTTGGAACAAAGTCATGACCATTCTTTTCTAGGCGACATTCAATTATAGGGTGCCTTCCTTCTATAATTTCAAAGAAACGTTGATTGGCAGGAAGCAATGTTGGTTTTATGTATCTATTCGAAATAGAAACTTCTGCAAAAGTAGAAAATGCGTCTACTTTTGACAGTAAAATAGCTATTTTTGAGATGCGAGGGATGAAAGAAATTAACGTCTCTTGTATAGATTTAAACAACTCTTGTTCTCTGGCTACTTGTTGAGATTCGGAAAGTATTACTTTAGATTCCAAGTCTATTAGTTCTTTAGTTGTAAATCGTTCTCCTGAAGTAATTGTTTGTTTGCGTTTGTAGTGAGCGGGAACCTTATTCATGTGAGTTTGTGTTATTTCGATGAAATATCCAACAGTGCGTGAATATTTTACTTTTAATGAAGATATTTTAGTGCATAGGCGTTCTCGTTGTTCTATAGAGGCTATTTTGTTGCGGTTTTCCATAGCGGAATTAATCAGTTCATCTAATTGGGAATCAAATCCAGCTTTAAAAATATTACCTTCTTTACTCGTTAACGGTGGCTTTTCTATTAATGAATTTTTAAGTAATGTTTCGAGAGGCGCTAGATCAAAGTCTTTAAGTGATTTGACTAAGAAAGGAGAAGGCAATAATAGATTTAGTATGTGAGGAAGTAATGCTAATGAATGTCTTAAATTACCTAGATCTTTTGGGGAAATTGAAAGAGAGGCTATCTTTATAGCAAGTTTTTCAAGGTCATATATTTGTTTTAGCATTTGTTGAAGAGACTTATGAGTATTATCATTGTCTATAAACCATTCAATATACTTAAAACGTGTTTCAATTTCTTCTATGTTTTTTGAGGGTGAATTTAGAAGGCGTTGAATAAGCCTACTTCCCATAGAGGTACTTGTTTTTTGAAAAATTTTACACAGGTTTGTGAGGTCTAAATTATCACGAGAAGTTATGTCAATTAGTAATGAATTATTTATAGCATATTTTACAGGCAGAGGGATTGATTTACAATAGTCTTTTTGAGTTTCTTTTATGTAGAAAAGAATTAATTCAGTAGCGGATTGAGTATTGTTTTCAAAAATCTCAAAACGACAAGTATGTGTTTTATTTGTAGCATTTTCTAGATCTTTTATGAAATTTAATGAATAAAATTCTTGGCATATCAAGATTTCTAAAGGATCAAATTTAATTGTTTCATTAAAAATATCGTGAAGCAAACTGGTTGTTGTTTCTAAAAAAGATCCAGTGGAAATATCGATTGCCGCTATATGGAAATGTTCTTGCATTTTACTTAAAGCAACAAGGTAATTGTTTTTATGTGGAAAAAATGATTCGTCTTCTGTATTAGTGCCAGGGGTGATGATGCGAGTAATGTCTCGTTTTATAATTCCTTTATAATTAAGATGCGGTGATTCTAATTGTTCACAAAGAGCAATCTTAAAACCGTTTTTCAGCAATTTAAAAATATAATTGTTTGCGGCATGATACGGAAAACCAGCCATAGGAGTTTGTCCATCTCTAGAGGTTATTGTTAATTCTAATAAGGGAGCGACTTTCTGAGCGTCGTCTGAAAATAATTCATAAAAATCACCTAGTCGAAATAAAACGATAGCGTCTTTTGCTTTTTTTTTAGCAGCAATCCATTGTTTTTGCACTGGAGTTAGATTGTTTGTATTAATTTTATTGTTTTTCATATCTTGTTATTGCTTAAAATAAAAATTACTTTTATTTATATGTCTAGTCAATTTATATGGGGTATTTACGAAAAGATTTTTATTACAATGCCGCAAAAAAACATAATTTTTTAGCACGCTCTATATTTAAGATTCAGGAAATTGATAAGCAATTTCAATTGATAAAGCCAAATCTTAATTTACTTGATTTAGGATGTTCTCCAGGTGGTTGGCTGCAATATGTTAGTAAAAAATTAGGAAATTCTGGAAACATCGTTGGGGTAGACCTTAAGGCTATTGATAAGTCTCGTTTTAGTACA
Source organism: Deltaproteobacteria bacterium (assembly GCA_016432245.1). Taxonomy (GTDB): domain Bacteria; phylum Myxococcota; class UBA727; order UBA727; family JABDBI01. Next base: position 279,662 of record CP066680.1, on the reverse strand, counting down.
AGCATTGATTTTATTCATGGTAATATTTTTGAAGTTGGACAGGAAATTAGTAATAAGGGATTATTTGATCTAATTTTGAGTGACATATCTTCAAAATTAACGGGAATAAGTTGTGCAGATTTATACAATAACTTTTGTTTAAATAGAGAAGTTATTTCTATTGGCTTAAAAAATTTAAAAATAGGAGGAAATCTTTGTATGAAAATGTTTGAAAGTGCAAAAACTAGACAACTTTTATGTTTTTGCCGATTATATTTTCAGACTGTGCGACAATTAAGACTAAAAAGTACTAGAAGGGAAAGTGCAGAGATTTATTTAATTGCGTTAAATCGCATAATCTGAAATTAAAATAATAAGGAGGTATATTCAGGTAGATTTTGTAGAAGGTTTGAGAGTCCATAGGAATTTACTTGTAAAGGTTTATTTGAAGAGATTGTAGGAACTCCGCAATTGATTGAAATTAATTTACTGAATCCTTGAATTAAAGTGCACCCTCCACATGTAAAAATTCCTCTGGACATAATATCTGCAATAACGTCAGGAGGTGCTTGTTCAAGTAAGTGTTTGATTTTGAAAGATATAGTCTGCAGATATGGTAATATTATGTCGCGAATTTCTATACTGGTGACAATAATAGATCTAGGAATTCCCGATATTAAGTCAAAGCATTTTAATTCAATTTTTTTTTCTTGATTTAAGGGAATAGCAGATGCTAGTTTAATTTTAAGCAATTCAGCTGAATTATCTCCGATTAGAGCATTATGCTTTTTTCGGATATATTCAATAATTTTTTTATCTAAGAAATTTCCACCAATTTTCAGGGACAGAGAAAGAATTATGTTTTCAGAAGCGATTATAGAAATAGTTGATTTTCCACCTCCAATATCAACTATCATAAATCCTTTACCAGATTTAATTGGGAGATTAAACCCAAGGGCGGTTACTAAAGGCTGTTCGATGAGATAAACCTTTTTCATACCGGATGAGATGGCGGCTTCATATAAAGTGTCTTGCTCTGTTTTGGTAAAAGAAGGGGAAATCGCCAGTATTAGATGTTGGTGATGCAAGTTGCAAAGGTCATGAGCTTTTTTTAAAAAAGCAGAAATTATTAATTCTACTGATTCTGAAGATGCAATTTCTCCAAATTTCAAAGGATGAAATATTTTAATGTTTTTCGGATTTTTTCCAAGCATAATCTTTGCGCTATTTCCAATGGCTAAGACTTGATTAGAATTGCCTTTTTCGATTGTCGCAACAAAGCTGGATTCATTTAATAAAAGTCCAAACTTTTGAGAGAAAATTGAAGTATTAGAAGCTCCAATGTCTATTCCTATGTCGGCCTTAAGTGTTTTTTTTAAATTGTACATATATTCTTATTGCTTTTGAGGGAGAAAAGCAGTATTTCTTTTATCTTAGTAGTATAGTCTTCTTTACGCAATAAACGTATTAGAAATGCCCAAGTGGCGGAACGGTAGACGCGTTAAGTTCAGGTCTTAATAAAGAAATTTTCTTTGTGGAGGTTCAAATCCTCTTTTGGGCATAAGTAAAGTTAATAAAATAAAAAATTGGAGAAATATCAGTGTGTATAGGATGATAAATTTTGACAATAGAAAAAGTATTACTATTAAATAGCTAAAAAAAGTAACATAATTGGAATAATAAGAATAGTAAAAATAGTTTAAAAATAATTTTATAATGCATAGAATATATATTATGTTTAATATCTCCAAAGGAGCAAAGTCCCATTTTAGGAGATATATGGATGGTATGAGTGGAATGAAAAAGGAATCTTTCCAATAAGAGAAAATAAAAAAAAGAGAAATTATTATATTCCAATAAACATCTTGATTGTTGTCATATAAAACGTGAAATAACGCTTTTAAAAGAATTATATGGTTGAGAAAAGAGAGAGTGGTACTCATAGCTAGATTAAATCTTTTGCGATTAGAGATTTGTAATGTTTCATAAGGGAGGACATGGTGTGAAGATTATGTGAGGAGATTAAGGATAGAGCAGTTACTTCTTTTGCTTTGAAAAGGTGATGGACGTAATCAAATGAGAAATTTGAGCAAGAATGACATTTGCAATATTCAGGATTAGCTCTAAGAGATTTTCTTAAATCGATATGAGAAGCATTCAATTGAAAAAAGATGCCATGTCTTGCAGCTTTTGTAGGGTATGAGCTATCGAATGTATCTATTCCAAGCGGTATACATGCTTTAATTGATGGCATGTCTCCTATTCCTAAAAGATGTATAGGGCGATCTTTAGGAAGAATATCACAAATATTTTTTATTAGATCAGCGGTTTGATTGTAATTGTTTCCTACGTTTCCGCCAATGCAGAAACCATCAAATGCTAAATGCCTTAAGTAAAGACAACTTCTCTTTCTTAGATCAATATTTAAGCCACCATGGATAATAGCAAATAATCCTTGGTGTAAAGGATTTTTCAAATGCTCATTTAGAGATCGTTTTTCCCAGCGGTGAGTCCTTTCAAACGAGTGGAGAATATCGTCCTTTGTTACATAAAAAGGGTTTAGCTCATCAAAACATAGAATAATATCAGCACCTATTTTTTTTTGAGCCTGAATCGAGGATTCAGGAGATAATAATATATTTTTTCCAGTTTTATAGGACTTAAAAAGCGCACCATTTTCCAAAATGAGATTTTTTTTTATTTCATTTGATACGTTTGTGCGGATTTGCATTTTTTTTTTATTTAATAAGAGGCTTAATATTTGAAAGCCACCAGAATCAGTTATTATTGGAAGTGGCCTGTTTATGAATTTATGGATACCACCATGGGATTCAATTATATTTACTCCTGGTTGAAGTAGAAGATGAAAAGTGTTGCAGAACATGAGGGGGATATCCATTGAGTTTACAAGAAGAGGATCTAGGCATTTTACGCAACCATTGGTGCCTACAGGAATAAATGCAGGTGTCTCAATGATTCCATGTTTAGTGTGTAATAGACCTAATCTTGCTTTTGATTTAGAGGATTGATGTAATATTTGAAATTTAATTGTCATTTTAATCTTTAAAACAGTTTGTTCTTAGATATTTTAGTTCGTTAATACTCTGTCGAATATCTTCAAGGGCTGTGTGGGCCTTTATAGAGGTATGAAAAGACATATTGTACCATTCATGACAAAGGACTTTTAAGGAAGACACGTCTATTTGTCGATAGTGTAAAAATTTTTCAAGAATAGGCATATGTTTTTTAAGAAAAGCTCTGTCTACATGAATAGAGTTTCCAATAAGATATCCCTTATTGAAAGGCACATGTTTTTGTAAAATTTGAAAAATATAATTTTCAGCATCTGGTAATGAAATTTTTGAAGACTTTACTTTTTTTAATAATCCATTGTTTGAGTGCATAATTTTAATTTTTGGACAAATGTTATCTATAATAGATTTAGGTTGCCAAATAGTAATGTCGGCAGCAATAAGTTCGTTTAAGGCAAAATCCGTAATAATTATTGCGATTTGTAAAATATGACAATGATGTTCATCAAGTCCTGTCATTTCTAGGTCTAGCCAGACTAGTCGATTGTCAGAAATCATTGTTTTTTAAACAATTTGAGTTAAAGGCGAAAATGCCAAGAGTTTTCTTTTTTTTTAGAGAGATATAAAGTGTTCTCATAAAATCTTTTTTATCATTGTTATTATGGTTAGTAAAGAAGTCTATTTTATTTTTTATTCTGTTATCAATGTTTTTACTTTTCATTTAGGAGAGATCTTTACAAGTAATTAAAAAGGATTTAATATACCTAAACATGGCATCTCCAACTAAAAGAACATGGACAATACGCTACAGGAAGAGAAGAACAGCAGGAAAAAAACGTAAGAATTTTTTAGAAAATCGAGGAAGTACTATGTCTTCCACATTAATATCTAAAAATATTGGAAAGGAAAAAAATGGAGGAATATGCATATGAAAATAAAATTAGGATATGTTTTTCTTTTAGCAACTGCCATATGGTTATGGTTTTCTGTTTTTTTGAAAATGTGCGTATCCGCATGTGTATACTTTTTAGGTATTCGCAATATGCATCTTGAAAAAATAATGGATTTAAAACCGACATGGGGAGTGGGGTCCTTGTTCTTTATGATTTTAGCGGGCATTAAAATAAAAAAAATACGATATTTCCTTTGGGAATGTGCAGAGGAAATAGTTATGGTGATATGGCCAATTCGAATAGATGCCTTAATAATAGGAGTAATAAGTGTTATTTTTTTGTTCGCATTTATATTAGGAACTTTTGATTTAATGTTTACTTTAATTTTTGTAAAATAATATTAAAGAAAAGGAGGTGTAATGAGGTGGATGATAGGGAAGGAATAGAAATAATAACTAGCTTTGAAGAAGAGAATATAGCTAATTTTATTGAACATATTCATCGAGATAAAATTACAAGTATGGTTATAGGCGAAAGCGAGTTTCAGTGGTATTTGTTTACAATTAATGCAAAAGATCCAATGAAAGTCCTTAGAATTATTGAGGCAAGGATTTCTCGCAGTGAGCTAAGGGGTTCCTTTAGCAGGATATTTGTACCAAAACACTTTATAAGTATCATTGAAAGAAGTTCAAAAGGCATGGGTGGTAAAATTGAAAAAGACAAGTCTTGGATTCTTATTCGAATGAAATTAACTCTAGAAACATGTTACACAGTATTAGGATCGACAGGGGTAGCGTGTATAAAGGTGGATTTGAATGATATTGTTGAAGTTGTAACCGAAAAATTTTTAATGATTTTATATAAGATAAATAAGCGATTATTTGTAGATGAAGAAAAACAAGAATCTGATGGCCAAGAGTTTTATGCAGGAGATGAAATATTTGTTACAAAAGGGTCCTTTGCTAATTTTTATGGGAAAGTAAAAGAAGTAGACATGCAGAGGAAAAAATTAAAAGTTTTACTTTTAATATTAGGTCGCACGGCACCAGTAGAGGTTAGTTTTTCACAGGTCTCACATGTTGCTTAGTTTTTAATAGTTTTTTACTATAGGAAATATTATGAAGAAGAAAATCAATGCCTTTATTAAGTTGCAATTGCCGGCAGGAAAGGCAACACCTGCACCTCCAGTGGGTCCAGCTTTGGGGCAACATGGTGTAAACATACCTAATTTTTGCAAGGAATTTAATGCAAAAACGATAGGACAAATAGGTATGATTATACCGGTTGTAATTACAGTATATGCAGATAAGTCTTTTAGTTTTGAGTGTAAAACACCACCGGCATCTGTTTTGTTGAAAAAGATACTTGGATTAAAAACAGATGGGAAACCAGGATCAGGTTCGAAGCTTCCAGGAAAAGAAAAAGTTGCTAAACTAACTAAAGATCAGTTAAAGGAAGTTGCTTCGCTTAAAATGGTTGATTTGAATTGTGACAATATAGAAGCGGGTATTAGAATCATTTCAGGAACAGCAAGGTCAATGGGGATAGATATAGGAGAGTAATATGAGAGGTAAAAAATATAGATATTTATTGCAGAAGTTAGAAGGGAACAGGCTATACTCACTACATGATGCTTATAGTTTTTTTCAGGAGATTAAGTCAAATTTTGATGAAACTGTAGATATAGCGGTTTGCTTGTCAAAAGAAGGGAAGCAGGAGGCTCTCAATATTAGAGGGTTTGTAGTTTTACCACATGCTTTAGGTAAGACGGTTAAAATAGCGGTCATAGCAAAGGGCAACTTAGCAGAAGAAGCTAGAAAAGCAGGGGCGGATATAGTAGGGGATGAAGATTTAGTGAATAAAATTGAAAATGGTTTTTTAGGTTTCGATAAATTAATAGTAACACCTGATCTTATGGGGTTGATAAGCAAATTGGGGAAAACATTAGGCCCAAAGGGCCTAATGCCTAATATGAAATTAGGAACGGTTTCTGCGGATGTCACAAAAGCTATAAAAGACCTGCAAGGGGGACGTATCGAATTTAAATCAGATAAAGGAAACATAATTCATGCACCGGTAGGGTTGTTATCTTTCTCCAGGGACCAATTGAGGGATAATATTAATGTATTTTTAGATGCGATATCAAAAATGAGGCCTTCTTCAATAAAGGGAAATTATATAAAAAAAATTGTTGTTTCATCGACGATGAGTCCTGGGATTAAATTAGATATTGCACAATTAAATTAAATTTAGATTAAATTTATTAAAATTTTAAGTAATCAGACGTGAAATAGATCGCTTGCTTTCTCTTCAGATTATGCTATTATTCTATGGCTACTTAATTTTTTTATAATATTTTGGAAAATTAAAGGATTATTGGTCATGAATCAATTTCAAAAAGAAAAACAAATAAGAAATTTAAATGATATTTTTACAAAAGCACAATCGTTAATTTTAATGGAGATAGATAAACTAAAAACCTCAGAACTTGTAGTGCTAAGACGAAGTTTGAAGGAGCACGGTGTTGGTTTTAAAGTAGTAAAAAATAAAGTAGCTAGAGTGGCGATGAAATACTCTTTTTTTAACTTTATTGAAAAGGACTTTTTAAAATCGACAGCGATTGTTTGGAGCAGAGATGATCTTGTGGTAGCTTCGAAACTTTTAATGAAATATCAAGAAACAAGGCAATTAAAACTTCGAATTGGATATCATCTAGGAGAAGAGCAGTCTTTAGATCAGATTATTAATTTATCAAAATTACCAGATAAAAAGCAAATAAGAATGCGATTAGTAAAACTAATACAGGGTTCGATTGAATCTTTGTTACTTCAAATTCATGCACCGGCTAGTAATATGCTTGGTGTTATTCGGGCGAGAGCTAATTAAGGGAAAGGAGAATTTCTAATGACTTTAAATATGGAAAAATTGATAGAAGATTTATCTTCATTGAGTATTTTAGAAGCAGTTGAATTAGTGAAAAAGTTAGAAACACAATGGGGCGTAAGTGCACATGTTAGTAGTGGAAGTGGTAGTGGGGAAATGTTAAAAGAATTAACAAAAGAACCAGTTGCGGAAAAAACAGAATTTGATGTGGAGTTAACAACAGTAGGCGAAAAAAAATTACAAGTAATAAAAATTATTCGTGAGATTACAGGATTGGGGTTAAAGGAAGCAAAAGATTTAGTAGATGGAGCTCCAAATATGGTGAAAAAAGGAATATCAAAAGCGGAAGCGGAGTCCATAAAATCTAAACTGGAAACAGAAGGTGCAAAAGTATTACTTAAGTAATACTTTCAAATTTAGGTTTTAGAAGTATAATTGAGATTTCTTTATATTTTCTGTAATTAAATATAAGAAAATCTTTTGGAAGGGAGAATAATGGAAGTGATTTAATCCTAAGTAGTATAATAGTATGTGTAAAAGTTGCAGAGTGTATTTGAGTCCAAAAAAGTTGAGGTAACTTTAAATTATATGGTGGGTCTATAAAAATGATATCAAATTGTTTTGGGAAAATATATGAAAAGACGTCTTGATTTATGATAGAATAATTAGTATTTAGTTTTAAGTTAGAGATATTTTGAGAAATTGCTTCACATGTTTGGCTATTTTTTTCAATTCCAAGAACAGAAGAAGCATTTCTTGAGATGCTTTCAAATCCTAGAATTCCGCTTCCAGAAAAGAGATCCAATACATGTGCAGAATGTAGATTGGGCAAAAGGGAAGAAAAAAGAGACTTTCTAATGCGGTCATTTAAAGGTTGTATTTGAATTTGAGCATTATTGCTTAATGTTTCAATTTTTTTATTTAATAAAAACCCTCCGGTAATTCGCAACTTTCCCATTTTTGATTCCTATAAACAGAAAGATAGCAAAGAATTTAATAATAAGAATATTATATTATTTGATCTAGCGCTAGCTAACATTGTAAAAGCTACCATAAAAGCATCAAAGGCAACAATCGTTGCACCTCCAAATAGAATAATAGCAACAACTGTTGATTTAGAAATAAATGTTTCAGAAAAGGTTTCCCATGGCAATTTAAAATATTTGAAGATGACTCGTAATAAATCATAGCCATCGTTTGTAGGGAACGGCAATGCGTATAAATAAGCTGTTTGAACATTGATCAATATAAGTAGACTTGCTAATTGAGGAATATTATGTAAAAAATTCATTTGATTTATGTCTATAGAAATTGCATAGACAATTAGCATATTTATAAAAAAACCTGATAATAGGGTAATTATTTGGGCTTCAATTTTCTTTTCACGGGGAAGTGATTTGAATTTGTTAAAATTAGTACATGGCATTTTTCCAACTAGAATTAGAGGTAAAAATTCATAAGAAATAAATGTTAGCAGGAATAAACATAACGGAGTAAGGATTGACCACATGGGTTGTATATGATTTATTAGCTTTTTATTAAAATGTGAGAATGAATGATCTGATTTCCAAATTAAAGAGACTATGTAATGAGTTGACTTATGTGCATACATTGTTAGAAAAAAAGTAATGAAAAAATATAATAATGTGATATACATGAAAGTTAATTTATAACATAAAAACTTATAAAAATAAATTGATTTTGTAAATTTATTTACTCTTAGGGTGAAATTTTTTATATGTATAGTGTAATCTTAGAGTGTTTATATGGGTATATATTTCAGTTGTTTTTAAATCATTATGACCAAGTATTGATTGAATAACTTTTAAATCAGCACCTTTTTCAAATAGATGGGTTGCGAAAGAATGTCTTATTTTATGTGGAGATATTGTTTTGTTGATTTTAGCTATATTTGCATATTTTTTAAAAAGTTTAAAGAAAGATTGTCTTTGCATTTTGAATATTGGAGAATAGAGATTTAATGTTTCTTTTTCAATATAGTTTGTTTTCAAATAGTGTTTCGTTGCAGTTATTGCTTTAGGGTTCATTGGTACAAGTCGTTCTTTATTTCCTTTTCCATGTATTTTTATATATGCTTTATCTAAATTAACATCGTTAACTGTAATCTTTAATAATTCTGATATTCGGATTCCTGTTGCGTATAGAATGTGAAGCATTGTAAAATGTTTTAAATTTTTTTGACTAGCCTGAATTAATTTATCTATTTCGTTGTTATTTAAAAAGACAGGGAGTTTTAGTTGAGCTTTGCAATTTAAAGCGCAAGAAGGATTTTTAGATATTAATCGTTCTTTTATCCAAAAATTGAAAAATTGTCGTATGGAAGAAAGGTGTCGATTTTGACTTCGATTACTCAATTTTAGGGACAATGAAGCTATTTGGTATTGGATTAGATCTTTTCGTGATAATTTATAGATACTTATTTTTTGTTGAATAGCATAAGTTGCTAATTGCTTTAAGTCGTGTAAGTATGCACTTATACTGTTGGAACTAAATCCCCGTATTTCAAGGGAGTGTATGAAAATTTTTATTGATTTTTTCCAGGTTAAAAAATGCATTATGTAAGGAATATATCAAAAAAATATATAAATGTATAAAAAAAATATTGTAAATACGCTTTTTATAGAATATGAGTGTTCAAAATGAGTGATTTTTTGCTTAAAATACAAAAAGATCTTTTAGGGTGTGTAAAATGTGAGTTGTGCAAATTCCGAACATCAATTGTGTTTGGAGAAGGGAACCCTCAAGCTAAATTAATGTTTATAGGAGAAGCCCCAGGGAAGGAAGAAGATAAAGCTGGCAGGCCTTTTGTTGGAAATGCAGGGAAGCTACTAACAAAGATGATACATTCTATGCATTTAAAGAGAGAAGATGTTTATATTTGTAATATTATAAAGTGTAGGCCTCCTTTAAATAGAAGACCGACGGTTGTAGAAATTTTGGCGTGTATTCCTGTGCTAATAAAGCAGATAGACAGTATTAAGCCAGAAGTAATTGTTACATTAGGGGCATGTGCGTATCAGAGTTTGTTTAATTCTATAGAAAGTATTAGTAAAGTGGCAGGTATATGGAAGGTATATCAAGGAATAAGTGTTATGCCAACTTATCATCCATCTTTTTTATTGCGATGTCCAAAGTTTAAAAAGTATGTATGGAGAGATTTAAAATTAGTTATGGACAAATTGAGAGGGGATATATGAAAGAAAGACTTATTTAAGAATGTGAGGATGTATAATGTTGTTTATTTCATTGTAAACATTCATTAAAAGAGATAGACGAGTTCGTTGAATAAATGTATTTTGAGCAAGTATAATTGTCGTATTGAAAAATAAATCAATGTATGGTTTTAGGGTTATTAGTAATAAGATCTTTTTATCATATTGTTTTTCATTTGAAATTTTATGAAGAATAATAAATATTTTTTTTTCGATTAAGGTAGTGTAATTAAGAGTGGTTGGCGATGTGAGAATACTTTGCTGTAGTATATTTTTGATTCTTTTATATATTGCCGTAAGAGAACTTAAGTTGCTTCTTAATGTGAGCTGGATTACAAGAAATGCATTTGAGATGTTGTTATTTTGAGTATGAAAAAAATTTTCTGTTAATAAGATTGGGTATTTTTCAGCAAGAAGGTGTTTTATTCTTAAGAGAAAAAAATATAATATATCTTCCTCTAGTATGTCTTTTAAATTGATAGGCACATAATAATATAACAAAATTTTAATAAAATTAATAGTAGATTTTCTCACACCGAAAGGATCTATGTTTGTTTTTGGAATTGGAAATTTGTAAAGAACCTGTAATTTATCTGCTAAAGATAAGATTATGCCTAGTTTTGTTTTTGGAAATTCATCATTAATAAATTTAGGAAGGTAATGTTCATAGATTGCATTTGAAATTGCATAGTGAATTTTAAGGTACTTAGAATAAATTCCCCCAATAATTCCTTGTAACTCTGGGAATTCGTCGATAATAAATGTTTTCAGATCTGCTTTGCATAATATACAGGCATGAGTTAAGAGATTAAGCTTATGGTAGGAAAATTCTTTTGAAATTTTGAGTGCGATTGCCTGAAGGGAAGAATCGCTAGAGGTTATCAAGAAATTGTTGAGAATATCTTCTTGAAAGTAAAAAAGACCATCCTGAAAGCGTGCTTGTAGAATATTTTCATATCCTATAATTATTTTTTTTGTATTTTGAGGCTTTAAACTAGAAATGATAAGAAAAAAAGGTAATAGATGATTAGATTTACTAACAATTTTTAAACATTTTTGTTTTAATTCGATTTCATAACTTAAAATTTCATGTGGAATTTTTAAATATTTTTTATGAAAACTTCCGAGGATTGGCCATGGAGATTCTGATAGATTAGATAGGATATTTTCTAACTTTTTATTTCGAGATAATTTACCATTGACGCTGCGTGATAATTTTTTAGATCTTGATAAAATGCGAGATTTCCTTTCTTCGGATTTTATTAGGATATGATTTTCATTTAAAAAACTTAGGTAGTTAGATTCTTTAATTTGTCTTGGGTTAGATGATAATAGGCGGTGCCCTCTTGAGAAATTAGAGCTTAGAATGTTTGCGAATTTAAAAGGCAAAATTTTATTGTTTAATAGGCAGGCAATCCATATGATAGGGCGGACAAACTTTATTTTTGACTCATTCCAAAACATACTTGAATTAAATGGAATTTTAGATAAAGATTTTAAAATAATAGAAATTAAAGTATTTTCAATTGGGTTAAGGTAAAAAAATAAGTAGCCTGATAAAAAGCTTTGATGTGCTCTTGAAATAAAAGATTGCTCAAGTGGAAGTTGTTTATTAGAAAAAAAAGAAAATCCAATTGAAGATAGACTGAAAGATGCATTAAAGGATGCAGTTATAACGGGTCCAGTAAATGTGTTGTAAGAATTTTGTCTTGTAATATTTTGAATGAGGATAATAATTCTTCTAGTTGTTGTGTATATATCAATTTTTTGAAAACATAAAGCGTTCAATTGAATTTCTTTAGGAACGAAAGTGGAAAGAAATTTCTTTGAAATTTTAACATCTGATGGAGGAATCTCTTCGCATCCTATTTCAACTACAAGATTCATAGGGGTTTATCTCCATGGTAAAATTGAATTGTTGTTTAGATTTTAGATATGCTTCAGCACACTTTTGCGCTAAGTGACGAATTTCGCTTATAAGAAAGTGTCTGTCATTGTGAGAAATAGCTTTTCTTGCATCTAGAATATTAAATAGATGACTGCATTTTAAAATATAGTCATATGCAGGAATAGGCAGGTTGTTTTCTAGCAAAGTTGTGGCTTGTTTTTTGTAATTGTCAAAATGGTGAAAACAAATGTTTATATCAGCTATCTTAAAATTATGGAAAGACCATTGGATTTCATCTTGTTTATGAATTTCTCCGTAAGTAATTTTTGTTAAATTTGAAGATGCCCAAACAATGTCAAAAATATTAGTTACATTTTGAATACACATCGCTATGCGTTCTAGTCCATAAGTGATTTCGCAAACAGGTGTATTGATTTCAATACTTCCACATTGTTGAAAGTAAGTAAATTGAGTTATTTCCATTCCATGGCACCAAACTTCCCAGCCTAACCCAGTTGCCCCTAGTGCAGGATGTTCCCAGTTATCTTCCAAAAATTGCAAATCCCATAGACGAGGAGTTAGTCCAATATTTTTTAAAGAATTTATATAAATATCTTGAATATTTTGAGGGAAAGGTTTTAAAATAACTTGAAATTGATAATAGTGTTGTAATCTATTTTGGTTTTTTCCATATCTACCATCAGTTGGTCTTCGGCATGGCTCAACATAGGCAGCTTTCCAAGGTTCTGAACCTAAAACTCTAAGGAATGTGTGTTTATTTAAAGTTCCAGCGCCGACTTCTATATCAGAAGCATGAAGTAAAATGCATCCTTGTTTTTGCCAGAATTGTTGTAGTTTTAAGATTATATTTTGAAATGTAAGCATATCGAGATCTTATGTTCGACTAAACCATTTGGCAATAGTTTGAGATGAAATAGCATAGGTTACAGGGCGGCCATGAGGGCAATGGGTGGAATAGTTGATAGCATCTAATTGGGATAAGAGTGATTTTACTTCAATTGTTTTTAAATGTTGACCTGCTTTAATTGAAGCATGACAGGCAATTGTTGAAATAATTTTATTGGAAAAAGAGATTAGGCTGGTAGGCCAATTTTCGGTATGTAGATCAGATAGTGTATTTAAAATTAAAGTTTTTGCTTGACTATCAGAGAGTTCAATTGGAATGGATTTTATACATACTTGAGAAGCGCCAAAAGGTTCTAATTCAAATCCATATTCAGAAAATATTTTTATTTTCTCTAAAAGGGTCAATAGATCTACTCTACTGACAGTTATGATTTGTGGAAATAAAAGACGGCGAGAAGGGATTATTTTATTTTTTTGCATATTTAATCTTTCAAAATTGATACGCTCATGTGCAGCGTGCTGATCTATTAATATTAGGGTATGTGATTTTTCTAGAATTAAAAAAGTATTAAATATTTGGCCAATAAATTTTAGATCGCAATATTTTTCTTTTTCTTGTTTTAGTAGTGCATTATGTGATTCCGTTATAGGGAATAGCCTTTCTCTTTTATTTTTTAAGACAGGACTGATGTTGATAAGATTATTTTTTAAAGTAGAGTTTGATTCTTTGTTTAAGTTATAACTCCAAGGAGTGTTTGATAAAAAGGACTTGATAGATAGAATTAAGTCTTTTTGGATATCATCAGTATGTAAAAATTTAATTTGTGCTTTTTGAGGGTGGATATTTATATCTATATATTCAGGCTGTATATAAAAAAAAAGGACGCCTAGTGGGTATCTTGAATTTTGCATCAAAGTATCATAAGCAATTTTGATAGACTGTATTAGGATAGAGCTTTTTATAAATCTGTTATTTACATAAGTAAGGAGGCCAAGCGAATCCTTGCGAGAAATATAAGGACTAGACAGGAATCCATTTAAAAGGAAATTGCTTGTTTTTTTTTCAAAGTAAAATAAGTGATTAGTCAGATCTTTATTTAAGCAATCGATGATTCTAGGTTGTAATTCTTTTATTGATTTTATTGGAATAAGATTTAATTTGAGATATTCATTGAGAAAAAGACGATAGTGTATATTATGGTTTGCTAATGAAAATTGTTTTATAATATCTTCAATCTTTTTTAATTCAGAAGAAGAGTCTTTTAAAAACTTTAATCGAACAGGTGTATTAAAAAATAGTGATTCAATGTCTACCGTGGTTCCTATAGAACGGCCAGCTCTAGATGTGTTAATAAGTTTTTCGCCCATGAGAGATATTTTAATTGCGAATTGACTTGATGCAGATCTCGATGTAATTGTCATTTTGCATACAGATGCGATGGCAGATATAGCTTCTCCTCTAAATCCATATGATGTAATTGTGGACAAGTCAGAAAGAGATTCAATTTTACTGGTTGCATGTCGAAAGAAACAACAATGAATGTCTTCAGGATCCATCCCTATGCCATTGTCTTTTATGGTTATTTTGTTTAGTCCATTTTGTTCGAGAATTATATCGATTTGAGATGCTTTTGCATCTATAGAGTTTTCTATCAATTCTTTGATAATAGATGCGGTAGATTCAATCGTTTCTCCGGCAGCTATTTGATTTGCAACTTTTTCTGTCAATATTTTAATTTTTCCCATGTTTTTAGAATCCTAGTTTTTTTTTGTTTAGATCAGCTTCAATATGAGGTTCTTGTCTGGTTGTAATATTTTGACAGATTATGGATTTTTCAGCGTTTACTTTGGACCAGTATTTTTTATCTAAAGGAAGCATAGATTCTTCAAAAATAGCATTAACGGGGCATTCGATTTCACAAGCACCACAGTTTATACATTCATTAGGATTTATGTAAAGTTGCGTTTCATCTCCATAGAAACAGTCTACGGGGCATACTGTAACGCAGTCTGTATATCGACATAATTGACAATTGTCTGTAACAATAAATGACATAATTTAATTTATATATTATTTAAAACAAATAGTAAATAGGGAAAAATAAAAATTAAAAATCCTTGATTAATAAACAAATTATGATAACAGAGATAGTGTGGAAAGCGTAAGTATTAGAAATTCTTTTTTAGATTTCTATAAGTTCAAACATCATAATGAAATTCAAGGAAGTTCTTTAGTGCCAAGGGATGATGATTCATTATTATTTGTAAACTCAGGCATGGTACAATTTAAAAATGTTTTTAAAGGTAAGGAAAATGCTCCTTGTTTAAGAGTAGTTACCATTCAGAAATGCTTAAGGGTAGGGGGAAAGCATAATGATCTTGAAACTGTTGGTTTTTCCTTGCGACATCATACTTTTTTTGAGATGCTTGGTAGCTTTTCATTTGGAGATTATTTTAAAGCAGAGAGTTGCATATATTCACTTAATTTTCTTAAAGAAATAGGATTAGATATTCAAAATGTGTATATTACAGTATTTGAAGGAAATAAAAAATTTTCTATAGATTTTGAATCTGAGCAAATTTGGATAAAGTTAGGATTTTCTCCTGAGAGAATAAGAAGGAAGGGTTTTAATGAAAATTTTTGGATGATAGGAGATTGTGGTGTTTGTGGTCCTTGTACAGAGATTCATTATGATACAGGAAGTGAGTTATTGGAATTATGGAATTTAGTTTTTATGGAATATGAAATTTTGTCTAATGAGGAAATTGTGAGGTTGCCACTTTCAGGAGTAGACACAGGAATGGGATTAGAAAGGATATGTTCTGTAATTAATAAAGTAACGGGAGCGTACGAAACTGATTTATTTAAAGAGGCTATAAGATATTGTGAGATTGTATCAAAAAAGAAATATTTGAATACGTTAGAATATTCAGATAGTATCATTCGAATATTAGTTGATCATGGAAGAGCTATAGTGTGTTTAATTGCAGAGGGCATTTTTCCTGATAATGAAGGTAGAGGGTATATATTGAGGAGGCTTATAAGAAGATCTATTCAATATGGACTTCAGCTGGGAGGAAATAATTTTTGCTTATTTAGTATTTGCAACAAAATTTTTCAAATTTATGAGGCAGTATATCCCGTAATAAAAGGAACAGAATTTTTATTGAGAAAAATAGTTGAATGTGAAGAAAGGTCATTTCGAAAAACTCTTGAAATCGGCGTGCGTATGTTCGATTCTATTATTTTAGAAATGGGAGAGACCAAGGTGCTTGATGGAAGAGTTGTATATAAGATGTATGACACACATGGATTTCCACCAGATTTTATAAAAATTTTAGCAGCTCAAAAAGGAAAGGAGATTGATTGGGAAGGGTTTAATTTGGAAAAGAAAAAGATGTTAAATGTAGGTGATAGTGGTATGGGGCTTACGCAGGACTTAGATAAACTTAATGGTCTTTATCATAAGTTTGGTGATACTGAATATTGTGATGTTCTAGAGATGGATATCAAGGTGGAAGGTATATATCAAAGGTATTTATTTTTTAAGCAAACGCCATTTTATGCAGAGTCAGGTGGCCAGGAAGGAGATAGTGGAGCTCTTTATTTGGGAGAGGAAAAAATAAATGTTCTTACAACTAAGAAGATTTATGGATTATCAGCTCACTTAGTTGATAGGATCCCTAGCCAGCTGTTAGAAGGCGTATATTTAAAAGCTTGCGTTGATAGAGACAAGCGAAAAGGTCTTAGTCGCAATCATACGGCTACACATTTATTGCAAAGTGCTTTAAAGAGTGTGTTGGGTGAATATGTAATACAGAAAGGGTCTTCAATCTCATCAAGTCGCTTAAGATTTGATTTTTCATCATTTGAATCTTTAACGGTTGAGCAGGTGATAAGGATTGAGTCTCTTATGTCTCAATGGATTTTAGAGAAACATTCAATAGAAATTGTAAATTTACCG
Source organism: Deltaproteobacteria bacterium (assembly GCA_016432245.1). Lineage (GTDB taxonomy): Bacteria > Myxococcota > UBA727 > UBA727 > JABDBI01. The sequence continues at coordinate 262,922 of CP066680.1, read as the reverse complement.
TTAGATAAGGCAAAGAAAGAAGGATATTTAACTTTATTGGACGAGAAATATTCCAGAGAGGTTCGAGGGGTTAAGATAGGTAATATTTCTAAAGAGTTATGTGGAGGCTCTCATGTTCAACATACAGGGGAGATTGTTTGTTTTAGAATTGAAAACCAAAAACCAGTATCATTTGGTATCAGAAGAATTGAGGCAGTTACGGCGCAAGAAGCCTTAGACATTACTAATAAAGAAAAAAAAATAATGAAAAATCTTATACATACTCTAAATGTTTCATTAAGTGAAGTTGAGGAAAAAGTGCGTAATTTAATTGAAGAATCTAAAAGAATAAAAAAGCAAATGTTGAAGATAAAAATACAAAAAGCTAAAGATGAAATATCTTTAGCTCAAAGTCAAATAATTATAAAAGACAATCTTTCTATTTTAATTAAGATGGTAAAAGTTTTATTGTTAGAAGATAAAGGAATCTATATAGGAGAATTGAAGCGGTATTCACATGAGGGAGTCATAATATTTGCTTTTTATACATTAAGAGAGGAATGGAACATTGTGTGTATAAGCACAAAAGGTGCAGTAAATAAGGTTAAAATGAATGATTTTTTTTCTTCATTAAAAAGGGAGAATATAAAAATATATGGGTTAAATTTTAAGTCACATATAGAAATATTTGGACAAGGAATTGTAGTGTTAAATAGTTTATTTGATGATATATATAGGTTTTTAGAAATTAAAAGGGCTTAATTTCTCCATCTGAAGAAATTTTTTCAATTTTTCCTTGGATGTTATTTATTTTTTCTTCTGCTTTTTTAGCCAAAACAATGCCCTCTTCATATATTTGTAAACTTTTTTCAATAGGAAGATCTCCCTGTTCAAGGTCTTTGATTAAAATTTCAAGTTTTTTTAATATCAATTCAAGTTCCATTTTTTATTTACCTTTATTTCTAAAAAGCCATCTAAAATTCTTACTTTTAATATATCATTTGTATTAATGTCTGCAATGGAGAAGACTATTTTATTTGATTTATGTAAGATAGCATATCCACGAGAAAGAACTTGAAGAGGTGAGAGCATGTTCAATTTTTCTCTTAGGATTGAGAGGCGTGATTTTGTATTTTGAAATGCAAAAGTTAATTTGTTATTTAATTGTATAAGATTTTTTTTTAGAGAATATATTTTTTTGTTTAAAGCTTCTTGGGGAGAGACTAGATGGGTCAGTAAATTAGATAAATGTAGTTCTTTCGAACGGATTTGTGATTCTAGTATTTTTCTTAGATTAATTTTGATAATGTTTATTTTTGTAATAATTTCGCTTTTTATAGGAGTTGCAATTTGAGCGGCATGTGAAGGGGTTGCACAGCGTACATCTGCTACAAGGTCGGCGATGCAATAATCATTTTCATGTCCAATCGAGCTAATAATGGGAGTTTTACAATTAAAGATAGTTCTAGCAATTGATTCTTTATTAAAGGACTCTAAATCTTCATGAGATCCTCCTCCTCTTGCCAAAATAATGATATCGCAAGTCTTAGTATTATCTAGTCTCCAGATGGCATTTGAAATTTCCACTTCTGAATTTTCTCCTTGAACTTTAGAGGGGGCAATTAAAATATTTAAACAAGGCATTCTTTGATGTAATATAAGCAAGAGGTCTTGTAAAGCTGCGCTTTGAGGGGATGTGACAATTCCAATGCAATTGGGGCAGTATGGTAATTTTTTTTTAAAAGCCATATCAAACAGTCCTTCGGAAGAGAGTTTTTCTTTTAGTCGTTGAAATTGAAGAGATAAAGAACCGATACCGAGAGGCTCAATTGAAGACACAAGTAGTTGAAGTTTTGATTTTGGAGTATAGATGACGATATTTCCGCATGCGATAACCTTTAATCCGTCAGCTATTTTAAAATTTATTGAATCATAATTTTTTTTTAAAAGAACGGCAGGAAGGATTGATTCATTATCTTTTAAGTCAAAATAAGCATGACCAGACCTCCATGGTTTAAACATAGAGATCTCTCCTAATATTTTCATGTTACTATATTTTGTATCTAGGTCTTTATTTACAGCTTTAATAGATTCGTTTACTGAAAAAATATTTTTAAACATTGTATATTTGAATAATTTTTAATGTATTTTATGAATAGCAAGTGTCAAGAAAATGCAGGATTAATACAACGACTGACTTGTGTTTTTTTTAATTAGAATTATATTATAATATAATAAGTTATGTTTAATTGCCGAAGTGGCGAAATGGTAGCCGCGCTGGACTCAAAATCCAGTGACTTATGTCATGTTGGTTCAAGTCCGACCTTCGGCATTTAGTTGGGTTATGTAAATTATTTTTTTATTAAAATATAGGTTTGAAATGAGTAAAAATGTTGTAGTAAAAGATTTAAAGGAGACTTTACCAATGAAAGATCGAGTAAAATCATTAGATTTGGCAGTGTCAAATATTGAGAAACAATTTGGAAAAGGTTCAATTATGAGATTGGGTACCAATGAACCTTTGATTTCAGATATTGAAGTTATATCTACAGGTTCGCTTAATTTAGATTTTTCACTTGGCATCGGAGGGTACCCTAGAGGGAGAATTGTTGAGATATACGGTCCAGAGTCTAGTGGAAAAACTACCCTAGCTTTGCATGCTATAGCTGAAGTACAAACAAAAGGAGGAGTAGCTGCTTTTATAGATGCTGAACATGCACTGGACATTAATTATGCAAAAAAACTTGGCATTAAGATAGAAGATTTATTAATTTCACAACCAGATACGGGAGAGCAAGCTTTGGAAATTGCTGATATGTTAGTGAGGTCAGGGTCTATCGATTTAATTGTAGTAGATTCGGTAGCGGCATTAGTGCCTAAAGTTGAGATAGAGGGAGAAATGGGAGATTCACATATTGGATTACAAGCACGACTTATGAGCCAAGCTTTGAGGAAGATAACAGCAACATTGTCAAAAAGTGGTACAAGTATTATATTTATAAATCAGCTTAGGATGAAAATTGGTATTGCATTTGGAAATCCTGAAACAACGCCTGGAGGAAATGCTCTAAAATTTTATGCTAGCGTAAGATTAGACATTCGCAAAATAGGATCAATTAAGAATGGAGATCAGGCTATAGGAAATCGTACACGGGTTAAAATAGTGAAAAACAAAGTTGCGCCACCTTTTCGGGAAGCTGAATTTGATATTTTATATGGGCAAGGTATTATTAGAGAAAGTGAAATTATTGAAATGGCAGTGGATATGAACATTATTGAAAAAAATGGAACTTGGTTGAGTTATCAAAACGAGAAGCTTGGGCAAGGAAAAGAAAATGCACGTTTGTTTTTGACTGCACATGAAAACATTTTGCGGGAGATTGAAGAGAAGATAAGAGTAGGAAAATCTTCTTGTGTGCAATAAAGAGAGATCAATTATAAATAATCTCTAGAGACCCCTATAAATCCTTTTGAATGATTAATTGAGATAAAAAAATCATCATTTGTGTTTACCTTTAATTTTAAGCAAGGGTAATATATAAAAGAATTTTGATCAATAATAAAAGTTAGCTTAATTTGTTTATTTCCTTTGTACTTTTTGCATAATTGAAATGCTTTGATTGTGTCGAAATTTGAAGATGGGAACATTATTTGTACAAATTTAGTCTTTTCTTCTTTTATATTGCACGCAAATTCAACATTTATAAGTTTTAATTTAGGAATGGTTAGAAAATTTTGTTCAAATTTTCTTTTTCGTAAAAATTGTGCTTTAATAATAATAGGTTCAGGAAATCTTAAGTACCTTCTAAATTGCTTATATTCTTGATTATAAACAAACATTTGAGTAGATCCGTACAAGTCTTCAATAGTTAAGAGAGCCCATTTTTCTTTTTTTTTATTGAATAATTCTTTAATTTCAGAAACCATTCCAATAATTTGAATATGAGAAAATTTTCTACGAAAAGGAATCTCTTTTGTTGAGATTACATTTAGCAATTGATTGTCATTTTTGTATTTGATTAAAGGATGTGAGGCTAGAAACATGCCTAGTGTAAGTTGTTCAAATTTTCTTTTTTCTCTAGCTTCCCATTCGTCACAGTTTTCGTATTTTTCAAGATTGAATAAATTCATGTCTTTAAGTAAATATGGGTTTTTATTTTTTAAATCTTTTTGGGTTCTACGAGCCGAAGTAATCGCATTTGGGATAGCGAGATACATTTGTTTTCTGCTTGGGCCAAAAATATCCATTGAGCCAGATTTTACTAATACCTCAATTATTTTTTTATTAATTTTATTTAAAGATACTTTTTCGCAGAAGTCAAAAAGATTAAGAAATTGTTTATAAATAATTCTTGCTTTAATTATTACATTTAAAGCGATTGTACCAATTCCTTTGATTGCATTAAGCCCAAATCGAATATCTTGGTTTTCTAGAGAGAAGGAACGAAGTGATTTATTTATATTTGGCGGAAGAATGTTTATACAAGCACTCCTCGCGTCTCTAATGTATTTTGACATATCTACGGATGAATCAATTGATGTAGATAATAAAGCGGTTAGGAACTCGATAGGGTAATAGTATTTTAAATAAGCTGTTTGATAAGTTATCCAAGAATATGCAGTAGCATGGCTTTTATTAAATCCATAACGTGCGAATTCTCTAATAGAATCGAAAATGGAATTTGCAATTTTATCACTAATATTATTTAATCTCAGACACCCTGACACAAAATCAGATCTTTGTTGTTCCATTTCAGTTGATTGTTTTTTACTCATGGCTTGCCTTAATAAGTCAGCAGCACCAAGGGAATATCCTGCTAATGTTTGAGCAGCTATCAGTATTTGTTCTTGATAGACAAAGGTACCAAATGTTTCCTTTAGGAGAGTTTGTAATAAAGGATGAGGATAGACAGTGTTTCGAATACCTAGCTTTCTTTCAATGAAATTTTTTGTCATTCCTGCCTGAATTGGACCAGGGCGGTATAATGCAGTAGCGGCAACAATATGTTCAAATTGGTTCGGTTTTAATTTGCGACATAATTCTTGGAATCCAGGAGATTCAAACTGGAAAATGCCGTAAGTATCCCCAGAGGCAATTAATTTATATACAGGGAATGATTCTTTTGAATATGGAGATAAAATTTCAACACTAAAAGGAGGCAGATTTTGTCTTTTTAAGCGTTTGTTGATTAGGTTTTCTGCAATCGAAAGTAGATCAAGTGTTTTTAGACCTAGCAAGTCAAATTTTACTAAGCCAGATACGTCTAACATATTCTTATCGCATTGAATAAATATTTCTTGATGTGGACCTTTGGATAATGATGAGTATTCTAAAAGTGATTTTTGAGAAATTACAACGCCAGCAGCATGGATTCCTGCTTGTCGTAAGAGTCCTTCGAGTATTGGTGCGGTGGATAGAAGTGTTTGATATTGATGAAGAGTTTTTGCTCTATTTTCTATATGAGGTGAATGAATTAGAAAATTTTTAAATGAAATTTTATGGCCTTCGATCATACTAGGAACACTTTTTGTTAATTCATTAATTTCGTTAAAGGGAATTGAGACGGCTCTAGCTACATCTTTCACTAAACTTTTAGCATTTAAAGATGAAAAGGTTGCGATTTGAGCGACGTGCTCTCTTCCATATTTTGCACAAACATGACGGATTACTTCGCTTCTTCTTTTTTGCATGAAATCGATATCAAAGTCTGGCATTGATACCCTTTCCGAATTTAAGAATCTTTCAAAAAGTAATTTGTGAAAAATTGGGTCGATATTGGTAATTCTAAGAACGAAGGCTACTAAGCTTCCTGCGCCAGAACCACGACCAGGCCCAACTCGTATTTTTTTTTTCCGAGCCCAATTTATAAATTCTTGTACAATTAAAAAGTAGTTTACAAATCCTAATGATTGGATTGAATTGATTTCATTATTAAGTCTTTGAATATAGTTGTAGAAATTGGGAGAAAAAATTTCTCTTAATCTGTTTTTTAGTCCCTCATAAATGGCATTTTTTAATTTGTCAAAACCGTTTGAGGCAAGAATAGGAAGCTGAAAATATTGAGTAGATAATTCTAAATTTAAATTTAAAGATACATTGCATCGCTGACTTATTTCAAATGTGTTTTCAAAAGCAGACGGAAATTCATCTTTAAGCAAGTCCCACATTTCTTGTCCGGATCTTAAATAAAAGGCTGTTGATTTATGAGTATGCATAGAGGGGTTGTATATCGAAGAGCGCTGCCGGATTGCCATTAATACGTTTTGGGCTTCATATCCATCTTTATGTATGTAATGGCAATCATTAGTTGCGACGAGATTTAATTTTTCTGCTATGGCTACTTCAGCTAGGAATGAGTTTAATTTTACTTGTTCTGGTAATCCATTTGGTTGAATTTCTAGGTAAAAATGTTTTGGACCAAAAATTTGTTTAAAATCTTGAATTGCTTTTATGGATGCGTCTGGAGACTCTTCTATAAATTTTTTTGCAACTTCGCCGCCTAAACATGCAGAAAGTGCAATAAGCCCTTCTTTGTGTTCAAATAAGAGCGATTTATCAATTCTTGGTAGGTAATATTTTCCATAAAGAAAGGCCTTAGATATTAATTGTTTTAAATTTTTAAGGCCAATATTATTTTCAGCTAGTAAAATTATGTGAAAATTTTCTCTTACTTTTTCAGTATATCTTGCGTTGCCAGTAATATAGGCCTCAATACCTATAATTGGCTTTATGCCAGCTTTTGTGGTTTGTATATAGAAATCTAATGCGCCAAACATGTGACCGTGGTCTGTAATAGCGACCTGTTTCATATTTAATTCTTGTAATTTTGGAATTAAATCAGAAATTCGAATGGCACCATCTAGAAATGAATATTGTGTATGGAGGTGAAGATGTGTAAAGTCGTTTATATGCATATTGGTATATTTATGAAAAAATGTTTTATTGGCAAGTAATATTTTAGTATTCTTGAAAAGAGTTCAAGTTAGGGCAAGAAAGTATGAGAATTGTATATTTGTCGAATAGCTTCAAAAGTTACAATAGAAGCACATTGAGCTAAATTCAAGGAGCGTATTGGGCCAGGTTGTGGAATCGAAAGTTTTCGATAAGAAAGCTTTTGCATGATTTGTGGGGAAATATGACCTATTTCAGGACCTAAAATTAAACAATCTCCTATTTGAAACGATGATTCCCAAATTGTGGATAGACTTCCGATTTCAATTATCCAAGGTTTTTTTTCTAATACATGCAAGCATCTAAAAATATTTTGATGGAAGTGGATACATGTATGTTGTAAATAATCTAGGCTTGCTCTCCATTTTGTTTTATCATTGTTTTCAAAAATTAATGGTCCGCAAATATGTAGTGAAATTTGCAAGCCTGTTGTTAAGCGAGCAATCGCGGCAATGTTAGCAATTATTCTAGGTTTATCAAGAATTAGGTGGAGCCAGTTTTGAGAACAAAAACACATTGTTGAATTAATCTTTTAAAATATCTATTGCATTTTTTAGTCTGATGTAACAACGCTCACGCCCTAAAACTTCTAACGTCTGAAATAAAGGAGGAGATTCTTTTTTTCCGGTAAATATAATTCGCAAGGTCATAAAGAAAGGTTTACGATTTAAATTATGCTGTTCAATAAAGATAGTGGTAAGAGATTCTATGGAGGAGTGAGAAAACGAATCTAGAGAGATAAGTTCATTGAAAAAAGATTCATAAATAGGAAGCAGTGGTTTGTTTATTGCTTTAAAAGATTCATCATTTATAGGAATCTGAAAAAAATTTTGAAAGAAAAAAGAAGATAATTCTAAAAATTGATCAGAGGTATTAATCCTTTCCTTTATTAGTGGAACAATTTGAGATAAATAATTTGAAGAGAACAATTGTTCTTGTAAGTATTTTACAACTTCAGTATTTTCTTTTTTTTTAAGATAATGACTGTTCAACCAATTTAGTTTTTGAAAATCAAATACAGGACCACCTAGGGAAATTCTTTTGATATCAAGATTTTCTATAAAGTCATGTAAAGTAAATACTTCTCTTCCATCTTTAAACGAAAAAGAAATTAATCCAAGAAAATTTAAAAGAGCCTCTGGCAAGAACCCTATCATTTTAAAGTACTTTAAAGAAACGGGGTACTTGCGTTTGGATATTTTACTTTTGTCCGAATTTCTCAGCAGGGGTAGATGTATAAATGCAGGGAGAGGCCAATTTAAGAATTTATAGAGAAGAACATGTTTTGGGGTTGAACTTAGCCATTCTTCACCTCGAATAACATGAGATATATTCATAAAGTGGTCATCTACGATGCTAGCAAGATGGTATGTAGGAAAACCATCACTTTTTAATATAATTTGATCATCTATATCATTGTTGTTAATGGAGATAGTTCCTCTTAGCAAATCAGAGAATTGTGTAAGATTTCTAGGGGGAATTTTCATGCGTAAGACGCCATCCTTATGTTGTCTATCTCGGCAATATTGATCATAACCGGTAGGAAGTTTTTGTTCCATTTGAAAGGTTCTTAATTGAGATAATCTATCTTCAGAGCATGTGCAATAGTAGGCATGACCCGCTTTTATTAACTGCAATGCAGTTGATTGGTATAATTGTAAGCGATCACTTTGTCTATATGGAGCAAATTTTCCTCCGATATCTGGGCCTTCATCCCAAGAGAGCCCAAGCCATTTTAGGTATTCTAAAATACTATATTCACTTGCTAAAGAAGACCTTTTAAGGTCAGTATTTTCAATCCTTAAGATAAACTTTCCATTATATTTTTTTGCAAAAGCATAATTAAACAAAGCCATATAGGCAGTTCCAATGTGAGGATCTCCTGTAGGAGAAGGTGCAATTCGAACACGAACATTCATTTTTTTTAAAATATATTTTTTTTAAAAAAATATCAAGGCCTATAAATTTTAGAGAAATATGATTTGACGATTGCTAATTTGTATTGTTATACTTTTTGAAAAAGGAACACATGAAGTATCAAGATTATTATGAAATTTTAGGTATATCTAGACAGTCAAGTGCAGAAGAGATCCAAAAAGCATATAGGAAGCTAGCTAGGCAGTATCATCCAGATGTGAATAAGGATAAAAATGCAGAGGATAAATTTAAAAAAGTATCCGAAGCTTATGAAGTTTTGAAAAATGCAGATTCCCGTAGGAAATATGATACCTTGGGGGCTAATTGGAAATCGGGAGACCAATTTAAAGATTCTTCATGGCAGGAAATTAAATTCGATTTTGGGGGAGCGGAGGAAGGAAATGGCTTTAGTAGTTTTTTTAATTCCATATTTGGACAATCACGGACGTCCAGTAAAGGCAAGTGGAATGTTGATAGAAATTCAGAGATGGGAAAAGCGGAGGATGTGGAGATCAATGTTAATATATCACCATGGGAAGCAATATTAGGTGCTAGTATAGAAATTTTTGTGTTAAGTGGTAAAATAAGAGTTAAAATTCCAGCAGGCAGTCAGCATGGGACAAAATTGAGGCTGAAAGGGAAGGGCAGGAAAAAAGTAGGGGAAACTAGTGATTTATATATTGTGATAAATTTAAAAATACCAACAGAGCTTACAATGCGGGAAAAAGAGTTGATTCACAGATTATCTGAAATATCTACTTTCAATCCAAGAGCTAAGTAAATTTTAATCTAAAGTGTTTTGGAGTCTTGTTAATAAGGCTTTAATTTTGATATTTGATTCTTCAAGATTTTTAATCTTTTTTAGAGAAGAGATTACGGTGGAGTGATCTCTTCCACCAAATGTTTTGCCAATTTCTACCAAAGTACAAGGTACATTTCTTTTACATAAAGACATAGCCATTTGTCGAGCGAGGACGAGCGTACGTTGCCGGCAGTGGCTTTTTAAAGTGTTTGGTGTTATGTCGAAGTAAGAAGCGACATGTTTACATATGCGTTCTAATTCCCACTGATTAGAGCTTTTAATTTTAAGAAATCTAGATAAGCAAATTTTTGCCTCTCTGATAGACAATTTACAATTATTATTATGTGCAAAAGCCGATAATCGCAAGATAACACCTTCGAGTTCTCTGAGGGAACTATAATCACAATTGGATAAAAATTGTTGTACTTCGTTTGAAAAATTTGTTCCAAGAGCATTTATTTTTCTTTTTAAAAAAGTAGAATTGATTTGCTGACTAGGTGGTTTTGTATCCAGGATTAAACCACAGGATAGCCTAGATTGTAAAAAAGGATTCAACCCTTTAATTTCATAAGGGTATTTTGTAGATGTTATGATAATTTGTTTGCAATTTTGAAATAAATTATTAAAGGTATGTATGAATTCCGTTTGACATGCTTCTTTTCCAACTAGAAAATGAATATCGTCCATGATTAAAATATCGCAATTTGTTCTATTTTCTCTTCTAAATTCGTCAAACTTTTTATGTTGAATAGCTGAAATGAATAGGTTAGACCATTCTTCTGCACTGATATAAACGACTTTTAGAAGCGGGTTTTTTGTTTGGGCGAGAGAGCCAATAGCTTGAACTAGATGTGTTTTTCCTGTTCCTGTCGGACCAGCTATAAACAAAGGGTTATATTTTGTGCCTGGATTTTCAGCAATTATATTGCCGATATGTAGTAATATTTCCGTTGAAGCGTCAGTGATAAAAGAATCTAGCTTGTATAGAGAATTAAGTTTGAAAGGAAAGTAAGGTGAAAATTTGTTGGAGGAAGAAAGTTTTAAAGATGGGCTTACTCCTTGAATTTTTAGAATTTCATAGCTTCGTTCTACTAATTTAATGTTTATGGCTTGCTGAAATATGAAGAGACATGAGTGATATAAGGGGAATAGGCCAAATTTTAAAATCCAATTTTTTTTAAACGTTGAAGATACAATTATTTCTAGTGTATTTTTCTGAAAAGATTTAAAGGAGAGATTTTTAAAAAAAACTTGCCAAATAAAAGGGGATAAATTTTCTTCCAAGTGTTCTAAGGTTTTTTTAAAAAGATTAGAGTAGTGTAAGTGAGTGTTGTTAGCGTTTTGATTAGTCATTTTGCCTGGTAACTTGATAATAGATTTTTAAATTAAGCAAGTGAAAAATATTTTCTCTAAAAGAAGAGAATAAAATAGAAAGATTAAACATTTTAAATTGAGTATATATTTGAAATGATAAGATTTGCAAGTTTTAGCGAGTAAAAATGTACAATAAAAGATTAAAAACGATCACTGCGGCGGTGGTGGAAGGGTAGACACGCTATTTTGAGGTGATAGTGGCATTGCTATGGGAGTTCAAATCTCCCTCGCCGCAATGATTTTACTTGATAAAATATTGAAATATTTATATGCTGGTGTAGCTCAATGGTAGAGCATCTGATTTGTAATCAGGAGGTTGCGGGTTCAAATCCCATCGCCAGCTGGATTTGGAGGGGTGCCCGAGTGGCCAAAGGGAGCAGGCTGTAAACCTGCCGGCGTAAGCCTTCGAAGGTTCGAATCCTTCTCCCTCCAGTGGCGGGAATAGCTCAGGTGGTAGAGCATCAGCCTTCCAAGCTGAATGTCGCGAGTTCGAATCTCGTTTCCCGCTAAAAGAGTGCTACTGTAGCTCAGATGGCAGAGCACGTCCTTGGTAAGGACGAGGTCACCGGTTCAATTCTGGTCAGTAGCTTTGGATGAATAATCTGAAAGAAGTGGTTATTTATATTTTTTTTTATCTAAGAAGGTCGCTAGCTCAATTGGTAGAGTTTCGGACTCCAAATCCGACGGTTAGAGGTTCGAGACCTCTGCGGCCTGATGTTAAGATAGGATGTTAATGATCGAGGACCATGGTTGGTTTTTGAGGTAAATTGCTAAAATATTGCCATTTGGAGAAATTAGAAAAGTTTCTGGATGTGTTTTTATATGATAACTTTTAGAAATTTCATGTGAATGATCAAAAATCCAGATAATATTTGAAAATTTATTCAAATTTGTGATGTTAGAGATTGATTGATCAATCACGAAAATAAGAATCTTAGAATTTAAGGATCGCAAGAGATCAGAGAATGTTTTTTTTTCTTCTAATGTTTCAAATTTAGAGAAGTGCAAAAAAACATATTTTTGATGTAAGCGTAAAATATCAAAAAAATAATAGTCATTTATTTTAAAATTTGGTGTTTTTTTTTCTGGTGAAGATATTGAGAGATAATTGATTTGGTGTCTTTTCTTTATTTGTGTATAAAAAAGGAAACTCATTAACAGTATCATTATAAGAAAGAAAATCTGCTTTAATTTAAAAATCATTTATTTATTATAGATAACTTAGAAAGTATAAGTAGATTATTTTTATCTTTTTGTGTAATTTTATCATATAATTTAAAAAAATGATTAGATTTACTTTAAAAGCATTGGACCATGCTAAACAAATACAAAGAGAGCAGCAGGTGGGGCAATTTTTACGAATTAGTGTAAGGGGTGAGGGGTGTAGAGGATTTAAGTTTAACTTAAACTTTTCAACACTTGAATCAATGGAAGATTTTGTTTTTGATTATGGAGGGGTTATTGTATTAGTTGACATGTTTACTATGATGTTTGCAGAAGAGATAGTGGTTGATTACGAAAAAACGAATGGAAAAGAGGGATTTAGATTTTTTTCTACATTAAATAAAACTTGCAATTGTCCATCAAAGATTAGTGAAATATAGAAAAAGATGAAGAGGAGTACAGGATGGCAACAAGAAGACTACTTATAAAAAAAGAAAAGGCAACTATTGTTGTTATTTTAGATAGAAGAGGGCTGTTTCTATTATGTTTACTTTTTAGAGAGAAAGACGAATCTACATTTAGGTTATTTGATTTACTTGAGCTTTCTGGTTGTAATAATATTAATAAGATTAGAGAGATAGCTGAGATTAATTGGAAAAATGAAAATAATTGGAAAAGTATATGCATAAAAAACATGAAATAAAACATAAAGAAAGTGAATTGTTTTTTCAAGAAATTAAAAAAAATGATAATCTTGTTATTTGGAATTATATTCTCTATAAGATAATTACGAATGAGGCATTGTCAGTTGTTGATTTATAACATTAAGATCTTTTATTTTAGGGGTTGTAGCTCAGTTGGTAGAGCATTAGAATCGCACTCTAAGGGTCGCCGGTTCGAATCCGGTCAACTCCATAGTAAAAAATGGGCTTTATGAAGAACGATAATTTAGATCTGAGATTTATTAGAAAATTTGAAAATATTTTAGAATATAGATTATGGAATGATATGCAGTGTCTATTTATTCCAGATCATATTCAGCCTACAATCACGGTGAATTTAACTGTTTTAGTGGGTTCAAAAGAAGAGGAACCTGGAAAAACAGGAGTTGCTCATATTTTAGAGCATGTGTTATTTAGAGGTTCCAAGCATTATCCAGATCCTAAAAAATATTTGGAACAACAGGGTATTTACTTTAATGCAAGCACTTCATACGATTATACAAACTTTTTTGCAGTATTACCGAATGATGAAAATTTATTGCAAGTATATTTAAAATTTGAATTAGATAGAATAACGAATAGCTTGATACGCAAGTCTGATGTGAATATTGAAAAATCCATAATAAAAGAAGAGATGGAGATATACGATAATGATATAGAATTGGTCTTGCAAGAATATATTATGGCAGCAGCGTATAAGTGGCACAATTATCGAAATAGTTCGGTTGGAAACATAGAAGATGTTATGAATATAACAGTACAGGATTTAAAACGATTTTATCAAAAGCATTATAAGCCAGAGAATATGATTTTGATTATATCAGGCAATATAAGAATAAAAAAAATTTTAAAGTTAGTTGTAGAATCTTTTGGAAAAATTTTAAAGTCAAAACGAGAACGGGAAAGGGAAAGATTAACTTCATTGGAGTTGCCACAGGAAGGTTCTAAAATTGTAACTTTACAGCGAGAGGGTATAAAACCATTTTTTGGAATTGCATATCATGTACCACCTGGTTTTCATAAAGATTTTATTGCATTGCGCATATTAGGGGAGATGATGTCATTGGAGCCAGGGGGCATTTTATATGAAAATTTTGTAAGAAAAGGACATGTTGCTAATTTAAATTGCTATATGCCAAGAACGATAGATCCAGGGCTTTTTTATATAATGATGCAGCCAAATATGTTGCAGAATACATATAAGAGTATTGAAAGAGTGATAAATCTACTTGAAAATGACATTACAAAGTTAATTAATTTTGATGTTTTTATGCAAGCTAAAAATTGTATTTTAAGAAAGTATCATAAAACGATGTCGGATACACAGAAATTAACTTTTAAATTGACCGAATATGTTGCATTAGGAGATTATAGATCATATTTTTGGACCCAAAGAAAAATTAAGGAAATAACTTTAGATAATATTTCACAATCTGCTAAACATTATTTGATTGATAGTAATAGGACTGTTTGTATCATAACGCCAAAGGTGCCAATAAGAAAAGTAGAGGTTCCTAGATATAATGATAGTGCATATTTTACAGACAACGATAGTGCGTATAATGCAGATGAAATAAATAAGATGTGTGTAAAGGGAAAAAAGAACCTTATTAAAGAATCATTTGAATATTCTTTTTATTATATAGAATTAAAAATAAGAAAAATTCATAGCAAAAAAGAGAATTGTGTTTTTTTATATAAAGACAATAAAGGAGAGGTTAAATTTTCATTAGTTTTGAGCTATGGTTCAGCTATTTCAATGAGAAATAAAATAAAAGAGATGTTTTTATTTTCCAAGATGATACCAAAGGGCGTAGCAAGGTGCAATTATCAAGGGATGCAGAGTGTTTTAGATAAAATGCAGTCCACTATAGAAGTAGATGATGACATAGGAAGGATTGTGATAAATGTTGTTTGTAAAAATTTTTTTTTTAAAGAAATGGCGACTTTGCTGTATGAAATTATCTATGAATCTATTATTGATAATGCAGAATATGACTGGGTGAAAACATGGGAGATGAGTAAAGTCATAGACATGCTTAGTGATATTAAATATTTAGGGGTTGTAGAATTAGATAGATTGCAAAATTCATATCCTTTAACAAGTATTTTTTATAATGAGGATTTATTGGAGCAAATTAGAAATATTGAGATAGTTACTATCGATAAATTAAGATTATTTTATAATGAATTAAATCAATTAAAGAAAATGTCGTGTGCTTTTCTTGGCCAATATCAAGAGAAAGACATAAATGTTTTAAAAAGCATATTTAACAAAGAAAGTTGTTCCAATACTTTCGAATCAATTGAAAAGCCCTTTATACAACACGTGCCAGATTTTAAGATGCTTAGCGTTATTGAGTCTCAGATATCAATTGTGTTTCTTGGGTTCAATTTTGAGCTTAATGATGCCTTAATTGAATATCCTATGCTTAAATTAATTTCATATATTTATGGAGAGGGAATGAATTCAAGATTGTGGATAGAACTTCGTGAGAAAAGAGGATTGTCGTATGATTTGCTTTCCTGGGTTGATTTAAAAAAAAATTTTGGAGACGGTATCTTCGGAGTTTACGTGATTACATCCCCTGGTCAGGAACAAGAAGTTATATCTGCATTACAAAATATTTTAGTTGATCTTTTAAAGAATGACATAAATGAAGAAGAGTTTATTATGGCAAAAAATAATTTTGCAAATTATGTACATGGCATTATATCAAGTGATTCGAATATTTTAGAAACCATTTCTGAAAATATGGACTTAAACCAAGGTTTTCAATATTGTGTTGATGTGGTAAATTTGATAAATGAGATTCAAATTGAAGATGTGCAATTGGCATTTGAAAGATGCTTTGATTTATTAAATATATGTATAGTTTTAGTGGGGAAAGTAAACTAAATTTGATTAATAGATTTCATTATAAGATTAAACACTTGTTGAGTAATAGGCGATTGTTGTTTTTGAATGCAGTTATAAGAGTGTATTTTAATGTTGAATTGTTTTTTTTTAAATTTTAATTGAGAGAAGATTTTTTTATATGTTTTTTGGTTCTTAATATTTATTTGATGTAATTTTAAAAGCGGAATTAGAGATATGCCATCTTTTAAATTTCTTAATCCTAGCCAGCATGATTCTAAGAAAGATTCTTTAGGAGAAAGTACTTCTTCATAAAAAGATATTGGATTAGGTTTCTCGACATATTTCGATAAATTAAAATGGTTATGAGATCTTAAACGTGAACCATCGGGAAGATTTAGCATAGAATGGGCGCTTGGGCCAATTCCGAGGTAGTTTTTGCTATTCCAATATAGTTTATTATGTAAACATTCATGTTTTTTAGATGATGAAAAGCTAGAAAATTCGTATTGAATGAATTTATTTTTTTTTGTAAATGTTATTAATTGGCTAAATGATTTAAGAATATTATTATAGAGATTTGGATTTTTTATTGATCTGTTAAATAAAGTAAATGGCTTTATTTGTAATGGATATATGCTTATATGATCGATTTTGGATTTTTTTAATATATCATCCAGTGTTTTTATAGTAGAGTCTTCTTTTAGGCCAATAATTAAGTCAATTGATATTGATTTAAAGTTAGCATTTTTGGCATTTTTAATTGCAGCATGAGCCTTTTTTTTATCGTGGTTTCTATTAAGTTGTTTTAAGGAAGAATTATCGAGGCTCTGAATTCCGAGACTCACTCTCGAAATACCAATGGCCTTTAATTTTTTTAAATATGTATTTCTCGCGTGCTCAGGGTTTATTTCTATAGATATTTCATTAGTGCGTGTATTGAGTGATTCAACTATTTTCTTGACTTGAGATAATGGAAGTAAACTAGGAGTTCCTCCACCAAAATAGATAGATCGAGCTTCTGAGCTCCATGCCTGTTTTCTGATAGAAAATTCATGAATTAAAGAAGATGAAAAAACAGAAGGAATTTTTTTCACCAATGAAAAGAAATTGCAGTAAGGACATCGTTGTGGACAAAAAGGAATGTGAATATATATTCCATGATGTAATTTCATTAATTTATCTTAAATTTAATAAAAAAAAAGCAAAAGGGTTTTTATTATTTGTTTTGGATATATGGATTAGATAATTAAGATAAATCTTGCACATTTAAAATATAAGTATTATTTATCAAATGGGTGCATAACTCAGAGGGAGAGTGTTACTTTCACATAGTAAAAGTCATAGGTTCGAATCCTATTGTGCCCAAGATAAAAAATGAAATATATAGTCACTGCAGCTTTACCGTATGCGAATGGGCCATTACATCTAGGGCATCTATTAGAACATATACAAGCAGATATATTTGTAAAAGCATTAAGGATGGATAAATCTAATACTTGTTTTTTTATTTGTGGAGCTGATGTACATGGAACACCTATTGAGATAAATGCAGCAAAGCAAAATGAAGATGTTTTACAATATGTAGAGAGATGGAGAAGACAACATGAGTATGTTTTAAAGATTTTTGGTATAGAGTTTACAGATGGGTATCGCAGTTCTCATTGTATAGAGAATAAAAAAAATGTAGAGATCTTTTTTTTGGCCTTAAAGGCCAAAGGAGAGATTGTAAAAGAGGAGGTTTCACAATTGTATGATGAACAACAAGGTCGCTTTTTACCAGATAGATATGTCCAAGGAGAATGTCCATATTGTTTTTCGAAAAATCAGTATGGAGACATATGCGATATTTGCAACTCAGTATATAAGCCAACGGAATTATTAAATCCAATAAGCGTATTGAGTGGAACAGTGCCAAATATCCGAGTAAGCGATCATTATTTTTTTAAATTAAAGAAATATGCCATTTTTTTGGAGGCTTGGATCGAATCTTCAGAGGTTTTTCAGCCTGAAATTAGAGAAATGTTAAAAGATTGGTTTAAAAAAGGATTGAAAGATTGGGATATCACAAGAGATCCACCATATTTTGGATTTTTAATCCCGGAAGAGTTAAATAAGTATTTTTATGTGTGGCTGGATGCACCGATTTCCTATATTAGCTTGTGCGAGAAAAGTGGGTGCTTGGATTTATGGACAAAAAAACATAATGAAAAAGAAGTAGAAATTATTCACTTTATAGGAAAGGATATTGTTTATTTCCATGCGTTATTTTGGCCTGCGATATTGCAAGGAATGGATTACCGCTTGCCAACTAAGATATATGTACATGGCATGGTTACAGTAGGGGGGGCTAAGATGTCAAAGTCAAAAAATACATTTATATTAGCCGAAGATTTTTTAAAGAATAATCCTCCTGAGTTTTTACGGTTTTACTTTGCTAGCAAGCTTTCTTTAAAGATTGAAGACATTGATTTTTCATTTCAGGATTTTGTAAACAAGACAAATTCTGACATTGTTTTTTCAATTGTAAATTTGTTAAGTAGAGTTATAAAATTATTGAATGTGCATTATGCAAGTACTGTTTGTAATGTAAGTGAAAACACAAAGGATATTGATCTTAAGGAAATTAAAAACATTTGTACAGAAACGATTTTATTATATTATAGTTTAAATACATTTAAAATAATTAAATACATAATGGCGCTTTGTACTTTGGCAAATAAGTATGTACAAGATAAGCAACCCTGGAGTCATAAAGGGCCTCTAGGGGGAAGTGCTCACGAAGTGTTATCAATATCATTGTGGGTATCAAAAGTTTGTGTTGGACTTTTAAAGCCGATTATGCCGATTATGGTTGGGAAAGTTGAAAAAATGTTAAATTTACCAGAAATAACATGGAATAATATTTTAGATATGTTTCCAACGGGGCATAAAATTAATTTGTACGAAAAATTGGCAACGCCATTATCAATTTAATATTTTTATCAAAGAAAATCAATTGGGGTCATAGCTTAGTGGTAGAGCGCTTGAATGGCATTCAAGAGGTCGGCGGTTCGAGCCCGCTTGGCTCCATTGAAATTCTATAAAAAGCTTGACATAGCTACTAAATGATCGTAAGCATAACAATATGCCAGTACCATATGGGCGAAAATCTAGATCTAAAAGTAGAATGCAACGAAGTGCGAATATGAGATATAAGGCTTCTCAAGTTGTATTTTGTGAAATTTGTGGCCATAGCAAATTGAACCATTTAATGTGTGATAGGTGCCAAACAATAGGCGAACATAAAATGGTCAATTAAGTTTTTTTGGTTTTGTACATATTAGTTTTGATTTGACTGAGAAATTCTTCTAAATTTCCGCTAAATAATTTACCTAAATTATGAAAAGACATGTTAATTCTATGGTCTGTACACCGGTCTTGTGGAAAATTATAAGTTCTAATTTTCTCAGAACGGTCACCAGATTTTATCATTTCTCTACGTTTTATAGCTTTACAGGATGCTTCTTCTTTTTCTTTCAATGTAGACAATCTTGCTTTTAATATTTTTAATGCCTTTGTCTTATTTTTGAATTGACTTTTTTCATCTTGGCATTGAACGGACATACCGGAGGGTATATGTGTAATCCTCACAGCAGAATCGGTTGTATTAACTGATTGTCCACCAGGCCCACTTGATCTGAAAACATCGATGCGCAGGTCTTTATCCTCAATCTTTATTTCTTTATTTTGATTTGTGTTAAAAACAGCAACGCTGCAAGTCGATGTATGAATTCTTCCTTGAGTTTCTGTTTCTGGAATGCGTTGAACTCTATGTACACCAGATTCAAATTCAAACCAAGAAAAAACGTTTTCTCCAGAAATAGAAAAAATAATTTCTTTAATCCCTCCTCGAAAAGATTCGGATTTTGACATTAAAGATAACTTCCATTGCTTGCGCTCGCAGAATCTCGAGTACATTTGAAAAAAATCAAATGCAAATATTGAGGCTTCATCACCGCCAGTTCCTGCTCTAATTTCTACGATAATGTTATTAGAAATGGGCGCATTGGCACTAAAAATAGTTTTTATTTTACTTTTAAGAAGATTTATTTCGTTTTCTAAATTTGCATTTTCTAATAGAGCAAGTTCTTGAATTTCAAGATCTTGGTCCATTAAAAATGTTTTATTTTCTTCAATGAGCTTTTCTTTATTTTTAACTGAATGAAATAAATTGATTATCGTTTCTAATCTATTTTTTCTTTGAGATAGGTAAGAATCAAGTTTTTTAGCACTTAATTCAGAAATTTCGTTTAATATTTTAGTATAAATGGTGTTGTATTCTTGTAATTCTTTTTCTATCATAAGAAAGTAAGATGTTTTATTGTTTTTTCCAAATAATGAAAATTAATCGTATTGCAAATATAATTGGGATTAGAATAACGAGAATAAATGCATTTATAGCTAAGATAAATGATGTTAACATAAATTATTCAGAAATAGGAATTTTATATTTTTTTCTGAATCGATCAATTCTACCTTCTGCATCAACTAATTTTGATTTTCCAGTAAAATAAGGATGACAAGAAGAGCAAATATCTACATTATATTGCTTTGTAGATTTTGTTAAGTGCTTCATACCGCAGGCACAAGATATTGTTACTTCATAGTATTTAGGATGTATCTGTATCTTCATATTTTTATTTTAATAGATATTTAAAAAAAACCAAGATATAATAATAAAAAATAATAAATATTTTTATTGCAAAATATTTTGCTTAAGGTATAGAATAAATATATAGGATAATATATGCAAGCTATTGGAATAAAAGAATTGTTAGAAGTTGGAGCTCACTATGGCCACCAGGCTCGTCGGTGGGATCCTAGAATGAGAAAATATATTTTTACGGTAAAAAATGGTATTCATGTGATTGATTTGCAACAAACGGTAACTTTATTGGATCGAGCTTATCATTTTGTGGTTAATGAAGTTGCAAAAGGGGGTAAAGTTTTATTTTTAGGCTTAAAAAAAGAAGCACAAGAAGTTATTTTAAAAGAAGCAGAAAGAAGCAATCAATTTTATATAAACTATCGATGGCTTGGAGGGATGTTGACTAATTTTAAATCATTAAAAGTGTCAATTGATAGAATGAGAGAAGTTAAAAGAATGTCTACAGATGGAACTTTTGAAAAATTACCTAAAAAAGAGGTTGTGCTATTAAAACGAGAATATGCGAAGTTATATGCGACCTTTAATGGGATTAGGGATATGCAAGCATTGCCAAAAATAATATTTGTTCTTGATCCAAAATCAGAGCAAAGTGCGATTAGAGAAGCTCGTAAATTAGATATTCCAGTTATTTCGATTGTTGATACTAACTGTAATCCAGATATGGTAGATTATCCTATTCCAGCAAATGATGATTCAATTCGGGTAGTATCTTTGATTATTCAGAATATTGCAAATGCATGTATAGAAGGTGCGAAAAATATAGTAGAAAAATTAGATAAAAATGCATATATTGAAAGGACACCGTAAAAAATTGGAGGAAAATTATATGAAAGAATCATTAGAATTGATAAAAGAGTTAAGAGAGAAAACAGGAGCAGGAGTGATGGATTGCAAGAGTGCATTAAAACGCACAGGATCTTTAGAAGAGGCTATTATATATTTAGAGAGTCAAGATAAAGGGTTTAAATATGCTAAAAAAGAGGCAAAAGAAGGCATGGTTGCCATACATGCAGGGGAGACTAAGATGAGTATAATTGAAGTTAATTGTGAAACTGATTTTGCTGCGAGAAGCAAAGAGTTTTCTCAATGCGTATTGCAATTAGTTCAATTGGTGCAGAAAGTTGATATAGCATCTGATAAGGAGGCACAAAAATTAATTTCTCAGGCAATATCTGTAATTGGGGAAAATATTAGAATAAGAAGAGTGGAGACTATTGAAGGTGGAGATATGTATGGTGCATATGTTCATACAGGAGGCCAAGTGGGTGCAGTTGTAGCATTAAAAATTGTAACAAAAATAGATTTTGAGACGGAAATCGGAAAAAATATTGCAATGCAAGTGGTTGCATTGTCTCCTAAATATTTAACAGTGAAAGAAATGATAAAAGAGACATCTTCTCTAGTAGGGGAGAAAGAAGAGAATGATTCTGTTTTGTATAATCAAAAATATTTAAAAGATCCGACTAAAACGGTAGGAGAATATTTAAAAGAAAATGGAGTTGAGGTAATTCGATTTGTTCGATATCAAGTGTCGAAAAATTAGATATTGCATATTGCAACGTTGGTAGATGAAAAAAGAAATATGGAATTTTTTAGAATATCAAAAGATTATAAAAGGATTATCATTAATTACCATTCGGGCATATTCTTTTGATTTATATCAATTTTTTATATTTTATTCAGAAAAGGGGATAGGTGAAATATCGTTTGAAGATATTAGGCAATTTTTAGTTTATTTAAAAAGTAAATATAAAGTTGTGTCAATTGTTAGAAAGATTAGTGTATTAAGATCTTTTTTTAAATGGTTAATCATTGAAGGTATTTTAGAACAGTCCCCTATGGATTTTCTTGAGAAATTGAAAATGCCGGTGGTGTTACCGAAGTCATTGACGGTCTTTGAAGTTTTTTTGTTAAGCGATAATGCTAGCGGTAGAGATAAGTCTATTGTAGAATTTTTATACGCAACAGGTGTGCGCTGCTCAGAGTTGGTAGCATTAGATATCGAAAAGGTGGATTTTGAGAATAAAATTGCGATTGTGTGTGGAAAGGGAAATAAAGAAAGGATTGTGCCATTTCATCATGAGTGTTGTAGATATTTGGAGAACTATATAGGGTTGAGAAAGAAAGGACCTTTATTTGTAGGTGCTAATAACAAAAGGATGAGCTGTCGAGCCGTAAGAACAGTAATTGCACGATTAGGAAAAGCAGTAGGAATAGATCGAGTATTTCCACACCGTTTTAGACATTCTTTTGCAACGCATTTATTAGAGAATGGAGCAAATTTAAAAGAAATTCAGGAGCTTCTAGGTCATACTAGCATATCGACTACACAGCGCTATATAGGAGTGCATTTAGATTATTTATTGAAATCTTACAACTTGTATCATCCATATGCAGCTTAAGATACTAAAAAATATTTTTTATTTTAGAAGAAAAATGTTACTTGCATAAATGTAATATCAAGTGTATTTAAAATAAGTATGCGTGAATATGAATATGTTTATGTGTTAAAACCAGAAGTAAATGATACATTTGCAAAGAACTTTATGCTAAAAATGAAACATTTAGTAATTGAGACAAGAGGTAAAAGCTTAAGGATTAGCTGTTGGGGTAAAAGGTGGTTAGCATGGAAGCGAAAAGGGTATAGGCAAGGGATTTTTGTTTGTCATCATTTTTTAGGAAATTCTGGTGTAATTGAAAAATATGAAGAGGCATTAAATTCAAGCAATATGATATTATTGAAGCAATGTATTTTATTAAAAAAGAATGTGAATCAAAGTGTTTTCAGAGAGCAATTCGATGCGATTTTAGTGCCACATATTCGAGAAGTGGTGGAAAATACTTTGGACTATTAGACTAAGGAGTTAAAATGCTAAAACTAGTGGAAGTAAAATTGTTAAGAGATGATATTATTTTAGGAAAAAAAGGGGATGTTATTTCGGTAAGAAAAGGATATGCAAGAAATTATTTATGCCCAACAAGGACAGTAGAGATCTTAAAGAAGGATTTTTTAGTATCAAAGCCTAGCAAATTAGAAAGCTATAGGGAAGATTTTCATGGTGAAAGTAATTTATTGCAGAAGGGTGTGTATGAGACTTGTGTTATTATTAAGGCAAAGTCTGGAAAATTTGGAAAGTTATTTGGATCAATAAATTTACATCATATAAAAGAACTTTTTAAGAGTATTTTTATTGAAAAATTTAATATTAGATACAGTAAGCCAATTAAAACACTGGGTTCTTATTTTATTCAAATATGTATATCAGGCCAAGAAAATATGTGGGTAAAAGTAGTCGTTTTATCAGAAAGTGAATAAAAAAGCCTGGATTAAAAATCATAAAGCTGGAATAGTTTTTAATACATATAAATTAGCGCTTGAATTTATGCGAATTTATGATTCGTTATACATTGAGAGACAGAACTGTTATACTTTTTCAATAATATTAAATAGAGCATTTATTGTTACGTATAAATTATGGTGTGATAAAAAATTTTTAGATTATTATTTTGCTATTGAAAATTTCATAGAAAATATGGTCTTAGAATTTGGCATAAAAAACATTTGCAAAAAAGATATTATTTGGATTTGTAGCTATTATATTGCAAATGTGATTATTCAGTATCATCAATTTAAGAGTTTTACGAACAAACAAGCTTTGTATCGAAATTTTAACCTAAATAAAAGATTGAAAAAATTAAACAAAGTTTTTTTTCGTCATACATTAATATTGTCTTTTTGGAAAAAAAACGTATTGAAAAATCATAACTTTCTTATATTAAATTATAAAGAGATAGATAATTTTAAATGGGGTAGAGATTTACGGTTTTTAGGATATCTTGATAGAATGAAAAAAATAGGACTTATTCAAGTATCTAAAGAAAATCTCACTTTAATGGAAAGTATGAAGTTATATTTTATTAATTATCTGAAGAGATCTTCTGAATTTAAAACTATTAGTAATATTAGATTTTGTATTTAATATTTCTGCTTATATAACTTGGAGAGATAGTATGCAACTCGTTCTATGTGATATTTTCTTGAGCCTTTAAGTAGAATAACATCTTTTTTTTTTAATAATAAGGGAAGTATTCTGGCAAGTGTAGAAATGTTATTTGCCCAAATTACTCTATTTAAAGAATAAATTTTGCTTGAGATATTTTTTAAAGAAATATTAAAAAATATAGAAATGTGAATATTTGAATGTTGGATAGATTCGATTATTGATTTCATGTAATTGGGTTGAGATTCTGCAATTGGCCCTAATATAAGGATGTGGCGTTTTGCGTTAATAAATGTTAGTGTTTTTATGCCTACACGGATAGACTCTGGACTTGAGTTATAAGAATCGTCAAGAATAATTATATTATTATAAAGAAATATAGGGAAAATCCTACCAGGAATTGGCAATGCATATTCTAAACATTTGGATGCGAGAGCAAAATCAATTCCAATAGAGAGGCTAATTGAAAGGGCGTTTATAGAATTTTCAAAAATGTGTATGTTATTTAAGGGGAAATTTATCTTCGAGAATTTATTTTGAAAAATTACAATAAATAATTTGTTTAGATGCATATATTGAATATCTACCCATGGTAATTTTCCAAAAGTAAAAATTTTGCAATTAGTATTGTTTTTACATCTTGATTTAATTGTATTTGAGTTTATATTGACGATTTCAATACATTTATTAGGTAGTGAGTCAAAAAGTTCCATTTTTGCTTTTATGATATCAAGGTATTTAGAAAAGTTTTTAGAATGAGCATTGCCAATTGATGTAATGGAAGCAATAGTTGGATTTAAAATAGTTGATAAGGTTTTAATTTCACCAGTATGGTTCATTCCAAGTTCAAAAATTGCTTGTTTTTTCTTATGAGATATAGAGTAAATCGATTTGGAAAATCCAATGTAATTATTGTAATTTTTCGGAATAGCAAATACAGATTCTATAGAAGAACAATTTTTTAAAATTAAAAATACCAAACTTTTAACGCAAGATTTTCCATTAGAACCAGTGATAGCAATTCTTTGATTTATTGATTGTTTTATAAAGTTGGATGCAGTGTAAATCATTGCTATTAAAGTATTTTTTACTACAATAATATTATTAATCTGTTGTTTTTTCTCAGATAAAAATGCAATAGAGCCCAACTGAAGTGCTTGTGCTAAAAATTTATGACCGTTTGTTTTTCCTTTAAGAGCAATAAATATGTGTTTTCTTACTAAAGATCTAGTATCTGTCGAGTACATTAACATAGGCAATGCGTGCATCATTACAAATGATTTGTTTGTTTTTTATATGTTGAATTTTTTCATGACCTTTGCCTGCAATTAATATGATATCATTATTTGATGCGGCGTTTATAGCATAAGAAATGGCAAGTTGTCTGTTTTTTATTTTAATTGAGCTTTGTGGAATATTCATGTCTTTGAATATTTTATGAGGAGCTTCTCCTCTTGGATTATCCATGGTAATAATAGAAATATTTGCATATTTAGAAGCGATAGATGTCATTAGCTTGCGTTTGTTCTTGTCTCGATTGCCACCACATCCAAAAATTAGAATAATCTTTCTTTTAAAGCATCTATGTAAAGATAAAAGTGTGAACTTTAGAGAGTTTGGTGAGTGTGCAAAATCTACAAAGATAGCAGGATGTGTGTATATTTTTTCTAGTCGACCAAGAGGAGATGCTGTTTTGGATAGCATAGAAATATGATGTAAATGAAATCCAGAGGCTAAAAGCATCCCAGATACACATAAAACATTTTCTATATTAAATTTTCCTAAGGTTTGTGAAGATATTTTCATTTTTTTATTAAAAGCATTCAATTCAAAGGATGTTCCAGTGTTTGAGTTTGAGATTTTTGAAGGGTAAAAATTTACAAATTTGGAGAATCCAAACGATAGTGATTTTGAAGGTGAAAAAAATGACAGCAAAGAAGAATTTTGAATGACAGGTAAGTTGCAAGATGAAAAATATTTAAATAGTATTTTTTTTGCATTCATATACTTAAATATATGTTTATGGAAATCTAAGTGGTCATGATCAAAATTTAGCAAACAAACAGAGTAAAGAGAGAGTCCGTGTATTCGAAAAGACACAAGGGCATGAGAAGATATTTCTAAGGTGATATCCGAAAATTGTTTAAATTTCAGCAATGACAATATGCGACTTAGGCTTTCTGCATCAGGAGTAGTATAAAATAATGGATTTAGCTTTTGAAGAGTTCCATAGCCAAGAGTTCCAATTAGGCCAACTTTCAGATTTAACGCCTGACATATAGAAGAGAGCAAAAAAGAACTTGTAGTTTTTCCTTTCGTACCGGAGATGCCCCAAATACGAACGTTATGAGAAGGGTAATTAAAAAAATCTTCTACTAAAAGTGCTAAAGTGAGACGAGTACAAAAAGAGATCCAGATAGGAAGATTTTTCTTTAGAGTGTATGTTGGATTTTCAATAATTAAACCAAAACATTTATTTTTAATGGATGCTATATATTGGTGCCCATCCGAATATTGGTGAGTGAGGCTCGCAAATGCAATGAATATTTTTATATTTGTTGAAGTATAAGAATTTTGAATTAAAGGTTGTCGTCCTATCTTATAGGATAGAGTATTAAGCGGATAAATTAAGTGCATAATGTGTGCGGTCTTTATTGAAAGAAATACCTAGAAATGACATATTTAGGAGCCTAACTCTAAGAGGGTTAGCTCGATAATTTCTTTCCAAGCAGGTGCTGCTACAATTCCACCAAACGCTTGTGGTTTAGGTTCGTCAATACAAATAAGAGCCGAAACGATTGGGGAAAATGCTGGCGCAAAACCTGCAAAAGAACTGAT
Organism: Deltaproteobacteria bacterium; assembly: GCA_016432245.1. GTDB lineage: Bacteria > Myxococcota > UBA727 > UBA727 > JABDBI01. The sequence continues at coordinate 235,605 of CP066680.1, read as the reverse complement.
ATTTAAAGTTTTATTATAACTTTTATTCAATACTTTTTCAACAGTACCTGTTTTTCCAGCGATTAGTAAGCCTTCAGTGTATGCTCTTTTTCCACTTCCATTTTTAACTACTTCTAACATCATGTTTTTAATATTTAAAGCTGCTTGTTCTGTTAAGATTCTTTTTCTTGAAGCAGAAATAGGATTAATTTTTTTTACATTATTTGATGATGATATTTGTTTTAGAATTTTTGGAGGAATTTGGATCCCATTGTTTGCGATGCTATTGATCATATTTAAGAGCTGTAATGATGTTGTGGTTAGTCCATAGCCATAACTAATATTTGCAAATCTAGCAAAATTCCATTCTTTAATTTTGGGAACTGAGCCACGAGCTTCTTCACTATGTGGTATGTCTAAAATGTATTTTCCAAATCCTAATTTGTGGATATATTCATATAGAACTTTTTCCCCAATTCTTTCAGCGAGTTTAAAAGATCCAATGTTGCTTGAATATTTGAAAATTTCAGTGCGGCTTAACCATTGCTTAGAAGAGACGTCTTTTATTTGAATATTATTAACATTTAACAATCCGTTCTCACAATATATTTTAAAATCAGGATCGGATAGATCATTTTCTAGGTTGGCAGCCATTGTGACGATTTTAAATATAGAACCGGGTTCGAATGACCTTGCTAGAGATGAATTTCTCAAATCATTTTCATAAGATTGGCTCGAATTATTTGGATTAATGCAAGGTGCATTTGCTATTGCAAGAATTTCTCCAGAAGTGGTGAGCATGACAATAGCCCACCCTCCAGCTGCATTAAATTGCTCAATCGTTTTTTGAAGTATAGATTCTGTTATAAATTGAATATTTGAATTGATAGTAAGCCATAAATCTGGAGCTTTCAGGTCATATGGAAGGGGAGCTGTACAATTGTTGAATTTAGATTTTTTTGAATTAATAAGAGATGGAATTAGAAAGGAGCGAAATGAATTAAGATAAAAATGAAAAGTTTTTTCAAACCCATTTAAGGGAAGATTATCAAGGTTAACTGATCCTAATGATTGTCCAAGAAGACCATGAAAAGGATAAATGCGTTTTAAGTTTTTGTGAGGTTTAAATTTTGTTACTTGAATATTTTTTGAGAAATTCATGTTTTGATGGTTATATGTATAGATAGACAATTTTGAAGGATTTTTATTGTGTCGAATAATATGTAAATCAGATAATGAGGAAATCGAATCTAATAAATTTTTTGATCTTTTAAAAAGTGGTTCTTGTTCAGGGTGCGTATTAAAAGAGCGCGCAAGCATATTTGTTGCTAGTATATTGCCATTGCGATCTAGAATGCTTCCACGAGAGCCGTTGAAATAAATATATTTTAGAAATTGAGATTCGTAAATAGCTTCGTATGATGTACTGTTTTGTAAAATTTTTATAATTGGAATAAAGGAGGCTAAAATGGTTAAGCTTAGTCCAAAAAGTAGCGAAAAAAAACGAAGTTTTATATTTGTTGAATACATATATAAGGCAAGTTAAGCAATGAAGCAAATTCGAGATGACAGGTAGAAAAGTAGTATATTCTTTCAGGGGAGAATAAAAGCGCTTTTTGTATATCTAAAAGAGATATTTTATAGTGGTTTTTTATTTGAATTTGGTTTATTTTTGACAGTTTTAGTTTTTGAACAGGAATTTCAAGAATAGATTGCGTAAAAAAAAAACAAATAATAGAAAAGTATACCCAATATATAGATGATTTTAATTTCATAAGGAATCAGGCTTTTATATCAATTTTTGAAATATTCTAAGTGTTGCACAGCGTGCTCTTGGATTTTTTTCAATATCTTTAGTATGGGTGTTTATTTTTAGTTTTAGTTTTAAACGCCATAGAATTTTATTCTGATGAAAATGTTTTTTGATAAGTTGATCTTCGATACTATGAAAAGATAAAATGCCTAAAAGACCTTTTGTTTTTATAATTTTTGGAATTTTTTTAAAAAGGGAAGTGAGTTTTTCAGTTTCTTGATTTACAGCAATTCGAAGAGCTTGAAAGCTTTTTGTAGCAGGGTGGTGATTGCATGGTTTAGTGTAAATTTTACAAATTAATGAGGCTAATGCATGTGTAGAATTCGGGAAATACTTCTCTGATTTTATTTTTCGTGCTATTTTATAAGCAAAAGGTTCATTTCCATATTTATATAGCAATTGTGCTAATTCAGAAACATTTGATTTATTAATTAGCTCAAATGCAGTAAGGCCTTTATCTTTATTCATACGCATATCTAGTGGACCATCTTGTAAAAATGAAAAGCCACGTGCAGGATTATCTATTTGTGGAGAGGAAAATCCAAGATCAGCAAAAACAGCGTCTAGTTCCTTAACATTTAGAAAATGTAGAATTGAAAAAATATTTAAAAAGCAGGTATTATAAAGGAATATGTTTGAATGTTTTAATGCAACGCCTGCTGCAGAATAGCTTTGTAGGCATCTAGCATCTTGGTCGAGAGCGATAACTAAACCAGTAGGACCGACAGAGTGAGCAAATCTTTCCAAGTGTCCTCCATTACCGGTTGTAATGTCAGCCACCAAGCAACCTGATTTAATGTTTAGATGTTTTTCAACATTAAGGTTTAAGCCAATTGTTAAATGATTCAACATACATATTTCTTAAATATGTAAGAGTAAATAATCTTGACAAGGGGTTTTCGATATTTATTCTTTATAGTAGTTTTTTTAATGTCATAGATTATTTTAAGCCGTCTTAAATTTAAAAAACAGAAAAGGATAAAAGTTTATATGCAAGATGCTAATTTTCAAAGGTTACAAAAAAATAGGATATTGATAGATGCTTCTGACCAAGTAGTGGGACGGTTGGCTTCTCAAATTGCTGTTCTTTTAATGGGAAAAGATAGGGTAGATTTTTGCTATGGTAAAAATTATGATAGTAACATTATTGTATATAATGCAGAGAAGGTGAAATTTACAGGAAAAAAAGAAAAAGAAAAGATATACTGGAGGCATAGTGGATTTCCTGGGGGAATATATAAAACAACCCCATTTGAACTTAGAGTAAAATTTCCAGAAAGGATTTTATACTTAGCGGTAAAGGGGATGTTGCCAAAAGGGAAATTAGGAGATAAAATGATTAAGAGATTAAGAGTTGAAAGGAGTAAATCGTAATGTCCACAACATATGCAACGGGTAGGAGAAAAACATCAGCAGCTAAAGTTTGGGTAAAAACAGGAACAGGTATTATATTTGTAAATGGAAAAGCAATAAAAAATTATTTTGATCGTATAGTTTTACGGGATGCTGTACAACAACCACTTATACTTTGTAATGTTATGCGAAAGTATAATATATATGCCTGGGTAAAAGGAGGAGGAACAACAGGGCAAGCAGAAGCTATTCGGGGAGGGATTGCAAAAGCTTTAAGTGAAATAAATGAAAAGAATTATAGAGTATTGCTAAAAAAATATAAATTATTAACAAGGGATTCTCGAATGGTAGAGCGAAAAAAATATGGGCAGTCTGGTGCAAGAAAGAAATTTCAATATTCTAAGAGATAATTTTGTAAGAGATGGAGTAACGTATGAGTAATTTGTTGAAAGAAATAAATAATTTATTTATTAGCAATGTTAAAGCTGCTTGGCCTAAATTTAGGATAGGAGATGTTTTAAAGGTGGAATTAAAGATAAAGGAAGGGGAAAAAGAACGTTTGCAGGCTTTTGAGGGTCTTTTAATTGCAGATAAGGGGACAGGTGTAGCACGCATGCTTACCTTACGTAAGGTAAGTTATACAGAAGGTGTTGAGAGAATCTTTCCCTTATATAGTCCTTGTATTGAAAAGATTGAGGTAATATGTCGCAATAAGGTTAGAAAGGCTAAACTTTATTATTTAAGAAAACTTAAAGGGAAATTAAAACTTATTGAAAGAACGGAAAAGTAATACAGATCATGAGGTTTCGATACTTATTAGCTATAGAATCTAGTTGTGATGATAGTGGAATTGCGATTTTAGATGAAAATGGTATAGTTCAAGTAGATGCTCTATGTTCATTTAAAGATTATAGTTTGAAGCTAGGCGGAATTGTTCCAGAAATAGCAGCTCGACATCATATTGCAATTATGTCATCATTATTAGAATCCGTATTAGCAAAATCTCATTTTTCTTCTAAATATATAGATGTGATTGCGGTCACACATCGACCAGGTATAATTGGGTCGTTATTAGTAGGCGTATCATTTGCGAAAGGTCTTTCATCTGCGTTGAATATTCCATTGTTAGGAATTAATCACATAGAAGGGCATTTATTTTGTGGATATGGGGAGTCTAATTTTGTTTTGCCGCCATTTATTGGAGTTATTGTGTCAGGAGGTCATTCATCAATTTATTTATGTGATGAAAAATATAACTTAAAAATGATAGGAGATACGAAAGATGATGCTGCAGGAGAAATATTAGATAAGGTAGGGCGTATGTTAGGATTAAGGTATCCAGCTGGAAAAATGATAGATTACTTGGCGAAGCATGGGGTAGAAAATAATAAAATAAAATTTCCAAACATGACACAAGAAGCATTAGATTACTCTTTCTCAGGGTTGAAAACAGCAGTGGGGTGTATGCTCGATTTTGCAGAAAGAACTCAAGAAAGATTTATATTATCTGATTTTTGTTTCGAATTTCAAAGGCATATAATGAGAGAGGTATTAAATAAAGCCAAAATTGCTTGTAAGGCTTACGGAATAAGTAAGCTAGTCTTTGGCGGGGGTGTCGTTGCAAACAGTTTTTTACGGCAAGAGCTTTCTAATTTATCAGATTTGTCTGTTTACATTCCTTTATTGAAAGATTGCACAGATAATGCTATAATGATAGGTAAGGCAGCTGTATTAAAACTTCGGACTGGGAAAGAGATTTCTGAAGATTTTTTTGTATTTTCACATTAATATAAGATAGCCGATATAGCTTTAATGGTAGAGCAGCTGATTCGTAATTAGCAGGTTCGCGGTTCAAGTCCGCGTGTCGGCTTTCCTTTTTCTTTCTTTTTTTAAGGATCATAAACATAGGAATATGAAGATGACAATATTAAATGATATAAAATGGATGAAGCAAGCTTTAAAGCAAGCTAAAAATGCAGAGAAGATAGGGGAAGTTCCAGTAGGAGCAGTTATCGTTTATCAAAATGAATTGGTTGCATGTGGGTATAATAAACAACAAAAAAAGGCTTTGTCGATTTCGCATGCTGAAATAATAGCAATTATTAATGCATCAAAAAAAAGAAAATCGTCAAATTTATCTGGGTGCGTTATGTACGTAACTTTGGAACCATGCTTGATGTGCATTGGAGCTTTAATAAATTCTCGCATAAAAAAACTAGTATACGCAGCTAAGAATTATTTTTATGAAATACCACTTGATTCTTTTTTTAGTTGTGAAATTAATATAAAATCAGGAATTTTAAAAGAAGAATCTATTGACTTACTTGAAAATTTCTTTAGGAATTTACGAAGGATAAACTATTATGAATCGAAATGAAAATTATGAACAAGAGATTTTCCAAAATGAGAAATCTATAAAAGATAATGAGGATTTAAATACCAAAGAATCTTCAGATTTAGAAGATCGAGAAAAAACACTAGCAAATGAGAATGATTTGTTAAAGGATAAATTGTTGCGATTAGCAGCAGATTTTGATAATTTCAAAAAAAGAAGTGATAGAGATCAAAAAATATCTCAAAAGTATGCGAATGAGCTTTTACTTATAGATTTATTGCCTGTTTTAGATAATTTAGATCATGTTATAGAGATGAATGCACAGGTAAAAGATCCGGTTGTGGAAGGGGTAAAAATGATATCTAAACAATTTGAAGATGTTTTGGCAAAACACAATATAAAAAGAGAAAGTTCTATAGGAACAGATTTTGATCCAACGAAGCACGAGGCTATTGAATATCAAGAAATTGAAGAAATAGATTCGGGAAAAGTTATAAAAGAATATCAAAAAAGTTATTGGTTAAACAATCGTTTAATTCGTCCTTCTAGGGTAGTTGTTTCAAAATGAGTTTTGTAGATCAGGTAGATGTTTTGGTAATGGCAGGCAAAGGGGGTAATGGTATTGTTTCTTGGAGGAGAGAAAAGTTTGTAAGTAAAGGGGGGCCATGTGGAGGAGATGGGGGAGATGGTGGAGATGTTATATTTGAGGCAGATGAAAATATTTTTTCTCTTTTAGATTACAAGTATAAAAAGAAAATACAGGCATATAATGGTGAAAACGGAAGGTCAAAAAATAAACATGGAGCGAAAGGAAAGGATGTATTATTTAAAATTCCAATTGGCACACAGCTTTTTGATAAGAAAACTTCTTTATTAATTATTGATTTTGTGGCCCATGGGCAAAAAGAAATTTTATGCAAAGGAGGTAAAGGTGGATGGGGCAATTCAAAATTTTTAACTTCAGAGAGACAATATCCTAATTTTGCACGATTAGGGAAGTGCGGAAAAGAAAGGCAAGTTTTGTTAAAATTAAAATTGGTGGCGAATGTTGGCTTTATAGGGTTTCCAAATTCTGGAAAATCAACATTGCTATCGTTATTGACATCTGCTAAGCCTAGAATTGCTTCGTATCCATTTACGACTGTTCAACCTCAACTCGGAACTCTTGTAAGGTGCAATGCTAATCATGTGATTATAGCAGATATCCCAGGAATGGTGCGCGGAGCCCATGAAGGGTTTGGGTTAGGAACTTTTTCGTTACATCATTTAGAAAGAGTTTCTACTTTAGGCCATGTTATTTCACCAGGGCCTTTTTTATGGGAACGGTATAAAATTATAAGAGAGGAATTATTAAGGTTTAATCCACGTTGTTTTTCAGTGAAAGAAATAATTATTTTAACAAAGTTAGATATTTTGAACAAAACCCAAGAGCATATTTTTTTGAAAAGGGGATTAAGTGTTTTGAGTGTATCCTCTGTTTATAATTATGGAATAAATACTTTATCAAAATTTATAGTAAAAATTTTAAATTTTAAATAAGTCAATAAAATAATTGAAAAATTGCAAAAAAAACAGTATAAATTGGAAATAAATGTAGTAAAAAAAATATTTTTTATTGAGGATTTTTAAAATGAAATTATTAATGCAGATGTGTAAAATATCAGTTTTTCGGTATAGATTTTTATATACAATATTTCTATTGGCACTTTATCGGTTAGGGACATTTATAACTATTCCAGGTATAGATAGATATGCAACTCATTTAGGAGAGTGGGGTAGGTTACAACGAAAAGGATTATTTAGTTTATTTAGTTTTGTTTCAGGAGGAGCAATAGAAAATGCGAGCATTTTTGCCTTAGGTATAATGCCGTATATTACCTCATCTATAATTATGACCATGATGGGAATAATTATTCCTAAAATAGAAAGAATTCAAAAAGAAGGAGAAAAAGGAAAAGTTCAAATAAACTTTTATGTACGCTGTATTACGATACTCGTTTCGATAATTCAAGCCGTAATGATGGCACAATATTTTAAAACTAGGGGGATGATTCATCCGGAATGGGGCATCTATTACGGAGAATATCGATTTTTCATTATCACTGTTATTTGCTTAGTGGCAGGTACGATGATGCTATTGTGGTTGGGCGATCAAATATCAAAAAATGGTATTGGAAATGGAGTTTCTGTTGTAATATTTTCAGGAATAATATCAAGATTGCCAGAGGCCATTTCTAAAACTATAACTGGCCTTATAAGTAATTTATACACAATAACAGAAATTGGATTGATAATGTTAATTTCTTTAATTGTATTAGCAGGTGTAATCTTGATGGAGGAAGGACAGCGACGCATCCCATTAAATTATGCAAAGCAAACGATGTTAAAAAATAGCTTAGGGGAAGCTAAATTGTCTACTCTTCCTTTGAAGATAAATATGGCAGGAGTGATCCCTCCAATTTTTGCAAGTACGATATTGATGATTCCAATGACGTTATCTTCTTTTTTTGAGAATAACATTATAACAGATCTTCAAAGGGTGATAACACCAGGTACATGGCAATATGAAACAATATTGTCAACTTTTATTATTTTTTTTGCTTATTTTTATACGGCGGTACAATTTAATCCAGTTGATGTTGCAGATAGATTAAGGAAGGTTGGAAGTTATATTCCAGGAATTCGACCAGGAAAGGCTACCTCTGATTATATTGATTATGTGTTAATTAGGCTTACATTTATTGGATCATTGTATTTATGTGCCATATGTATTATGCCATTAATAATTTCGAAATTAGCAGAGAATCAAATTCCATTTTATATTGGTGGAACGGGGATGCTAATTGTAGTTAGTGTTGCCTTAGAAATAATTCGTCAGGTCAAAAATTTCTCTATAAGAGAAAATTATCAAGTTTCAAGTAAAAAATATATTAGAGCAAGACAAGATGAAAGATTATCAAGGCATTAATTTTTAAAATTAAGTGCGAGTATGGCGGAATTGGTAGACGCGCTGGATTTAGGATCCAGTGGAATTATCCGTGGGGGTTCAAATCCCTTTACTCGCAAGAGAAGTATTATGTTAGTTTATCTTGAGACATTTGGATGTCAAATGAATGAGCTTGACAGTGAATTGGTTAAGCAACAATTGAAAAACAATTCTTATAAATTTGTAGAAGAAGATAAAAGTGCAGACATTATACTTGTTAATACATGTTCTGTTCGAGATTTAAGCGAGCAAAAAGTATTGAGTCGGTTAGGGTATTTTAAATTGTTGAAAGATATGAAGCCTCAATTAATAATTGGTATAATTGGATGTATGGCAGAGAGAAAAAAAGAAATATTAATTGCTTATCCGCAAATTGATCTGTTAGTTGGGCCTAATAGATTATATGAAATTTCTACGTTATTAAAAAACATTATTGGTATATCTAAGAGGACTAAGCAAGTGTCTTTATTTAATATAGATAGGAAAGACAGTTCATTAGAATTATTAGAAAGGATGGACCTAGAGAGGCTACAGGATATCGAAAACAGGAAGCAAGCATATGTTAGAATAACAAGAGGATGTAATAAATTTTGTTCATATTGCGTTATTCCAAAAACTAGAGGGTTTGAAATTCATCGAAATAAAGATGCAATACTATATGAGATTAAAGCACTTGTTGAAGCAGGTGTGGTTGAAATTACTCTTCTAGGACAAACAGTAAATCATTATCCAGAATTTCATGCCTTGCTAAAGGATATTCATGATCGGTTTCCAAAGTTAGAGAGATTGAGATTCATGACAAATTATCCAAGAGATATTTCAGATGATATTTTAGATGTTATGAGGAATTCATCTCGAATATGTAAATATTTGCACATTCCAGCACAATCTGGAAGCAATAAAATCTTAAAATTAATGAATAGAGGATATACAAGGGAGCATTATTTGGCATTGATAAGAAAAGCAAGAAGCAAAATGCCAGATATTAGTATTGTAGGAGATATGATTGTAGGATTTCCTGGGGAAACACAAGAAGACTTTGAGCAATCATTGTCCTTAATTGAAGAAGTACAATATCAAAATTTATATATTTTTAAGTATTCTCCAAGACCAGACACTGTGTCTTTTAGAAAAATGATAGAGGATGTTTCTAGCAAAGAAAAACAAATAAGGCACTTTAAGATGTTATCTTTACAACAGCAGATTTCTTTAAAACACCTTAAAAACCAGTTAGGAAAGATTGTAGTGATTTTAGTGGAGAAAGCATTAAATGCCAAATTGTATATGTCAGCAAGATTAATAGGTCGCACTGAAGGGAACGATGTTGTTATATTTCAAGGATCTAGAGATTTAATAGGTAAAATTGTAAATATAAGGATAGAATATATAACTTCGTATATTTTAGGAGGTAGTTTTGTTTCGGAGTTTAAGAACGACCATAGCTATGAAGACCATAAGAAAACCAGCCAAGATTAACTCCTAAAAATCCGGCAATTATTATAAAAAATCCAAGAATGCTAATTAATGAAGATTTTTCCAAAGACCATTCATAGTTGAGTCTTGTATGAAGATAAAATGCATAGGTTAACCAAATTAAAAGAGCTCCGGTTTCCTTTGGATCCCATCCCCAATATCGTCCCCAAGCGTAATGCGCCCATAAGCAACCGGTTATGAGAACTACTGTTGTGAACGAAAATGAAATTAAAATATTAGAATAAGAAATATGATCTAGCTGAGTTTGACTTGGCATTATAGATGAGTGATTTATTGAAGAAAGGCGGATTACCATAATTAAAACACAGCCTATAAATATTACAAATAATAATGCGAGATCCCAACTACTATAATAGTCAGGCATTAATAGTAAAAGAAATAAAACAAAAGTTGAAAGAGAGCCAATGAGTAGACTGCGAGTAGATATTGATTTTGAGGAAATAAGAAATAATAAGCTTGAAATTGCTGCAATAATCCCTGCTGCATATGCAATGGATGCGCTAATAACATGAATCATTATCCACCAACTTTTTAAAGCAGGTACTAGGGGTTTAGTAATTCCTTTATTTAAAGATGCTAGTCCCAGCGCAACAAGAGAAAATAATAAAGAAAAAATATTTATAAAACTAGCATTTTCCCATTTCATTTCGCAAATTAATGATACAAAGATAATGCCCCAACTCATAAATATCATAATTTCATATAAATCAGACCAAGGAGGATGCTGTGTTAAAAGTACTAAATAATGTAAACGAGACTGAATTTCGTTAGAACTAGCTAAGAATGAGTGAACTTCAACAAGGCCAGATTCTAACCATCGCAAAGCAATTCCAATACTTTGAATTATAAACCCTATACTTAAAATAGTTGTGAAAATTTTTTTGAGAGTGCTACTTTTAATGCCGATGTTTAGTAAGTATCCAAAAAGTACTATTACGTATAAAAGAGAACTTGTGTTATATAAATAAGTGCTTGAAAACAATTGAGTTAAACTCCTTTTTAAATGCTTGAGGAAAACGGTTGCACGTTCCTGCTAAAGAAAGATAGTATTTTTTTTCAGTTATTTTTATAATTTTAGCGTAATATCTTCGTTGATTCATTCTAAATGCTATCATTAGTCCTAATAGCATAATAGCAAATCCTAAAAAAACAAGGGTGATTCCAGGAGTTTTACAGACTTTAATTCCAGTGGCATATTGATAGTCTGCTTTTATAAATTTAATGAGGTCATGTGAATAATTATTTGGTGCATTTTTAAGAATAATAAAAATATCATCTTGAGTTTTTATTTGGATTGCTTCTCCTAAAGAATAGTAGTCTTTGAAGTATTTTACTATTTTAATCGATTTATCTTTTAATTTATTTACTGGACATTTATAGTGGAATGTTTCCTTGAGAGATGTAACATATAGTTCATTATTTACCTTTAAGAAAAAAACATGTTTTTTTTTTTTAAGAGGCTTGAAAGATTCTTGGTAAAAAGTATATCCGTAATAATATAAAGGATCGTTTAATTTAATTGTTTTTGAAAGAATAGGAGAATGGTCTTTTTTATTTTTTAAAATAGATAAATTAGATTCATAAGAGTTTATATCACCACTTAGATAAGTATTTAAATGAAAATGGTTACATCTAACTTGAAAATTTAAGTGATGTAAAAAAGAACTTTTATTAGGACCTTGTATTTGGATCATATTACTTGATTTTCCTTCTGGAATAAACATAATCCCTTCAAATCCAAATTGTGAAGTGAGGATTGACCCTAACATGATAACAAGAAGAGAGAAATGGATGATATACACACCAAATCTTGCAAATTTATGCTTTTCAAAGAATATGTACTCAGCGTTATTATCTTTCCATTTATATTCTGCCGAATTAAATAATGGCATTTTTATTTGTTTTAAGTACCCATTTGCATATTCTGAAGATTTACGTAGGATGAAGGAATCTAATCTTTTATAGGGAATCATTGAGTCATTCCAAATCTTTGGAAATCGGATAATAGAGCATGCTATTAAATTAAGGGCAAGTAGCAATATAATTAGAGTAAACCACCAAGAATGAAAAATATCATCTAATTCGAAAATATCGTTTAAAGGATTTAATGGAGAAGAATTATCAAAACTTATTGGGATTGATGGATCAAAAAACATACTAATAAATAATGAAAGTAATAAAAAAAATAGTAAGGTTAAAGTTAATTTAAGAGAAACAAAAAAATTAAAAATGATATTATAATACTTGAACATAGTATAAACATATTATAAAGAGGTTTAATCTATTATGTCTATAGTTTATGTTCAAAATAATAAGGACAAATATTTTTTATAGATAGATAGATAGATAGACTTGTCTATTAGAAGAAAAATCTTGCTATATTTTTTCTAAATGATTAGATTTATGTTAATGTTATTAGAATTGGCATATTATTTTCAATTGGAAAAAATTGTTTATTATTTAAGTTATCCTTTTACAAGAATTTTGGTATCTTTTTTTTTTTCTTTATTTTTATGTGCTTTTTTTTTTCCACATTATGATAGATTGATTAAAAAATTACAACTTAGACAATTTGTTCGAGAAGAAGGTCCTAAAGCGCATTATGTAAAGAATGGAACACCTACCATGGGGGGGGGGTTATTGATTTTGGTGGTAGTGACATCTTGTTGTCTTTGGAGCGATCTGAGGAATAGTATGTTATGGCGATTTCTGTTTGTAGTTATTTCTTATGGTGCGCTTGGGGTTTATGATGATTTTAAAAAAGTTCTATATAAAAACTCAGACGGATTATCAGTAAAGTGGAAATTTTTTTGGCAAATATTGTTGTCAATATTGATAGTTAGAAATTTATTTTATGATAATAATTTCATATCAGTATGTTCTAATTATAAGATAGGTACTATAAATTTTGAAATGTCTTTTAGCTTCAGTGCACTTTTTGCAGTATTTATAATTATTGTTATGTCAAATGCCTTTAATCTTTCGGATGGATTAGATGGATTAGCTATTGGAAATGGGATAATTGTATTTAGTATTATTGGTTTAGTGGCTTATATAGCAGGTCTTGCTAGTCTAGATTCGATAATTTCAGAAACGTTTAATATTACTCCAATTTTTTATGGATTAGAAATTGCTACTTATTGTGCATCCCTAATAGGGGTGGGGATTGTTTTTTTGTGGCATAATACATATCCAGCAGATATCTTCTTGGGAGATACAGGATCTTTAATGTTTGGAGCTCTTCTTGGTTTTTTTTTAATTATTTTAAAAAATGAGATTTTGTTTATTGCAATGAATTTTTTTTTTCTAGTTGAATTATGTTCTGTATTGATTCAAGTTTTAACTTTTAAAATTTGCAATGGAAAAAGAGTTTTTAAGATGGCGCCTATACATCATCACTTTGAAATACAGGGAATGCCAGAACCTAAAATTGTAGTTAGAACTTGGATATTAACACTTTTGATATTTCCACTTTATTTGTTTATTTATTCAATTTTCTTTTAAAAGTTATATTAAAATGATTTTTTCAATAGTTGGGAAAGGAATTTCTGGAGTATCTGTTGCAAGGTTTTTAAAAAGAAGAAAGCAGAGTTTTTTTTTTTTAGATGACTCATCTAAAACGTTAAATGAATACAATATATTGCATTCAAGAGAAGTGATATTGTCTCCAGGAATTTCTGTTGAACATAAAGCGATACAAGCAGCTATAAAGTACAAAATGAAGATTTGGAATGAGATTGATATTTCTATAAAAAGTATACCCGCATGCTTTAATGTTGGAGTAACAGGTAGTAATGGGAAATCAACTACTACATCTATGCTTGGGTTTTTATTTATAAAAGTGTTTAATCATGTTTTTGTAGGTGGGAATTTAGGGATTCCTTTGTCTCAATGTTTGGAATGGGGAAAAAAACTTAAGTTTATAATTATGGAATTGTCTAGTTTTCAATTAGAAATTATAAAAGATCTTAAATTAGATATAGCTAATTTGAGCAATCTAAGTCCGAACCATTTAAATCGCCATAAAACCGTCAAAGAATATTACAGAACTAAGAGAAATATTTTTAAGTTGTTAAAAGACAGAGGGGTCGGATTTGATTTGTCTTTTCCTTTGCTGCGAAAGGATATTAAGAAAAAGTATACAAATAGATTAAATCTTTTAGGAAAGCATAACATGCAAAATATATGTTTAAATATTTTGAATTCACAACTTGTAGAAATAACAGAAGAAGCATTTCAAAAGTCAGTAAAAATGTTTATGGGAATATTGCATAGATTAGAAGTTTTTGGACAAAGAAGAGGCGCATTGTGGGTAAATGATTCAAAATCGACTAGTGTGTTTTCGCAGATAGCAGCCATTACATGTTTTGCAGGGACAGTGCACTTTGTATTGGGTGGGGTAGGAAAGGGTGTAGATTATACCTCCTTAGAAAGATTAATGATAAGCTCAGTTGTTTTTTTTTATGTTATAGGAACTGAATCTCTTATATTATTAAATCTTTTAAAAAAAAGAAAATTAAATGTTGTATGTGTTGGGAATTTGGACAATGCAATTTTTTGTATATCTAAGAGAATTCGCGTAGGGGATGTTGTTTTATTTTCTCCTGGATGTGCAAGTTTTGACCAATTTATAAATTATGAACAGAGGGGTTTTTTTTTTCGGAGATTATATCATGCAGTTTAGTATGGTTTCTTTTGCGCTTTCAAGTTTGATGCTTTCGTTTTGAGCACTTTCAACTTTAAGTTTGATGATAATCTATGCAAGTACAACATGGTTATCTTATGCTCAATATGGAACTAGTTTATATTACTTTAAATCACAGTTATATCACTTGAGTTGGGGAATTGTAGTTTTTTTATTGTCTGTTAAAAGTAATCCTGCAATATACTGCAGGTATGCAAGGTGTTTTTTAGTATTAAACTTGATTGTACTAGGGTTAATTCATATACCTGGGTTTGGAATTTCGGCAGGAGGAGCAAGTCGATGGTTTGGATCTGCTTTTTTAAGGTTTCAGCCAGGGGAGATGTTAAAAATATCTTTAATTTGTTACCTTAGTATGCAACTCATGGAACACAGGGAATCCATGAATTCTTTTCGTCAGGGTTTACTTGAGCCAATCGTTTTTTTAATGATTAGTGCTGGATTATTACTTATTGAACCTGATTTTGGTACTATGGTGATATTATTCTTAATTACGTTCTTTATGTTATATGCTTCGCATATACGAATGAGATATCTTATTATGCTTGCAAGTGTAGCAATCTTTATATTTTTACATAGTATTGCAACTAGCTCTTATCGGATGGCTAGATTATTGACCTCACTTGATCCATGGGAATATAGATATTCTAGTGGATATCAAATAATACAGAGCATAATATTGCTTGGGTCAAGCGGATTATTCGGACAAAGAGGTGAGTATATTTTTTTTGATTTAAATTTTTTACCGGCTGCACATACAGACTTTGTATTTGCTGTGTTGTCAGAATATTTTGGAATATTTGGAATCGTAAGTGTTTTAATTTTATATATGATAATTTTAGGAGCTGGATTTTGTATTGCAAGTAAATCTGTAGATTATTTAAGTTTTTATTTATTAGTTGGGATAAATTTATTACTTGGGATTCAAATTTTCTTTAATATATGTGTCGTTTCTGGAAGTTTGCCCACAAAGGGACTAACGTTGCCTCTATTAAGCTATGGGGGAAGTAGTTTTATTGTAACTTGTTGGGCAATTGGTGTAATGTATAGAATTGGTACTAGGTTAATTAAAAGTTAAAGATTTAACTTGAAGTATTTTCTATAATTTGTTTCATTTGCTTGAAAGAGGATTGAATATTGGTATCACCTTGACCTGTAATTAGAATAGATCCGGTGTCAGAAACATCAACTTTAACGTTATTTAATGAAGATAAGTCTCGAATAGTGCGACCGCCGGGACCTATAATTTCTCTAATTTTTTCAATTGGAATTTTTAAAGAAAGAGTTTGTGGTGCATATTTTGAGAGATGATTTTTTTCATTCCCTTCTTTTTTTAAAAGATTCAAGATGTGCGTATGCCCATCTTTGGCTTGGTGCAATATTTGAGTGATTTCTTTAAAAGAAATCCCACTTGTTTTTATGTCTAATTGGATCGCGGTTATTCCAGTAGATGATCCACAAACTTTAAAGTCAATATCTCCAATATGATCTTCTTCTCCAGAAATATCACTTAAAACAATGCTTTTATGCGTCTTTTTTATCATACCCATGGCGATACCAACTACAGGAAAAGACAGAGGAATCCCAGAGCTTAAAAGAGCTAGAAAAGCCCCACAGACAGAGGCCATAGAAGAAGAACCATTTGATTCTGTTATTTCAGAAACAATACGGATGGTATATGGAATTCGTTGGAATTGGATGGATTTTTCCAAAGCTCGCTCTGCAAGATACCCATGACCGATTTCTCTTCTTGAGGTTCCCCTCAGCATTTTTACTTCGCCGACAGTATATGGAGGAAAGTTGTAATGAAGCATGAATTTTTTGCTAGATTCATTGTGAAGAGATTCTATAGTTTGCTCATCTGTTTTAGATCCTAAGGTTACAGATACAATAGCTTGCGTATCTCCTCTGGTAAAAATGGCAGATCCGTGCGTTCTAGGGAGGATGTTTAACTGGTAAGAGATTGGCCTAATTGATTTATATGATCTTCCATCAAGGCGTTTTTTAGATTTTATAATGTATTTTCTGATATAAATTGATTTTATTTCGCTGAATAGAGATAAAATTTCAGAATTGGAAAGAGTACTTGAGAAGGAATTAATAATAATCGATTTTAATTGAGTTGTGTAGAAAGTTCTTTTCTTTTTATTTTTGATCTTCAAAATTTTATAAAAATCTAACTGTATAAATGCTTTAGCAATTCTTTTAAAATTGGCGAAACTGACATAAGTATTTTGAGTTAGCATGCGATTTTTAGATTTAAACAGTTTAGATTTAGATAACTTAGATTTAAGGATGTTATTTGCGCGTAAGAATAAAAAGCTATTTTTTTGAGCAAATTTTAAAGCTTTTAAGATTTCAAAATGGGGAAGATTGTCACAAAATCCTTCAATCATGATAAAATTATT
Source organism: Deltaproteobacteria bacterium (assembly GCA_016432245.1). GTDB lineage: Bacteria > Myxococcota > UBA727 > UBA727 > JABDBI01. The sequence goes on along the minus strand of CP066680.1, from coordinate 218,535 downwards.
TTTAGATAAAGAAATTGAGAAGTTTAAATCACTTTTATTTTTTTCTGCCAAAGTAGGGAATGCTATAAAATTTTGATTTAATCTTGCTATTTTCATGCCAGTAAAGCAAGTCGGTTCAATGAAAAATGGAAATGGATAAGCTGATAGCAAAACGGAAACACCGCAGAGTGACATTATTTCGGTATCATGTATACTATCATGAGATAAGACAGTTGAAATAATTTGAATTTCTTTATTTAAATTTTTTGGGAAAAGCGGTCGAATTGAACGATCAATAATTCTAGAGTAGAGAATTTCATTGTCTTTTGATTTAGATTCTCTCTTTAAGAATCCACCAGGAATGCGACCGGTTGAGTATGATTTTTCAATATAGTCACAAGATAATTGTAAAAAATCCTCTAATTTTGAAGTTTCATTAAGACAGATTGTGACAAGAACAATTGAATCACCCCAGGATACCCAAATAGATGAATATGCATGTCTAGCTATTTTTCCAATTTCAAATTTAATAAAGGAATTTCCGATTGGAATTTCAAGCAAAAACTGTGAAGGTAAAATTTTCATACTTACTTACGTAACCCTAATTTACTGAGAATAATAAAATAACGATCGAGATTTGTAGAGCTTAAGTATTTTAGCAAAGAACGTCTTCTGGATAGCATTTTTAACAAACCACGCCTTGAGTGATGATCTTTTGGGTGATATTTAAAGTGAGTGGCAAGAATAGTAATCTGAGAAGATAATAATCCAATTTGAACTTCTGGAGATCCAGTATCCAAAGGATGTGATTGTAGCTTTGTAATTATTGATTGCTTAATTTGATAATGCATTTTCGAATTTCTCTTTTATAATCAATAAAGCAAAAAGATGGACACTTCAATAAAACTTTTTCTGTATTTTTTTTCACAGTTGATTATTGCCTTACATTAGGTTGTATTTGACAATGAAATAGAATTAATTTAAAATATTTTTAGTTTAGTTGAAAAAATGTTTAAATATGTTATTTTTTATAAAGATAAAGATATTTGATGTGATTAAGTGGAGAAGTGGCCGAGTGGTTGAAGGCACTGGATTTGAAATCCAGCGTAGGAAATCTATCGTGAGTTCGAATCTCACCTTCTCCGGGTTTCATTTTTTTCGCGCGCTCTACACGATTTGAACGTGTGACCCTCGGCTTAGAAGGCCGATGCTCTATCCAACTGAGCTAAGAGCGCATGGAAACCAAAATCGGGGTGACAGGATTTGAACGTGCGACTTCCTGCTCCCAAAGCAGGCGCTCTACCAAGCTGAGCTACACCCCGTTTTTATAAATGTTAATATTTTTCATATTATAGGGATAAAATCTAAAAGAGTCAAAATTTATATTGAAATTTTTAAAAGAATAATATATATTAAGGTTATGGCGAAAGCATGTCAAATTGCTAGAGAAGCAAAAAAATTAAGATTGTCGAAAAGAGATTGGAGTAAGCGAAATGCTTTAAAAAAAATCCAAAAAGATTCGAGTAGAGATCGTTTGGAAAAGTTTCAAGCGGGAATACAGTTAAATCGGCTTTCTCGAAGTTCTTCACCTGTAAGGCAATCTGTTCGATGTCAAGTTACAGGCAATACAAGGTCAGTTTATCGAAAATTTAGGTTAAATAGAATAACATTTAGGCAAATGGCTCTTCAAGGTCTTTTACCAGGGGTAGTAAAAGCTAGTTGGTAATTTGGCACTGTAGTTAACACTGTGGATTTTGTATTCACAATTTATTCAACAATAATAGTTAATTCACCTTTGGATAATAGTGGAGGGGAGAAAACCGAGCCAAGAATACCACGATGATAAGTTTCAAAGTATTTTGTTAGTTCTCTAGCTATTACAATTTTTCTAGGACCAAGAAGAATGTATAATTCTTTTAAAGTATTGAATATGCGTTTTGGTGATTCGAAAATGATTAAGGATAACCCAAGCTTATATGAATGTAATATCAATTGAGTTCGATAAAGTCCTTTTTTAGGTAGAAATCCTAAAAAACTAAAGCGAGAGATTGTTAAACCAGAGCCTATAATTGAAGTAATGATTGCATTTGGACCTGGAATAACTTCTACAAGATGACCGGCTTTTAAGGTTTCTTTAATTAAGATAGATCCTGGATCGTTAATAGTTGGAGCGCCGGCGTCAGATATTAAACATGTTTGCATCTTTGAAGAAAGAGCCTGTAGCAGTAAATTTACATTTTGTTTTTCTTTTGAGCAGGAGCAAGATATAATTGTTTTAGTTGTTTCTATTATTGCTTCTTTTATTAATATTTTAACTAGTTTTTGGGACTCTGAAAAAATGATTTCTGATTTTTTTAAAACATCGATAGCACGGTTCGATAAATCTTGTAAATTTCCAATTGGAGTGCATATTACAGACAATTTTGATTTCATTGAGTTTTCATATCATTTATTTTTATTAGGTGGAAGTATTGAATAAAAAATATAGTATAGAATATTTACATAATATAAAGTTTATGGTAAAAACATAAATGTGAGAAATAGAAATAAAAATAAAAATAAACTTCGTATATATAATACTACCTTATTAGTAAAGTGGATTTTTATAGGGATTACATGTGCGATATTATTTCAATTCTTTGGAGATTATAACAATCCTGTTCAGGAAAAGGCATTTTCAGATGTAGTGACTGCTTTAAATGAAGGTCAGGTAAAGAATTTGACAATTAAAGGCAGGGAATACTTTGGCGAGCTGCAAGATGGAACACGTTTTTATACGATAGGAGAAAGAGTCAGTGTTTGGTATCCTATATTGAATAATGCACATGAGTTTTTCAAAACGAAATATCAGTTTGCACCAGAGGATCCTGTAGGAAAAAGTCAATACATTTTTCAATGGGTTTCTTTACTTGTTTTTTTTGGAATATTTTTCATATGGGTTAAACAGTCTAAAGCGGATGGAAAAGGATTTTCATTCGGAAAAAATAGATCACGTGTTCTTGTTGATTATGAATCAGGGTATACCTTTAAAGATGTTGCAGGTATAGATGAGTGCAAACAGGAATTGCAAGAGATTGTTAGCTTTCTTAAGGACCCAGAGAGATATACAAGGTTAGGCGCAGAAATTCCAAAAGGAGTTTTATTAATGGGAGCGCCAGGGACTGGGAAGACTTTATTGGCTAAAGCCATTGCGGGAGAGGCAGGGGTACCTTTTTTTAGTGTTGCAGGTTCAGATTTTGTAGAGATGTTTGTTGGTGTTGGAGCGAGTCGGGTTAGAGATTTATTTGAGCAAGGCAAGGAATATGCGCCTTGCATTATTTTTATAGATGAAATTGATGCGGTTGGAAGAAGCAGGGGAGCTGGCTCGGGTATGGGTGGCAATGATGAAAGAGAACAAACCTTAAATCAATTACTAGTTGAAATGGACGGTTTTATATCAAATGAAGGCATAATAATTATAGCAGCAACTAATCGGCCAGATGTATTAGATCCTGCAATATTAAGACCGGGGCGTTTTGATAGGCGAATTATAGTGCCTAGACCAGACTTAAATGGGCGAGAGTCAATTTTTAAAATACATACGAAAAATGTGCCTTTAGATAAGGATGTTAATCTTGAAATTTTAGCACGATCAACTCCTGGTATGAGTGGAGCCGATATTAAAAATCTTGTAAATGAAGCAGCTTTAATTGCTGCTCAGAAAAATCAAGAGATTGTGAATATGCAAAATTTTGAGGCTGCTCGTGAAAAAATAATAATGGGAACCGAACGGCGAAGCTTAATTATGTCACGGCAAGAGATTGAAAACACAGCATATCATGAGGCAGGCCATGCCATTGTATCTATTTTAATTGGCCACGATGTTGACCCAGTTCATAAAGTTACAATTATTCCAAGAGGGCAGGCGTTGGGATTGACAATGCAGTTGCCCACTCAAGATAGATACTCAATTAGTAAAACATACTCTGAAAACCAAATTGCAATAATGATGGGAGGGAGGATTGCAGAAGAATTGGTTTTTGGAGAAATTACAAGTGGGGCTGGAAATGACTTTCAAAAAGCAACAGATCTCGCTCATTCTATGGTATGCGATTGGGGAATGTCCACAATGGGGCCATTATACTATGGAACAAAGGAAGAAATTCTTTTAGGGAAAAGTGTATTTCAAAAGTCAGCATATTCCGAGCTGACTGCACAAGAGATAGATAAAGAAGTTAAACTAATTATTTTAGAGCAGTATTATAGGGCAAAGGATATTTTAGAACAACATATGAAGCAACTTGAAAAAGTTGCAACTGCTTTAGTTGAATATGAAACGTTAGACGGAATTGATGTGGAAATTTTATTGGAAGGCAAATCTCTAAAAAAGGATAAACCTTATTTTAAGTTGAAAACTCTTGAAGATCTTGAAATGGAACGAATAGAAAAAGGGGGATATTCAGAAAGAGCAGTCGTATTTGAGGATGAGATTGAAGTTTTTAATTATCATGATAATGATAAAAATGCATTATTGAAAGAGTTTTTATTTAATGATTTACATAACTCATCAGATAGAAATATTGAAGAAAAACCTGATGACATGAGGTTTTTGAAGAAGATTTTTGAGGAAAATTTTTAGGAGATATTAAATGGGGTTTTCTATATGTGTATTGGGAAACTTAAATACAGGAAAAAGTTCGATATTTAATAGGTGTGTTGGTAAGGGGGGAGATAATCTCGTTAACAATATTCCAGGGTTAACGAGAGATTTCGTTTACGGTGAAATTAAATATAAAGATTGTAAATGGACAATTATTGACACTCCAGGAATTTCAACTGATCTGACAATAGATTTTTCAAGAATTAATATTGAGAAAATAGTTAAGGTAGCAAACGGAGCAGATTTAATATTGTATGTTGTAGATAGGATTGAATTTTCAAAACAAAATTTTATCTATGCTTCAAAATTGTATAATAAAACATTAACGCTTGTTTTGAGCAAGAATGAGTGCAAAGTTCCTGCAGAAGGGTGGAATTTGGAGAATGTGTTCTATGTTTCTTCTTTTTCATACCAAGGGCTTGATAATGTTTTTCAAAAGATCTATGATGCATATGTAAAACGTATTAATGTAGAAATGTTGGATGACAATAAAATAAAGGGTATAAATATTGCGTTGGTAGGGAGGCCAAATGTCGGCAAATCTAGTTTTTTAAATTGCATACTTGGATATGATAAGCAATTGGTTTATCACAAGCCAGGTACGACAATAGATTCGGTAATGATTGATGCACAGTATAAAGGTAAAAGGTTACGATTTTTTGACACAGCAGGGATTCGGAAAAAACGTGTAGCTAAGGATTTTGAACAAGAAGCAATATATGATACATTTAAAGTGATACATACATCAACTGTTATTATGATTTTAATTGATGCAAATGTTCCAATTACAGAACAGGATATAAAGATTGTGTCGCATGTTAAAAAATTAAGTAAAATGATGATTGTTATTGTAAATAAATGGGATCTTGTGAAAAAAAAAATAGATAAACAAAATTTTCTTTCGCTGCTGTATTTAAAGATGGGTTTCCTTAAAGGTATTTCATGTTTTTTTATATCGGCGAAGACAGGGGAGGGAATTGAAAATGTGTTAGAAAATTTACTTGAAGTATATAATCAATATATGACCAGGGTGCCTACATCTTCTTTAAATAAGTTAATACAAAAGATGGTTACGCAGAACCCTATACCATTATATAAAGGAAGGCGTGTTAAAATTTATTATGGATCGCAAGTTTCAGTTTCACCTCCAACTTTTTTTTTCATGACTAATGTAAGGTTAGGAATATTGGCTTCTTATCGAAAATATTTAGAAAAAAAAATTCAAGATAATTTTTTTTCTATGAATTGTCCAGTAAAAATAAATCTGTTTGAAAGATCTATATGAGTGTGGCGTATTTCATAAATAAGGATGGCTATGATAAGTTTTAAGGAAATAGAGAAAATGCTAGAATCATTGCAATTAAGGAATGATAATTCTTTAGATTCTGAAAAAATACGGGATTTGATTCAAAAAAAAAAAAAAAATATTTTTTTATTAAATCAGATGCAATGTCAGTTAAATAAAGATTCGAGCCATGGAAGTGGAAAAGATAGAAAGGTGTTAAAAGCGTTATCTAATGATATTAAGTTGAAAAAAAATGATTTAAGTGAAATAGAGAAAGAATTAGAAAAATTATTTTTCAATATTCCAAATGTATTAAAGTCAGATGTTCCACATGGACAATCAAGCTTGGAAAATATTAAGATATGTGTTGTGGGACAAAAGACATATTTTAATTTTATTCCAAAAACGCATGAAGAAATAGGAAATTTGCTAGATATTTTAGATTTTAAAAAATCATCTGAGATCTCAGGACCGAGATTTGTTTTTTTTAAAAAAATAGGAGTACTGCTTTATAGGGCACTTTATCAGTACTTCTGTGATTTTCATATTTCGCAAGGAGATATAGAAATCTTTCCGCCTTATTTGGTGAAATCAAATGCATTATATGGCACGGGGCAACTTCCTAAATTTAATAAGGATATATTTAAGGTTGTTATAGAAGATAATGCTCGAGAGCTATATTTAATTCCAACAGCGGAAGTGCCTGTAACAAATTATCATCTAAATGAAATTGTTGATGTGGAAAATCCAATACGTTATTGCGCATACTCTTCTTGTTTTCGTGCAGAAGCAGGAGCCTCTGGTAGAGATTCTAATGGGTTAATTCGGCTTCATCAATTTGAAAAAGTTGAATTGGTAAGATTTTGTAAAGAAGAAGATGCTGAAAAGGAATTTAATTTAATGGTTATTAGAGTTAGTAAGATTTTATCAAATTTGGGCTTGCCGCATCGTTTAATGTTTTTATGTACAGGTGACACTGGCTTTTCAGCAAGTAAGACTTATGATTTAGAGGTTTGGTTTCCAAGTCAAAATAAATATAGAGAAGTTAGTTCGTGTAGTGATTTTGGAACATTTCAAGCAAGTAGATCTAAAATTCGTTATAGAGATAAGTATGGAAAGAAGAAATTTGTAACAACATTAAATGGTTCTGGATTACCATTAGGCAGAATTTTTGCAGCTATATTAGAAAATAATCAAACCAGACAAGGAACAGTTAATATTCCAATGGTATTACAGCCCTATATGAAAGGTATAATGGAGATAAAATAAGAAGAATTAATGTAAAAGCTAAAAGCATTGCGCTCTCATAGCTCAGATGGATAGAGCATTGGTTTCCTAAACCAAGGGTCATAGGTTCGAATCCTATTGAGAGCGGTAAAAGTAGTGGATTTTCTTTATTGATATGTCTTGATTGGTATAAAAAGTTTACTTGACAATAGGTGAATCGTGCATACATTCATTAATAGGAGGTAAATTTTATGACATTAGTTAGATGGTCGCCTTTTGAAGAAATGGATAAAGTTTTTAGAAGGCTAGGAGATAATTCTTTTAAAAAGTTAGGATTTGATTTAGCGGTGGATGTATATGAGGATAATGATCAGGTTATTGCAGAAATGCATATTGCTGGTATTGATCCAAAAAAAATTGATGTAGAGGTTGATGGTGAATTACTAAAAATCTCTGGAATGAGAGAGGTAAAAAAAGAGTATGAACACAAGAATTACTTTCACAGGGAGATTGTATATGGTGATTTTGAGAGGATAATAGCATTGCCTAAAAAAGTTCTTTCGGAAGGGACAAAGGCAAGTTATTCTAATGGTGTTTTAAAAGTAAATATGCCGATTGAAAATATTTTAAAAAAGAAAAAGATAACAGTGAATTAAAATACAATACTTCTATAGGTTATAAATAGAAGTATTGCATGGTTGTAAAATAAGCCAAGTTCTGTTGTATAAGGGATGTCTCAAACCTTATATAAGAGATATTTATCTAAAATATTATTGCAATAATATATGAGCGGGATTTTTAGCGTATTTCAAGAATGAGTTTTCATTTAATACCTTGCACCTAGAAGGGTTTGCCTTGCCAAATTTATTTCTAAATTTGCGGTATGCATTTATCACACCTTTTCACCTGTACTAGTTATAGTAGTTTTTTTTCTGTGGCACTTTCCTTCAAAATTGTTTGACTGGATGTTAACCAGTTCTGTTTCTATAGGGAGCTTGGACTTTCCTCTGATTTATTTTCAGCATCTCTTTATTTAACCATTAAAAAAGCATATAAGATATGTTTTTTTATTTCAAGGATCGAAGAAGTTATTTTTGAACGTTTTTTATAACAGTTGGTGCTCCTGTTAAAATGTCAAAACCATTTGAATTTTTTGGAAAAGCAATTGTCTCACGGATACTAGTGGAATTTGAAAAAAGCATACATAATCGATCCAGTCCAAGAGCGAGACCTCCATGAGGAGGTGCACCGAAAGAGAGAGCATTTAAGAAAAAAGAAAATTGTTTTTTATTTAGGTTTAACTTTTTGAAGATTTTGGATTGCAATTGGCTATCGTGAATACGGATAGATCCGCCCCCCAATTCGATTCCATTTAAGACTATATCATAAGCTCTTGATTTTGTTATTTGTAAATTTTTTAATAGTTTACCATTAATAGGTGAAGTAAAAGGATGATGTAGGGATTTGAACTTATGATTTGATTCATTCCATTCAACTAGTGGAAATTCTGTTATCCATAGGAATTTAAAGCTTGAAGAATTTAGAGTGTGAAATTTTTTATCTAAAAAAGAACTTATAAAGAAAGAGATAGACTGCATGCAATGGAGAGGACTTATTATAAGAAACAGGGAGTCATTAGAGCGAATATTGAATAGTTTATTTATTTTTGATAAAATATTTTCTTGAATATTTTCAGATAAAGATTGTGGCATCCATTGCATATTGTTATTTATTTTTACATGTAATATTTTAAAATTGGAAAAATTAGATAAATAAGGATCTTTTTTAATTTTTTCTACTTCTTTGGTGGAGATTGAAAATTTAGCAGGGATATGAATAGCTTTTAATAGTAAGTTATTAGTAATAATATTTTTTAAAAATAAATTTTTAATATTATGATGTCTTTCTAAAATCGGAGTTATATCTATGTGTTGAAATTTTGATCTTAGATCTGGCTTGTCTGTTCCGAATTTTCTTAATGCATTGTTATAGCTTAATTGTTGTAAGGGAATAACTAAATTAATATTTAGCAATTTTTTAGTAATATATCTTAAAAATTGTTCTATTATGGATTTAATTTGACTTTCATTAGAAAAACTCATTTCAATGTCTATTTGGGAAAATTCTAATTGACGATCCCCACGTGCATCTTCATTTCTAAAACATTTTGCAATTTGAAAATAACGGTCAAATCCTGCAATCATTAGCATTTGTTTATATAATTGTGGGCTTTCAGATAATGAAAAAAAAAGGTTATCTTTAAATGGTACTAGGAAATTATGAGCACCTCCAGGAGTGTATTTACTCAGAATAGGAGTTTCAATTTCTATAAACTTATGTGTGTTAAAGTATTTTCTTGTTAAAGTTAAAAGTTTATGTCTTAAGAGAATTTTATATTGAAGACATGGATTTCTTAAATCTAAGAAACGATATTCAAGTCGAAGATCTTCATTTACAGTGTTTTTATTGTTAATTTGAAAAGGGAGATTTAGCGATTTATTTAAGATATACATTTGTAGCGCATTTACTTCGATTTGGCCAGTTGCAATATTTGCATTGCATGATCCCCCATTTTGGACTCTAGATTCGACGACTCCATGAATGCATATGCAATATTCGAGTTTTATTTCTTTTAATATGTATGTCCATTCGAAGCTATGCTCAGGTTTAAATACGATTTGTGTAAGTCCATATCTATCTCTTAAATTGAGAAACCATCTACCTCCTAAGCATTTTAAAGTATGCACCCATCCCATGAGAGTTACTTTGTTGTTTAAGTGTATAAGAGATAAGTCATTGCAGGTATGGGTTCTTTCAAGCATTAAAGTGTTTGACATTATATTAATTAAAGCATAAAAATGTGTTTATAACATTATAAAATGATAACTTTATTGTTGTACAAATACGTAATTGGGTTGTATTTAGGTAATAAGTGCATTTATTATCCAAGTTGCTCTTTATTTGCTGAAATTTCTTTGATTCATTATTCTTCCATAGTAGCTATGTATCTTTTTTTTAATCGCATAATGCGTTGTTAATTCTTTTATAAGGATAAGGCCATATTATTAAAAAGAGATAAACAAGTAACATTATTTGCTTGTTTTATTAGAAAAGTTTCGGTAACAAGTTGTTGTTTTGCATATTTAAAATTTTTGTGATGGTTTAAGCCTAATAAATGCAAAAATCCATGGATAAATAAAGAGAAGGCTTTTTGATTTATATTGGAAGATTTTTTTTTTGATATTGATATTATTATAATTCCATATATCTCTACGTTTATATATAGATTATTAATTGGAAAAGCTAAAACATTTGTACTTTTTTGTTTTTTTTTCCATCTACGTGTCAAAAGCTTCATCTCATTTGATTGTATGAATAAGATATGAAGTTTAAATTTTGGTATTTTTAACTTAGCCAATAGATTTTGAATATTTCTTTTAAATTTCGAAGACTCGCTGCTGGAAAAGAAGTGTAAGCCAGAGATAAATATGCATTGTTTCATATCTTTTAATTTTATTTATTCTTGATTAAACGTTGTATCTTTATTATAATAAATAAAATATAAAATGGAAGAAATTAAATATATAGGAATCTTTGATTCTGGAAAGGGTGGGTTAAGTATATTGTCAACTTTAAGTGCAAGATTTCCAACAGAATCATTTGCTTATATTGCAGACACGGCACATGTGCCGTACGGCGGGCGAAGTGCAGAATTAGTAATTAACTATACACTTATGAGTGTTAGATCATTATTGAAAAGAGTTAATTTAAAATTTTTGATTATAGCTTGTAACACTAGTACGGCTCATTCATTGTCTATAATAAGAAAAGTATTAAGAATACCAGTACTTGGAATTATTCAACCTATTATAGAGTCTTTTTGTAATTATGTTAAAATTTGTAATGAACAATCTGTTTTGATACTAGGGACACAGTCTACTATTAAATCTGGAATTTATGAAACATTATTAAAGAGATATGGATTTAAGGGCCAAATAAAATTACAATCATGTCCTTTATTAGTAGCATTGATAGAAGAAGGAGTTTATAACGGGCCATTGTTGAGACAAGCAGTAAAATATTATCTAAGAAATTTAAATGAGAATATTCGCATTGTAATTTTAGCGTGTACTCACTATCCTTTAATATTAAAATTGTTTGAGAATGAGAGTTTGGATAAAATTTCTGTAAAATGGATAGATGGAAGGGATGAGTTAGTCAAGATATTTGCTAAGATATCAAAACAAACGTTGCTTTCTTATGAAAAGAATAAGAGAGATTGCTTTTTTTCAACAGACTTGAGTAGAAAATTTTTACGAACATCTTTAAAGCTTGTTAAACGATTAGATTTAAGTGAAATTACTCAAATCTAATAATGGAAAAGGGGGTGTAAAGGTATCGACGAATGATTTTTAATTTAAATGCACATCGAGGGAATTTCTCGTTAAATGTCAAGAAACAATATAAATGCAAACGATAATTTTGCTTTAGAAGCAGCATATGTATAATCATATGTTGTAGTTTTTTATTTTCAGAATTTATATTAAAAATATGAATTCTATAAAATGTTTTAGTGATTTTTTTTTGGAGTTGCTAAAATGATAGAATTTCAAAAAATAAATGTGTAGATATTTAAAGTTTTCAAGTTGTTCGGACGCGGGTTCAACTCCCGCCACCTCCATTTTTCCTAAATGATATTATATTTAAGAGTAAGAGGAATAAACAGAAGAAGATAGATAAAAGTTGGCTTGTAGAAAATATAGAGAAGAAGATTCCTCTTTCGGCATCGCCACGAACCCATTCTAAAAGAAATCTTACCGTAGAGTACAATATCACGTATACATACATTAGTTGACCATTAAAACTTTTATATTGATAAACTTTTAATAATATACCCAGAATAGCTAGAGAAGATATTGCTTCGATATGCTGAAATGGAAATAGTGGATATGAAATTTGCTTGAGATGACAGGGAAAGGATTCAAAAGCGAATGAAGATGGTGGATAGCATAAGCCAAGATGATTAAATTTTATCATAGGATTTCCGAAGCAGCAACCGACACATATACACCCAAGACGTCCAATCGAATGACAAATCGGAATGGCTAATGATATTATATCCATGGAAAAACGACATGGAATATGAGCTCGAATTGAATATAGGACAAAAAAGATTAAAAATCCGATAAGGCCCCCCCAATAGACAAAGCCACCTTGCCAAATTGAAGAAGAAAGATTTGGCTTTTGAAAGGCATGGATAGAGACCAAATGTTGAATTAACAAATCTAACCAATTGGCACCGATTATAGCACCTATAGCTCCGAAATAGAGATAAGAGTGGATTGTATGTATAATGTTTTTGAAAAGTGGTGAAGAGGAAGAAATAAATCTAAATTGTATTTGGCAAATTTCTAATCCAATAGAAGCGGAAATTAATAAAAAAATAAAAAATGAATTTAAGGGAAGGTTTAAGATAGGAACATAGAAAAAAATTGGATTCATGAGATTTCCTGAAGGCTACGCACCCGACACGATTTGAACGTGTGACCATCAGATTCGTAGTCTGGTACTCTATCCAACTGAGCTACGGGTGCATAGCAACAGGGGAAGATTAAGTTATTTAAGCAGGAGTGTCAATGTAGAGATATAGACAATATTTATGTTCATTGTATTTACTCAAAAGAGGACTTAGAAGATGATGAGAGAAGAATTTGATAGCTTCGGTTCAATAAAAGTACCGAATAATGCGTATTGGGGAGCACAAACTCAGCGTAGTTTAGAAAATTTTAAAATAAGTAATGAGCGATTTCATATAGATTTTATTTGTGCGTATGCCTATGTGAAGCAAGCGGCGGCTTATGTAAATGGGGAATTAGAAGAAATCCCTAAAGATGTTTCAAACTTAATTCAAAAGGCAGCAGAGGAAATTATACAAGGGAAACTAGATGATCAATTTCCATTAGTGGTTTGGCAAACAGGATCAGGGACGCAAACGAATATGAATTTGAATGAGGTCATTTCAAATCGGGCCATTGAAATTGCAGGAGGAGTGATCGGAAGTAAGCATCCTGTGCATCCGAATGATCATGTTAATAAAGGGCAAAGTACAAATGATACATTTCCTACAGCTATGCATGTAGCAACAATGATAGCTTTGCATAGAGATTTGTTTCCAGCTATAGAAAAATTGTGGAAAACTTTACATGAAAAGGCTGAAAAGTATCAAGCTATTGTGAAAATGGGCCGCACTCATTTACAAGATGCAACTCCTATTACACTTGGGCAGGAAATCAGTGGATGGGCATATCAGATTAAATTAGCAAAGGATAATATTGAAATTTTTAAAAAAAACATTGGAGAATTAGCAGCAGGAGGAACAGCGGTCGGGACAGGGTTAAATGCTCATCCGATGTATGCAGAAAAAATAGCAGCAAGATTAAGTAAAGTCTTATGTCTTGATTTTTACACCTCTCCGAATAAATTTGCTGCATTAGCAGGGAATGATGCGCTAGTTGCTTTGTCAGGCTTATTATGTAGTTTATCCTGTTCATTGATGAAGATGGCGAATGACATTCGGTGGATGGCAAGTGGACCGAGGGGGGGCTTAGGCGAGATTTCTATTCCTGAAAATGAACCTGGGTCATCTATTATGCCAGGCAAGGTAAATCCAACACAGTCAGAAGCAATGACAATGGCTTGTTGTCAGATTTTTGGAAACCATACAACAATTTCAATGGCAGGCAGCCAAGGGAATTTTGAGTTGAACGTATACAAACCTGTGATTATACATAATTTATTGCAGTCGATACGTTTAATTGCAGATAGCTGCTTGAGTTTTGAAAAAAATTGCGCACGAGGACTTGTACCAAATTTGAATAAAATACAGCAAATAAAACAACAGTCTTTAATGCTAGTAACTGCGCTTACGCCTATTATAGGTTATGATTTAGCAGCAAAAGTTGCGAAAAAAGCACATAAAGAAAACATTACATTAAAAGAAGCCGTTCTTTCAATGAATTTAATGACAGGGGAAGAATTTGATAAACATGTAAACCCAGATAATATGGTTTAATTTGGTAAGAGAAATTATGTTTTATAGCATATATTTCTCTTATGAAAATGCATGACACGATTTTTTTTATTTTTTTTTTGTTCGCTAAGCCTTATAGCACAATGGGAAGGACCAATGAGTGGCGGACTTCTTGGATATCAAATAAAAGGCGCAGATGGATTTTTTTTTGGGACTGCTTTAGGCATTTTGGATGAAGTTGGAGTTGCATATGAGGTAGTCGATCATAGGTATTTTGGAGCAGCTTTAGTTGGAGCTAGTGTGTTAAAACAGGTAGATTTACCTTATCAGTTAAATTATGTCTTAGGAATAAGCTTTGGGTTAAATTGGGCATATCATGGCATGCAGCCCTTAAATGAGTATTCGTTATCTTTGATTGAAGGTGGAATTTCTGGTTTTTGCTATGGGGAAAATATATGGTGGGTTTTATTTGGTGCAGGAATCAGTAGCACGATAGAAGGTTCCTGTATTTCGAATGGGTTTGCTTCTTCCTTAAGTTTAGTGAGAGCATTGAATATACACAATGTGTTTTTAGAAAACTTTTTAGGGGTTATGTTTAGTAATTATTTATATGTGTATAAAAAATCAAAATTATCACAATCAAATAATCATGTAAGGGATAATATAGAAAAAATATTGAGAAAACTCTTGCCAGAGAGAAGTATTAATTTGTATATAGAACAACAAACCTTAGAAGTTTTATCAAGCCAGCTATTTATTATTAAAATAATTTCAAATGCACATCCATATTATACCGCCATTTGGACTGAGCCATTAAATATGGAATATTCAAGATTTTATGGGCCGTTAAAAATTTATCTCTTATATTTATTGGCCCAAAGCACGGCAGATTCATTGTTGACAGTTGTAGTAACGTGGGATCGATATGATTTTTTAGAAGCTTTAGAGTATAAAGTAAGGCAAATATATTTACATGAGGAGGTCTTATCAAAGATTGCGAGTATAACATGGTCAGAATCTGAAATGCGTAATTTATATGTTCACCTATATGATTTAATCGATTCAGGAATTATCTTATACTCTAGTTTTTTACAAGCGCAGGCAAAGCTATTATATAATATTTTATTGTTATATAATTTGAATTCGATAGAAATGCTGTATTGGATTGCGTTGGTAGAAGAATTTGGCTTAACGTTAAGCAATATTATTGCAGATGAGTGCACTTGTAAATTTTCTTTACTAAACCAAATAGATACTGAAGTTGCGTATATTCAAACGGATTTAATGTATAAGCCTGATTCAATAATTTTGGGAAATAATATCTTATATCTTCAAAAAAAAATTAATGAGCTTGTTATTGAAAAGAAGAGCATAGAGAGATTTCGAAGAATGTTATTGGGTTTGCAGCCATTAGTTCATAATTTTGTGACCAATTTAGAATATGTTTCTAAATATGCGTTTATAGCATCTACTTGTAAAAGATACGATAATATAAAATTAAAAAAATTAAGAATTATTGAACAGCAAGCTAAAATTTCTAAAATATCAAATGCTGGCTATGAGATAGCATTAGCCCTTGCATGGACAGGTAGAAATTCGGCGGACTTAGTTAAATCTTCTTTGTTAAGTAAAAATTTGCAGGAAGTTTTTTTTTGGATTGATAACCCAGTTTATAGCCTGAATTTAACACTATCCTATGTGCCTTCTAACATCATTGCTATTGGTATTCAGAATTTGACATTTGGGGTAGACCACAAACTTTTAGGAACAGGAATTAACCTTGTAATAGGAGAAGAAGCGAAGAGATACTCGCTAGTAGGTGAGAATGGAGTTGGTAAGTCAACTTTTTTAAAAATTTTAAAGGGGTATCAAGATTTTCAATTAAAAGGGGAAGGTTTTCTTTTTTATTTCGGGTTGCGAAATCCAAAATTTGCCATGATATTACAGGATGAATATTTTGTTCCGTACGTTTCATTGGAAGAGTTAATCGGAGAAAATTTAGGACATTTTTCCTGTAAAAAATTAAAACTATGCAGAAGTGATTGGAGCGAAAAGAGAACAGATTGGGTAAAGTTGTTAAGTGGTGGAGAGAAAAAGAAAATATCTATTCTGAAAACATTATTGAATAGTGCTGATTTTATTTTGTTAGATGAAGTGTTTGCGCCATTGGATCTTCAGTCAAGTTATTTATGTCAAAAGTTTATATTAGAACAATATAAAGAATCTATAATATTAAGCATTGATCATTATGGTCAATATAATAATTGGTTTTATGATTCAAGCATTTTTATAAAAGATAAAAATATGACTATATCATATCGATAATAATCATTTAATACGACAATGTATGTTTTTTATATCCTTGTGGTAAGGGTCGTGTTGGATGAGCATAATTTTCCGTTAAAAAAATATTGACTTGTTTCATGAATGTCTGGTTTTTGAATGGATCCTAGATTTATAAAAGAATTTTTTATAAAGGCAGAAAAGTTTTCAATAGGATATATTAATACTTCGCTAGTGGAACTTGATTGAAATAAGAATTTTATAATTTTATCTTTATACAATTTGGATGATACTATTTTCATTTGGATTTCAAATTTTAAATTTTGATTAGTTGAATTCCAAAACGATATGCGAAAAGCACCTATATCTTTTAATTTGTTTATAAAATTAATTAAGTTTTCTGAAACATTACTACATAGTGATACTTCTATGCATAGTAAAGATTGACTATTTATTTGAGTATTCTGAGATAGAATGGGCCGTTGTAAGCATTGAGAGATTGTGATGTTAAAGTTTGATGAAGTACAGGTCTTTATAATTTTACACGATGGCCTTGAGGAGAAAGACGCCACACAGGTTCTTAAAATAGCTAAGCAGATAATATCGCATGATGTAGAGACATTTGAATCAAATGTAGGAATGGATTGAATTAATGGGAAAACACTTTGTTTATTGATACAATTGATTGGAAGGTCAGAAGACGATATAAATTGAGGATTTAAATGTTCTATTATTAAAAAAAAAATAACTATATAAATAGATTCCTTAGGAGAAGGATAGTATTTAATTTCATTAAGCAGAGTTAGTGTTTTTAGTAAGAGGCATTTGGAAATAGATTGAAGATTTAATATATGATCTATTTTAAAGTCAATTGGGAATACTGATAATTGATCTTTTTTTAATTGAATAATTGCAATCTTACTTAATTTATGTTGTAAAAAGGCTAGAGAATCTTTAAATTTTAAAAGAGTTATACATAATGATTCGATAGAACATCCTGATTCAAGGTTAAAGTGGAGAAAGAATGAGTGAAAATGTGTATGCATAGTCATTTTGTTTATCATGTTTTAAAGCATTGCGCAATTGAGAGTTGAAGGGTAGAATATAAAATATGAAGAAAATCGTACTTAAGATATCAGGCGAGTCATTGCAAAAGGATACACAAGGTTCTGGTTTTTCCATCGAAAACGTTTATAAAGTAGCAAGTGATTTGAAGTATTTATATAATTTTGGATTTTTACTTTTAATAGTTTTAGGAGGTGGAAACTTTTTACGAGGAGCTCAACATAAAGAATACAATATTAGTAGATTGTCCGTAGATTCTATGGGGATGATAGCTACTATCATTAATTCACTTGCTTTATGTGATGCATTAAAAAAAGAGGGTGTTCCGTCAGTATTATATTCGACAATTCAAGTAGGAAATTTCTGTGAAGAATATAGTGTAGAAAAAGCAGAAAATGCATTTAAGGATAGAAACATTGTTATAGTAGGGGGCGGGACAGGAATTCCTTATTTTTCAACGGACACGTCAGCGGCTATACGAGCGATAGAGCACGGTGCTGATTGGTTAATAAAATTAACAAAGGTAGACGGAGTTTACAATGAAGACCCCGTAGCTAATTCAAGAGCAATATTATATAATGAAATATCTTATGATGAATTTTTAATTAAAAAGATTAATGTAATGGATCTTTCAGCTGTTACTTTGTGTAGAGATTTTCTTATTCCTATATATGTTTTGAACATGAAGCATATAAGAAAATTGTCATATCTTATTGACGAGAGGAGCGAGGGAACTGTAATATATTGATGGAGTCATATGCATAATACGTATATTTGTCAACTAGAAGAAGAGATGGGGAATGTAATTGAGCTTTTAAAAAGTCAATTGAGAAAATTACAGAGTGGAAGAAGCAATATCCATATATTTGATTCAATTAGGGTTGATTATTTTGGTGAAAAAGTACCTTTGGATCAGATTTCAGTATTGAGCTCTTTAGGTTTGAGATGTTTTACGATTAAGCCATGGGATAAGAGTCTTATAAAATCAATTGAAAAGGCTATCTTATCATCCAATCTTGGGCTAGTTCCCTTGATTCAAGGTGATAGCGTAAATATTAATATACCAGAACCAACAGAAGAAAAACGTAGAGACTTATTAAAGCAAGTACAAACTTTTTTGGAAGAATCAAAAGTTTCAATAAGAAATATTAGACGATCATTGAATGAAGATGTAAAAAAGATGATAACAGAAGAAGATGAAGAAAAAAGACTATTAAAAGTTATTCAGGAAAAAACCGATACAAAGATAAATGAGTTAATTTTAATTTCTAAAAATAAAGAAAAAGAAATCATGACTCTATAAGATTTTCATGGCTTTCTCATCAGAATGAGAACATACGCATTGCCTCTTTTTACTCCAAATTTTAAAAGTTGACCTGACTTGGCTTTTCGTAAAACAATATGGAAAGCAGTTGTATGACGAATAGTTGTGTCATTTAGACTATATATGATATCGAATTTTTCAAAACCCGCCATTGCGGCAAGTGAGGAGGGAGGTATAGTAATTATGCGTGCACCTTCAATTTCATTATCTGCATAGTTTTCTATTTGAATTCCAAGACTTTCAATAATTCTTTGGCCAGGAACGTTTTGAATTTCCTCTAAAGATTTAAGAGTAATAGTAAATGTATAAAGCTTTTTATTTCGGTATACTTTAATAGGTACAGATGCGCCAGCACCTGCAATATTGGCTTCTGCAGGCATGACGTATGGATCATGTAATTTTTTTCCATGAAATTCTATAATGACATCTCCTGGTTGAAGCTTAATTTTTGCGGCAGGTGAGTTAGGAAAAACTTCTCTGACCAAAATTCCATACGGGACGGGAACTCCTATTTCGTTAGCTATTTCTGCAGATAACATTTCTGCTTTAATACCAATGCCGGCTCGGATAACTTTACCGTATTTTTTTAATTGATATAAAATATGTTTGACTTGATCAATCGGTATGGAAAAAGCGATACCTTGTCCGGAAGCTGTAATAGCAGTATTGATAGCTATAACTTCTCCTGCTAAATTTACAAGAGGGCCACCTGAATTTCCCGGATTGATAGTTGCATTAATTTGAATAAAGTCAAAAAGACCACGTTTTCCAGACGGCTGAACGTGACGACGACCAATCGCAGATATTGGTCCAAATGATATTGAGTTTTCCAATCCAAGAGGGTTTCCAATTGCGATAGCAAAATCCCCGACATTAACCGTAGATGAGCGACCTAGAGGTAATACTGGCCAATCAGAACGTTTACTTTTAATTTGTAGAAGAGCGATATCGTTTTCTGGGTCAGTTCCAAGAATATCTACATCATATTCTCTAGTGCTTTCAGATGCTTTAATCCTTATTCTAGAGGCGTTTTCGATTACATGATAATTTGTAACAACAATGCCTTCAGAATTTATAATAAAACCACTACCAACGCCGGCACTTTTAAACGATTTAGGCCCTGAATGGGGCTCTAGAAAAGAAAAAAAATCATTGAAAGAAGGCGAAATAGCTGTTGTGTATTCTGTGTTTACAGTGATCACAGATGGTTTAATCCTCTGGACTAGAGGAGCCAATGAAGGAAAGCTAACTGCATGAGATAATCGTTGAGATTCAGATAATTCTGACCAAAGATTTTCATTTAAGTTTACGTTATGAGCAGAATTTACTCCTGCATAGACCACTAATCCAAGTATTGGAACCATCTTAAATAGAAAAAATATTATTTTCATAATTATACATATATATTAATTTGAAATAAAACTAAAGAGGTTGATTATATTTTTTTAATTAATTTTTAATTAATAATAAGCTTTGTGAATTAAAAAAAGTGTGATATATTTTTTCAAGGCCTCTTAGTCTAAGGGTTAGGACGATAGCCTCTCATGCTATAAATACGGGTTCGAATCCCGTAGAGGTCAAAAAAAGATAAAATATGAAGTGGGATGTTATAATTGTAGGAGGAGGCCATGCAGGTTGTGAAGCATCGGTTGCGACATCTTCAATGGGGATGAAAACATTGCTGATTACAGGCCTTTTTGATAGAGTTTCTTCAATTAGTTGTAATCCGGCAATAGGTGGAGTGGGCAAGGGACATTTGGTAAAAGAAATAGATGCTTTAGGTGGAAAAATGGCACAAATGGCTGATAGAAGTGGTATACATTTTCAAATGCTAAACGCTTCAAAGGGACCAGCTGTAAGGGCCACAAGATGTCAAATTGATTTAGAAGTTTACAGATTAAATGTTTTATGTGAATTATCCAAGTTAGAAGATTTAACAATCATACAATCAGAGGTTGCAGAAATCCTAGTAAAAAAAGAACAAGTAATTGGTGTAAAATTA
Source organism: Deltaproteobacteria bacterium (assembly GCA_016432245.1). Lineage (GTDB taxonomy): Bacteria > Myxococcota > UBA727 > UBA727 > JABDBI01. Next base: position 197,701 of record CP066680.1, on the reverse strand, counting down.
GTTCAAGGTGAAATATTGTTTTCAAGCTTTGTTATTTTATGCACAGGAACGTTTTTAAATGGAAAGATTCATTTAGGGGACCGAGAAAATGGAGGTGGGAGGATAGGAGAATCCTCTTCCAACAGTCTTGCATTGAGTCTTTATAACCTTGGTATAGAATTAGGCAGATTAAAAACAGGCACATGTCCTAGATTGGATTCTAGAAGTGTTAATCTTTCTTGTTTAGAGGAACAACGTCCGCAAGATCCAGCACCTATGTTTTCGTTTTCAAGTAGAAAACCTTTTTTGAAACAAGTTTCTTGTTTTTTGACTAGTACAAATGCAATAAGCCACTGTCTTATACATGAGTTTGTAATGCAAGGATTGTCTCCGATTTTTAATGGCAAGCTTTCTTCTAAAGGGCCACGTTATTGTCCTAGCATAGAAGATAAAGTAGAGCGATTTCCACATAAGGAATCTCATTTAATATTTTTAGAACCACAAGGCATAGATTCTACTGAGTATTATATTAATGGTTTATCGACCTCTTTACCGCCAAAAGCACAAATTAAATTTTTAAGATCTATAAAAGGATTGGAAACAGCGCGGGTAACAAGATGGGGATATGCAGTTGAATATGATTTTGTTAAGCCGACACAATTAGATGCGAGATTGGCTTTGAAATCTATTAAAGGTTTTTTTCTTGCAGGTCAAATTAACGGAACTACAGGATATGAAGAAGCAGCGGCTCAGGGATTAGTTGCAGGAGTAAACGTTGCTTTAGAGTTTTTTGGAAAGGAGCCTCTTATATTATGTCCTTCACAGTCGTATATTGGAGTGATGGTAAATGATCTAGTTCATAATGGAACAGAAGAGCCGTATAGAATGTTGACATCGAGGGCTCAATATCGTCTTTATTTAAGAGAGGACAATGTATATCAAAGGCTTGTTCATTTTGGGTACAGAATAGGACTGTTGTCTTCTAAGGATTATGATAGATTATCTTTTTTTGAAGAAAGTATTGCAAAATCGAAAAACCATGATTGCGCATACAGTATTAAATCCAGGATAGATACAGAGGATCGATACTCTAAGTATCTTATTCGTATGCAAAAAGAGCAAAGCTCTCAAGAGTCAGATTTTAATGATGCAATACCAGAATGCATTTTTGAGATGGACATTCCAGGATTAAGTCGAGAAATGAGCGATAAGATTAAGCGATATCGTCCACGAACATTTTGTGATCTTTCAAAAATTTATGGGGTGACACCAATAGTTCAAGATTTGTTTAGAATTATAAAAAAAAAGATTACTAATATAATATGACAACAATATATGCATTGGCAACACCACCAGGTCGAAGTGCATTAGCATTGATTCGAGTTTCGGGTCCTAAATCGCATGATATTTTAAAAACAGTATTTAAGCCATTATCTGGAAAACAAAAAAATTTTGTAGTCACTAGAGGAACTTTTAGTGGTATAGATGATGTTATCTGTGTTAAGTATCCAAATCATAAAAGCTTTACCGGAGAGAAGAGTTTTGAAGTAATATCTCATGGAAATCCGGTAATAATCAGTCTTATATTTGAAAAATTAGAGAACGCAGGAGCTGTATTTGCAAGTCCAGGAGAGTTTACAAAGAGGTCTTTTTTATCTGGAAAGATTAATTTGATGCAAGCAGAATCGATTTGTGCTTTAATTTCTGCCAAGTCGGAGAGACTATTAAAGTTTGCACTAACAAGTCTCAGTAGAGAGAATCTTTCTTATTTAGACGCCATTTCTGAATTAGTCATAAAGTTATTGTCTGAGATTGAAGTGCGTTTAAATTTTCCAGAGGAATTAATACCTTGTATTCAGTGGGGTTTATACAAAAATGAGCTAAGGTGCTTAATTGATAAAATAAAAACCATATTAAAGTCTCATTATTTTCAAACTAAAATGATGGAAGGATTTTCCATAGCAATTTGTGGAATGCCGAATGTTGGAAAATCAACACTTCTAAATTCGATCAGTGGGCAAGACAAATCTTTAGTGTATGATTTACCAGGCACCACAAGAGATATTATAGATGTTGAATTTGTTACAGATGGATTTAGTTTTACATTTATTGATACTGCCGGTTTACATAAAGATGCACAAGACCCTGTGGAAAAGATGGGAATTCATAAGACAAAAGAAAAAATAAAAACAGTTTGCCTTGTTATTGCTTTGGTATTAGAAACTTGTAATGAGAGTATGTATTTTGATTTATGTTTATTGGAAAATTCGATCATAGAAGTATTTAATAAGATTGATTTACATGAGAATTGCAAAGGCATTTCAGGAAAAACCCATTGTGCAATATCTGTTTTGATTAAGTCAGTTATTTCGATTATATTTTTTGAGGAAGATTTTTCATTAGAGTACAATATTGCGATAAATAAGCGACAAAAAAATGAATTTGATAAGATATATACAGGGTTAAATAATGTATTGCTATTATTGTCAGAAAACGATGCCTTTGGGAAAGAAGAATTTGTAGCTGAAGAATTAAATTATATTCTTACATCATTAGAGAGTTTGTATGGAAAGAATATTAGAAATGGTGTTTTAGAGCAAATTTTTAGTTCGTTTTGCATTGGTAAGTGATGTGCAAATCTTGGAGCAAAGTAGTCCTATTTCAAAAAAAAAGATTAGTGGAATTGCTGTAATAGTTTGAATTAGTGGATCTGAAGTTGGAGTTATGATTGCGGCAATGATAAATGATAAAATTATTACATATCTTCGATTTTTAGATAATGTATTTACCTCAACTATTTTAAAATATGTAATTGAAAAAATAAGAATTGGGATTTCAAATATAAGTCCAAAGGAAATTAAAGAATTTAAAGAAAATGAAATGAGAGAAGATATCGAATAGTGGTATTCTATGTAGGAAGGAAGAGAATTAATAAGAAAAGAAAAGGAAAACGGCATTACATAGAAATATGCAAACAGGCACCCTATTATAAAGCAAAGCAGAAATAAAGCGGATAGAGATATGATAATTTTTTTTTCAGAATGATATATCCCGGGTTGAATAAAGGACCAGGAGTAAAATATTATCCATGGACTAGAAATAATTAGGCTACTGGCGCATAAGATTTTGGCTTGGATAAAGAAAAATTCATAAGGGCTTAATATTATTATTTTGTGAGAAGAGGTCAGGCAGCTTTGGATAGGGTGCAACAGGAAATTCAACAAAGACTCTAGATAAAATGAGCTAATAATGGTACTGCATAAAAGGCAAATGCAAATGTTTTTTAGTGTATATTTGAGGTCGGTAAAGTGAATGGATATAGGATATTTTTTAAGGTCCATAATTAGGGTTCGTAATTGTTATTTTTGTTAAGAATTTTGGTTATTCTTTTTATTATATGTTTTTTTATTTTTGTAAGCATAGATTCATTATAGATAGTTAGTAGTAGTGTTTTTGGAACTTTTGCAGGATTTAAAAGAATAATTGAAAGGATTATGATAGTGGAAAGTTCGAATATTCCAAGATTAAGCATTTTTTAACCTATATTACCTTTAGGAAGTATAGCCCAATTTGGAAGGAATGCATTTTTAATTGTATCTGGATAAAAGACTTCTTCTAGATAAAGCCCACTAGCAGGAGATGTTACATTTGAAAAATTTCTGGATTTTTCATTTAAAATTTTTTTTAATTGTTCAGGGTTTATCTTGCCACTTCCTACCTTAATTATAGTACCAATTATTATTCTGACCATATTATGACAAAAGGCATTTCCTAAAATTTTTATATTAATTTCTTGAGGTGAGAAATTTCTTGAATTGAAGCTTGTATTTTGGAATGCCTTAGATTGTTGAATACCTATAGAGATTTTCCAAATAAGTCTATTGGGGGAGTTTGAAGAACAGCTTTTAGACCGAAAACTTGAAAAGTCGTGTTCGCCGACTAGATAACGGGACGCTATTCTCATTTTGTAGGGATCTAATTTAAAAGGAAAAAATATTTTTTTTTGGGCAAGTAGAATGTTTTTTTGTAGGATTTTATAAGTATAGAGTTTTCCAATCGCATGATTTCTTGCATGAAAAATTAAGGGCATTTTGTCTATTCTATAGACTGTAATTTCTGGTATTAAAAAGTGAGAAATCGCACTTTGCAGTGATTTATTTGTGAATCTACTTTTAAATTTACATGAAATTACTTGACCAATGGCATGTACACCTGCGTCTGTTCTGGCAGCTACATGTAGGCTTGGAATATAACCAAGTATGAAAAAAAAAGCTTGTTCTATTTCTTTTTGAACGGAAGGCCTCTTATGCTGTTTTTGAAACCCAGAAAAACAAGTACCAGAGTATGATAACCAAATTCTCCAATTATCCATAGAAAATATTTTATTAAAATGTTTTATTGAAGCGTGTCGGAGGGCAGATCAGGTTCGTCATCCGTTTGTTCGGGTTTATTTTCAAAAATAATTTCATAAAGATCGTCAGCCTGGTCTGAAATATCTGGAAGTTGGCTAATATAGTCATTTAAGACATTGTGAGTTAATCTTCCATCTTGTAAAACTCTTTTTAAAATACGTGTATCAAAATAGATATGGTGTTTGTCAAAAAAATAGTGAATATTATGCTGATTATAATTCATCTTTCAAAGTCTAGCGATAATATCAATGTATTTCAAGTACTTTTAAAAAGATTTAGTATTTATTTAACAAATGAAATTGACTCTTTTTTTTTGCGGTATTAATATAAAACAAACATGACTGAAATTTGTTATATAACGGAATATATTAATAAGGAGGTAGAGATCCGAGGATGGGTATACAATAAGCGTGAAACTAGTAACATTGTATTTATCAATATTCGTGATGGTACCGGCGTAATTCAAGTGTTATTTTTAAAAGAGAGATTTACAACTATTCAAGTAAATCAAATTCTTAGCCTTTTAGTAGAATCTGTAATTTCCATCAAGGGCTTTGTAAGAATAGAAAAAAAGGCTCCTTATAAAGAGGTTGAAGTGCATGCAAGTTTATATTCTATTTTATTCGAAAATACTGTAGAATTTCCTATAAGTAAAAAAGATCATAGTGATGGTTTTTTAATGAAATACCGCCATTTGTGGTTGAGATCTTCTCGTCAGCATTTAATATTGAAAATCCGTTCAGCGGTAATAAATGCAGTGAGAGAATATTTTGAGGTAAATAATTTTACTCTTGTAGACAGTCCAATTTTTACAGCTTCTTCATGTGAAGAGACCTCAACGTTATTTAATACAAAATGGGTAAACAATGAAAGTGTTTATTTATCTCAATCTGGGCAGTTATATCAAGAAGCAGCATGTATGGCTTTTCGAAAAACATATTGCTTTGGTCCTGTTTTTAGAGCCGAAAAAAGTAAAACTAGAAGGCATTTAAATGAGTTTTGGATGGTAGAACCAGAAATGGCATTTGCTGACTTGGATAGAATCATAGAAGTTGCAGAAGAATTAATTTGTTTTACAGTTAGTAAAGTTTTAGAAAAACATGAAAAAGATTTAAGCGACATTTTAGAACGAGAATTAACTATTTTAAAAATGCTTAGGAGGCCCTTTGTGCGAATGACATACGTTGATGCAAAGCATAAATTAGAGTTGTTAATGAATAAGCAGTTAGAAGGTGATTTTGGCGCACCACAAGAGACGGAATTAAGCTTTATGCATGATAGACCTATCGTAGTAACGCATTATCCTGCGCAAGTAAAGCCTTTTTATATGAAGAGAGATGAGAGTGATGTTCGATTTGTTAAATGTATGGATATATTAGCGCCAGAAGGGTATGGAGAAATTATTGGAGGAAGTCAACGTGAAGAGGATTATGAATCCTTAAAAAAAAACATTTTGAATACTGGCTTGAATGAGTATGATTTTAGTTGGTATTTAGATTTAAGACAGTATGGGACAGTGGTACATTCTGGATTTGGAATGGGGATTGAAAGGCTTGTTGCATGGATATGTGGATTGCACCATTTAAGGGAGGCTATACCATTTGCAAGAACCATTGAGAGGATTCGTCCATGAAAAATAAAATAAAAAATATTAAATGCTTGAATAAATCAAAAAAACATAGTTTAATAAGGAGTTATAAATGAGAGGATCTGAGTCAACTAGAAATTCAAAATCTAGAAAAAGAATAAAAAATAAATATCATAAGCGTTATGTGCAGAGGGCAAAAGAGCCTCGAATAAACAAGAGGATTCATGCACTTGAAGTGAGGCTTATAGGAGAGCAAGGCGAGCAATTAGGGGTGGTATCGATATTTGAGGCTTTGAGGCAGGCAGGAGTGCTAAAATTAGATTTAGTAGAGGTATCTCCAATGGCAAAGCCTCCAGTGTGTAAGATTATGGATTATGGTCGCTTTAAATATGTTCAAAAGAAAAATGCTAGCGAAGCAAAGAAGAAACAACAAGTGGTTGAGTTGAAAGAGATTCAATTTAGACCTAAAATTAGTTCTAATGATTTAGATGTAAAGGTAACGCAGATAAAGAAATTTATAAGTGAAGGAAATAAGGTAAAAGTTGTTGTGTTTTTAAAAGGAAGAGAAGCAGCGCATCCAGATATAGGGTTTGACATGTTAAGATCCATTTTAGAAGGGTTTTCTCAGGAAATAGAAATGGAATCTTCTCCTAAAATGGAAGGCCGACAGCATATTGTGATGGTTATCAGTGCAAAAAAGTAAGAAAAAGATTAGCACATGTTAAGAGAGATCTTGCAGAATTATGTTAAAAAAAGTAGGATGAAAAAATGAATAAAAATTTAAGATTAAAAAAAATTAAGATGAAAACTAAGAAGGCAGCATCAAAGCGTATGAGACTTAATGCGTATGGTGAAATTAAAATTTCTTCAAAGGGGAAGTCTCATTGTTTGAGCAATAAAAATAGAAAGAGAAAAAGACGACTTGCAAAGATTAAACATATAACAAGTGGACAAGCGGTGCGGATTAAGAGGCTAATTCCATACTTATAAGCTTCTTAGTTGGGCAAGTTATAATATAAATGATAAATAAGATATTAAATGGATGGTGTTGGAGTGTACATTTAATAGTTTATTTTATACAATAAATAGTGTAAATATTATTATTTAGAGGAGATTATATGGTTAGAGTGACGAGTGGATATAAAACTCATAAAAGACATAAACGTACTATTAAAATGGTGTCAGGCTATCAGGGGACACGGAATAGGTTATATAGGACTGCGATAGAAAGCTTAGAGAAAGCACTTGTATATAATTATCGAGATAGGAAGGCAAAAAAAAGATATTTTCGAAGACTTTGGATTATTAGAATAAATGCGGCAGTGCGAAAATATGGATTTAGTTACAGTAAATTTATGTTAAGACTGAAAGAAAAAGGATTACTATTAAATAGGCAAGTACTATCGAATTTAGTAATGGGAAATTGTGATATAGTAAAATCTCTTGTTTCATGAAATAAAGTTAGGGTTTTTATGAGGGAGAATGAGATTGAACAACGAGCCATATTAGATGTATCAGCTTGTTTATCTGTGGCAGATCTAGATAAGATAAAATCTTTTTATTTAGGAAAGAAAGGTAAATTAACTGAAATTTTGCGATCAATGAAAGATTTAACCCATCTTGAGAAGAGAGAAATGGGGATAAGGATAAATATTATTCGTGATTCGATTCGGAATAAAATAGACGAAAAAAAACGAGAATTGAATCTATTACGTTTTAATGAAAAAGATAAAAAAATCGCAGAAATTGCTATAATAAAAAATGAAAAGTTGAACGGTGGGAAGTTTCACCTTTTAACGCAAGTGGGGTGTGATATTCTTAAGAATTTGCAAACAATAGGGTTTCGAGTTGTTAGTGGACCTGAGATAGAATATGAATATTATAATTTTGATTCACTAAATATATCAGAATTTCATCCAGCGAGAAAGTTGCAGGATACTTTTTATGTGTTACCAGGGGTAGTGCTGAGGACACAAACAAGTCCCATACAGGTTCGTACAATGTTTTCTAGTAAGGAGATTCCAATCAAAATATGTTGTATGGGGAAAGTATATAGACACGATCAAGATTCAACGCATTCTCCAATGTTTCATCAAATTGAAATTTTATATGTTGATAAAAAAGTATCGTTAGTTGATTTAAAAAGTCTTCTTTTTTTTTTAATCGAACAACTTTTTCCTTTTAAAGTAGAGAAAAGGTTTCGCAATAGTTTTTTTCCATTTACGGAACCTTCTTTTGAAGTTGATATTGAATGTTTTAATTGTCGCAAGCATGGCTGTTTTTTGTGTAAAATGACAGGATGGATAGAGGTTCTTGGTAGTGGAATGGTACACCCTACAGTATTAAAAAATGTAGGATTGAACGAAAAAGAGCATACAGGGTTAGCTATTGGGATTGGCGTAGAGAGGGTTTCTATGTTGAAATACTTAATCCCAGATATTCGTTTTTTTTATAATAATAATATAAAATTTTTATCGCAATTTTAAAGGAGTTTTATTATGAGAGCTTGTATACAAGATTTGCAAGTGTTTGCATTATTGCCACCTCTTCATCTTAAAGATTTGATTGAAAAAGTTTCGATTATGGGCATGGAGATCGATTGTTTTTTTTTTTATGAAGAAAGTTTAATGTTGGAATTTTGTATACCAGCGAATAGGGGGGATTTGCTGTGCGTAATTGGGATAGCAAGAGAAATTGCATCATCATGGTTTTGGGAAATTGCGCAGGAGAGAACTGATCAATATTTTACAAACACGGTAAGCTATGATTCTGTACATAATCTTGAATACTGTATATGGGCTAGGATTGAAAAAAATAAACAAATGCATAGTTGCATATGGCTAATAAATCGTTTAGCTTCTATTGATTTCTTATCTGCAAACTTTGTAAACGATGTTTTAATTTATATTAGTTATGAGGCAGGGTGTCCTATACAGAGTATGGGGGTGTCAAGTAAGAAAGTAATACAAGTAAGAAATGCATGTCTAACAGAAACTCTTCAGGCCGAAAACGGGATTGTATATAGTTTGTCTGCAGGAGATGTTTTGATGACAGCTGGAAAGGATATTTTAAGCGTGTTGGGGTTTGTAGTAAATTCTTTCTTTTCTTCAGATAAAGCAGAAGATTTGATATTGCTTGTAGGAGCTTGTTTAGATATAGGTTGGATGAGAAAGAGAAATACAACTTTTAACATTAAAACTGATATGTTTGATAAGTTTGAAAGAGGATTGGCAGATAGTAAAGGATTTAAGTATGCACTTTTTAGGATATTGAATATTTTTATGGCATGGAAAAAGCATAATAATAATTGTAATAAACGTAATGTAACGGAGTTGTTGTATGAAGAGAGCAAAATTATAATTCCTTTAAATTGGAGGTGGTTTTTAGAGTTTGTTGGAATTCAGGGTGGTCTTATAAATCTATTTAAAGTGCAAGCTAAATTAAAAGTTATTGGTATTGATCTTGTGCATAGAAGTGATAATATTTTTTATTTTGAAGTTTCGTTATTTAGGGTTGATGTTCAAAATGCTGTCGATATAGCAGAGGAAATTATAAAGATTGTAGGATTGGATACGCTTCCTGTCATGCCTATAAAAAGATATTTAGGTAGAGATATTATTTTATCAAAAGAAAGAGAGTATGGGACATTTTTTTGCTTTTCTGGTTTTTTTGAAGTTATTAATTATTCATTTGTTGCGCCTATTCAAGGAAACTTACTTGATTTTTATGGGGTATTTTTAATAAATCCATTAGGGAAAAGTACATCTCTAATGCGGCCAAATTTACTAGTAGGATTAATCGAGACATTGACTTTAAATAGAGAGCATGGAAATTGTGGTATTTCATTATTTGAGCATGGAAATGTTTTTTTTCAAAAGAAGTATCGATTAAGTTATCTGTCTGAAAAATTAAATGAAAATGATCTATGTAGAGACAGCTATGTACAAGAGTATAGGAGCATATCAGGAATCTCAGATAGTTTTAAGGATAATGAATTAAAGAATATAATAATTATGTTTTTTAATTTCAGATCAATAGTAATAAACTTTTCACCTAGTATAAAAAAAAGGTATTTAGAAAGTTTTTATGGTGAAGAAATCTATATAGGCAGATCCTTTGTTGGAGTTGTTGGTTTTATTTTCATGAAAAAGATTGAGAAATATTGTTGTTTTGAGATTTTTACAGATTTAATTGCACAATGTAGTGTTTCGCAAGTATACGAGCAGCTAGTTAAGTATCCAGGTATTAGGAGGGATCTTTCAATTGTTTTCATTAATTCGATTGCGATTTGTGAGATACAAAGAGTATTACAGTGGATTTCTAGGTTAAATCCGATGTTAGAGAGTGTAGAAATCTTTGATATCTTTGACTCTTTTGGCTTTAGAGAAGCAGGCAATAGGTCGTTATCTTTTTCTTTCTTTTTTAGGTGTTGGAAAAAGACCCTGCTAGAAAAAGATGCTTTAATATTTATGAAGTGGATAGTCAATATCGTTTTTAGGAAACTGGAAGGAAATTTAAGAAGGTAAAAAAAAATAATGCAAATGGATAAAGTATGTGTAATTTTTTACGAAGGAGAGGGAGACCAAGTGGAGGACTGTTTATCCATAGTGATAAAGGTGTTGAATGATGCAAAGGTGATATATTCAATTGTTTCAAGAGATAAGGTTGTAAGTACAGCAAGACTAGCGCAGTATGATATTATTATAACGGTGGGAGGAGATGGTACATTGCTTGGAGTTTGTCATTATGTATCTGGCCAAATAGTTATTGGTGTGAATTCAAATTTGGAAAAATCAGTTGGTGGCTTATGCGTGGCGAATAAATTAAATTTTAAGGAAATTTTTAATGATATTATAGGATTAAAGCTCTATCCGTTAGAATTGGTTAGAATTAAAGTAAGTAGTGATACATTGTTGGTGGGGCATAGTGCATGCAATGATATTATGCTAGTAAAAAAAAATAAGATGGGCTTATTGACTTTAGAGGTAAATTTTGGGTGCTTAAAGGAGCAATTTAAATGCACTAGTTTAATTATATCAACGCCATGTGGCAGTACAGGAATTATAAGGGATTTTGGTGGAGAAAAAATTGGAATAAAGTGTTCTTATTTGCAGTGGTTGGCGACAGGATTATGGAATATGAATAGAGGTGAATATCTGTTAGCAAGTGGGATATTAAAAGCTGCAGAAAAAATATATATATTATCACCTGACCATGATATTGCTGTTTTTATTGATGGAAATTATTGTAGTTTTTCATTGGCTAAAGGGATGCAGTTAAGCGTAGAGCTTTCTTTAGAGAAGATTAAACTTGTATCTTCTTTCGATATGGAAAAAAGAAGGCACATGATAGATCTTTTATGCCGGAAGCGGGACTTGAACCCGCAAGGAAAATCCGGACGATTTTAAGTCGTCTGCGTCTACCATTCCGCCACCCCGGCATAGTCTACTAAGGTATGATATGAAATTATAAAAAAAATATCAAGGAAAAATTGTTAAATAAAAAAAATCAGAGACGGAATATAGCTCAGTTTGGTAGAGCGCTTGGTTCGGGATCAAGAGGTCGCAGGTTCAAATCCTGTTATTCCGATAATTAGAAGTATATTATATAAATGACGATTGAGTGTTATAGATGGTTTTTATAGTAGCTTTTGGGGCAACTGAGGTCAGGATTGTACGCTCTGTATTTTCCATTATTGATTTTATAATTGGAAGGAGAGTATCAACGTCTTTGATTGAACATTCAATAATGACTTCGTCATGTAACATGTTTACAAGAAATGATTTATAAAAGCGTGAAAGCGAGAAGTCGAGATTTATTAAGGTGGCTTTTATAATTTCGGCAGCAGTACCTTGAATTGGAATGTTTTTTAAGGCTGGAGCGATTAAGGGGTTTATTTTATATGGATGGCCTAACAATGTTTTGGAAAAGTTACTTGACATGCTTGTTTTTTGTATTTTTGTTAGAAAGACATGAATGGCGGGATAGGTTTGAAAAAAATGGGAAATGAATTTATTAGCTTCTGATTGTGACACTGATATTTTTCTTGATAGAGATGCTGTGCTCATTCCGTAAAGTATCGCATAAGTAATTTCTTTAGCGATTTCTCTGTGTTTAGTCGATCCAAAAAGCGTCATGGATACTATGTTATGAGGATCCAAATTTGAATTGAATATTGTTATGAATTTTTTATCTTGAGAAAGGTGAGCTAAGATTCTAAGTTCAAACGATGAGAAGTCTCCTAAAATAATTGAATTTGTATATTTGGGGAAGAGGCATGATTGAAATTTGTTTTTTGAAGGAAAGCTTTGCAAATTTGGGTTATTGCAAGAAATCCTAGATGAGTGAGTGTATTGATTCTCATAAAATGGATGCAGACGCCATGTCGAATCGCATAAGTGAAAGAAAAGAGTTTCATTAAAAATTTGAATAAACTTATTATTTGCACGAATTGCCCTTAAAGATTGGTAGTGTATTTTTTTGAGGGAAAAATTTATGGGAAGTAACTTTAAGATAGAGAGCAGTGCAATGTGTGTGTATAGTATATGCGTCTTTATAGTGAGGATCTTTAAGAAAGTTTCCATATTAAAGCGGTTTAAGAACATCCCTTGTGATGTCATACCAATCAAGGTGGCATAAAGAGATGTGTTTAGATTTTTTAAAGATATGCGCATGGCATAATTGTGGATTAATGCTTGATTTAAGACAAGGGTTGCTCTTTTGCATAATAACACCTCATGGTTACGCTTGCGAATAAATTATTTAGTGATTTTCTAAGGCGAATGCTTGATTTCTATTAGTTTTAACTATATTGTTTTAACTGAATTTATAATTAAAATTCAGGAGACTAATAATGATAAACAAACTCTCTGAACGATTACCGTTTACTGTTCGGAAAAGATTTGCACCATTCTGTGGAGATCTTTCGATGCCTCACTTATTGGATATTCAAAAAAAAAGCTTTGAGAAATTTTTACAAACACAAAGCGAGTGGGCTGAGCGAAAAAAAACTGGGCTTCAAGCTGCTTTTGAGTCAGTTTTTCCAATAGAAAATTCGGAGGGCACAGCTCGAGTTGAATATTTGGGATACACAGTAGGAGAGCCACTCTGTACAGTGAAAGAATGTCGAGAGAAAGGATTAACGTTTGAAGCTCCTCTTTATGTTCGATTTAGGTTGGAGCTTTGGAATAAAGCAAAACTTGAACAAGAAAGCGAAGAACCCATAGATGGCAGCCGAAATTCTTTGGGTGAGGAAGTAAAATATACAGAATGGGAAGATGAAATTTTAAAAAAGATTGAGGAAAGTGCCAAAATATTGCCCGAAGATGGAGAATCTATAGAGAAAAATATAGAGCACGCTAATTGGCATAAGGAATTCAGAGAAGCAGAGGAGGCGCAAGAGACTGATTTTAATGAATTAGATTCAGAAGAGGATTATGAATTTGCGGATAAAGAAAAAGAAGAAGATATACTTTTAGACAGAGAAGATAGGAAAAAGCGAATACTTCAATTTTTAGCATCACCTATTATGCATCTAGAAGAAGCTTGGATTTTAGATTTGGAAGAAGAGTTTGAATTTCTAAAGGCAAAAGTTGACATAGAAGAAGGAACAAAAGATGACAGTGAGAACTTTAGGCAAGATACAAGTGAATCAAAAGGATCTTTTGATTTTTTCTTTCAGTCTGCATACTTAGAATGCGATGGAGAAGCATTATTGCAAAATATGGATTTGCAAGGGTTTGATGAAGAAGTTATTGAAAAGAGTTGTTTTTTGAAGGATGAAAGCATTTCAGTGGAAAGTTGCAAGATACATATAGGCGATGCAGGAAGAGAAAAAACTTTAAAGGAAAACGTTTTTGTAGATGGAGATATTTGGGGGGATAATGAAAACGTAAAAGTTGTGAAAGAACAAACAGTTTTTTTTGGAGACATTCCAATGATGACAGAACAAGGGACTTTTATTATAAATGGTACAGAGCGAGTGATTGTTTCGCAGTTGCACAGAAGTCCTGGTATTTTTTTTGATGCAGAAGTGGTTAGACACAATAAAGAAGATAAAGCTGTTTATAATGCCAAGATTATTCCCTTTCAAGGTTCATGGTTGGATTTTGAATATGACCACAAAGAGCAAATTTATTGTAGGATTGATCGAAAAAGAAAATTCTTAGTAACTGTATTTTTAAAGGCATTGGGTTATTCCTTAGAAAACCTTTTAAATATGTTTTATAGAAATACGATTATTTTCTGGGATGAGAATGGGTACGTGCATAGAGAAATTAATTATAAAGACATTGTTGGACAAGAAACACCGGTTTGTATAATCGATAGGGAAGGAGAAGTTGTTTTGAGAGAGGGACAGGTAATAACTTATGCAGCTGCTTGTGAAATACAAAAACTTGGACTAACTCAATTTACCCTTGGACATATTTCAGAATTAAATTTTGTTTCAGCAGAAGATGTTTTACATGAGAAAGAGGATGTAGTAGCGTTGGAGATGAATGAAGTTATTGATGCGCTTACATTTGAAAGGCTTTTTAAATTAGGAATAACAACATTGAAAGTGTTAGACATTCCCTTGTTTGATGCTCAAGAGTTAAGTATTCGGAATTCGCTTGCCGCAGATAAGCTACTTGGATTTGAAGAATCTGTATGTGAAATCGTTAAAAGAATAAATCCAAATACTGAAAATTTGACTATGGAAGAAGCGATTTCGCAATTTCATAATACGTTTTTTAATCCAGAAAAATATGATCTGTCTGAGATTGGTAGATTGAAATTTAATTACAAATTTAAACAAAATACCTCTTTAGATGACCGGGTATTATCTCGAAAGGATATATTAAACACGTTAAATCGTTTAATATCGATTGGAAAGGGGGACACGGAAGTTGATGATATCGATCATTTGGGTAATAGAAAATTAAAGGGAGTAGGTGACTTACTTGAAAGCCAATATCGTTTAGGTTTAACTAGAATGGAAAGACAAACGAGGGAAAAGCTAAGCCATCTAGATGTAGATCCATTGATGCCGGATGACGTTATTAATATAAGACCTGTTATTAGTTGTATTCGAGAATTCTTTACAACTTCTCCATTATCTCAATTTATGGATCAAACTAATCCATTGTCAGAGGTGACACATAAAAGAAGAATATCGGCATTGGGACCAGGTGGTTTAAATAGAGAAAGAGCAGGCTTTGATGTACGAGATGTGCATTATACTCATTATGGAAGGCTGTGTCCAATTGAAACCCCCGAAGGACAAAATATTGGATTGGTATCTTCATTAGCTATGTATGCCATTGTAAATGAGCAAGGTTTGATAGAAGCACCATACAAGCTAGTGGTAGAGGGTCGAGTTACATCTACAATAAAATATTTGACTGCATTAGAAGAGTCAAATTATCGATTTATAGCGCCTGCAGATGCGAAATATGATGCACAGACGGGTCAATTTACGCAGGAAGTAAGAGCTCGATATGAAGAATATATTACATATACAGATCCAGAAGAAATTGAATTAATAGATGTAGATCCTAATCAGGTAATTTCAGTTGCAGCAGGCCTAATCCCTTTTTTGGCACATGATGATGCAAACAGAGCATTGATGGGATCTAACATGCAAAGACAAGCTGTTCCGTTAATGAGGCCTGAAGCTCCTTTGATTGGAACGGGAATAGAAGACATTGTTGCAAAAGACTCAGGGGCATGTTGCATAGCCTTGCAGGATGGAATAGTTGATTATGTTGATTCGTCTAAGATAGTTATTAGGACAAATAATTTAGAAGGCAATAGTGATTTGTTTCCAGTAGTAGATGTTTATAGATTAGAAAAATATAGGAGGACTAATCAGAATACGTGTTTTAATCAAAGAGCGATTGTCAATATTGGGGATCAGATAAGAAAAGGAGATGTATTGGCGGATGGCCCAGGTATCTCCAATGGTGAAATGGCCTTGGGGAAGAATGTGTCAATAGCCTTTATGACTTGGTATGGATATAATTTTGAAGATTCGATTTTAATTAGCGAAAGACTTATTAAGGATGATGTTTTTACGTCAATTCATATTGAGGAATTTGAGTGCTCAGCTAAGGATACAAATATTGGCGCAGAAGAGATAACAAAGGACATTCCTCATGTCACGGAAGAAGAATTAAGAAATCTAGATGAATTTGGCATTGTAAAAATAGGGGCCGTTGTAAAAGGAGGAGATATTTTAGTTGGAAGAGTTTCCCCAAAAGGAGAGACTCAAATATCTCCAGAGGAGAGATTATTAAAGGCAGTTTTTGGAGAAAAGGTAAGTGAAGTTAAAAATACTAGTTTAAGAATGCCAAAGGGGTTAATGGGCACTGTTATTTCAGTTTCCATGTTTAACCGAAGGGTTTCTGAAAAAGATTCTTCGACTTTAAGGTGGGAACAGAAGATCGAAGAAGACTTGAACGATATAAGAAATGAAGAAATTTCCGTTTTGAAAAAAAATTTATTAAATGAAGGAATAAATCTTTTAAAAGATCAGTTTTTAGCGAGAGACTTGTTGAGCGTAGAAGGAAAAGTGTTATTAAAAAAGGGGACGTGTTTAAATGTGCGTATTTTACAAAAAATTTCATGGGAAGATTTCAATAATATCATTGTGCAAAACCATAGCGTGCAAGGAAGTTTATTCGAAATAAAAAGAGAGGTTCAAGAAAAAATTCATACAGTAAATTCTCTTTATTTGAGTAAAGTTTTAAAGATGAAAGAGGGTTGCGACTTGCCGCCTGGCATATTAAAAACTATAAGGGTCAATATTGCTATTAAGCGTGAATTGCAGCCAGGAGATAAGATGTCGGGACGACATGGAAATAAAGGTGTTATTTCGAAGATTGTTCCAGAGGAAGATATGCCATACTTGTCGGATGGTACACCTATAGATGTTGTATTGAATCCGTTGGGGGTTCCAAGTAGAATGAATGTTGGGCAAGTCCTTGAGATTCATTTAGGATGGGCAGCAAAAGAATTAGGAAAAAAGATTGAATGCTTGTTGCATGAATATAACAATAGTGGCGATTTAACAGATGCTCGATTATTAGTGAATTCTATATATCAAAATGAAGATATGGAAGTAGTTTTAAATTCTTTACCAGATAAGAAATTTGAGGAATTTGCTTCTAAATTAATAGCAGGAATTCCAATGGCTACTTCAGTGTTTGGAGGCGCTAATGAAGCAGATATTAGAGATTTACTGATTAAAGCTGAAGAAAATACTACAGGACAATCAATATTATTTGATGGCCGTACAGGAGAGGCATTTGATCGAGATATAACGGTTGGTATAATGTATATGTTGAAGTTATATCATTTAGTTGATGATAAGATACATGCGCGATCTACGGGTCCGTACTCATTGGTTACGCAACAGCCATTAGGAGGAAAGTCTCATTTTGGAGGACAAAGACTAGGAGAAATGGAAGTATGGGCAATGGAAGCATATGGAGCTGCTTTTTCATTGCAGGAGTTTTTAACTGTAAAGTCTGATGATATTAAGGGTCGTGGATTGGTATACGAGTCAATTATTAAAGGGGATCAAGTAATCGATGCAGGTGTGCCAGAATCTTTTAATGTCCTAGTAAAAGAATTGCAAAGTCTTGCATTGGATATTCAGCTTTTTGATTCAAAAGGAGATATTGTATTAACTGAGAAAAAGGTGGATCGTTCTCAAGTATTTTTATCTAATCTTGAAAATAAATTTGAAAGTGATATAGAGAGGGGTAAGATAGATGGAGACAGTCATTCTAAAGAAGTAATTGAGGAGGATGAGGAAATTGGAGAAGACGAGGAAGACGAGGAAGGCGATGCGGAAAATGGAGAGAAAGAGACCGTAGAAGAATGGGAAGAAGATGTCGAGTAATTTGTAAGGAGAAAGTGGCTATGAACAAAATCAATGGAAAAGTAAGCACAGAAGAAAGAAATAAAGATAAGAGGTATTTAAATATCTCGCCTGAGTTGTTAAAGCAATTGGAGGAAGGATTAATTGAAAAGAGAAAAATAGAATTAAAGCGCGGAGTGTCAGAATTTGAGTCAATAAAGATTCAATTAGCAAGTTCAGAGAGGATACGGGAGTGGTCTTATGGTGAAGTTAAGAAGCCAGAAACTATAAATTATCGCACATTGAAGCCAGAAAGAGATGGATTATTTTGCGCTAAAATTTTCGGACCGATTAAAGACTTTGAATGTTTATGCGGGAAATATAAACGAATGAAGCATCGAGGAGTTGTGTGTGAAAGGTGCGGTGTTGAGGTTATACAGTCTTCCGTACGGAGATCTAGAATGGGGCATATTGTTTTAGCTACACCGGTAGCACATGTATGGTATTTAAAAAGCCTTCCATGTCGGATCGCTCTTTTACTGGATTTAAGTCAAAGAGAGTTAGAAAAAGTTTTATATTATGAGAGTTTTATAGTGGTTGACTCTGGTACCACACCATTTAAGATAGGTACAGTAATGACAGAGGAAGAATATCAAAATGCTTTAAGTGCATACGGGGAAGATAGTCTGTTGGTTGGAATGGGGGGAGAGGGGATACGCGAGGTATTAAGGCAAGTGGACTCGGGAGAGCACAGAGATGGAATTCGGAAAATAATTGAAGAAGTTAAAAGAAGTATAGCGATTGGAGAAGGTGGAAGTGTTAAGAAGAAGAAAATGGACAGAAAATTAAAAGTTTTAGAAGAGTTTTTTCGATCTCCTAATAAGGCAGAGTCAATGTTGTTAGATGTTTTGCCTGTTATTCCTCCAGAGTTGAGGCCTTTAGTCCCACTCGAAGGAGGGCGATTTGCATCTTCTGATTTGAACGATTTATATCGTAGGGTTATAAATAGAAATAATCGATTAAAACGACTTCAGCAATTAAAAGCGCCTGAGGTTATAATTAGAAACGAAAAAAGAATGTTACAGGAGTCTGTTGATGCATTGTTCGATAACGGAAGAAGGGGCAAGGCTGTTGTGAGTAATAGCAAGAGGCCTTTAAAAAGCTTAAGCGATATGTTGAGAGGGAAGTATGGGAGATTTAGGTTGAACTTATTAGGAAAGCGAGTTGACTATTCTGGAAGGACAGTAATTGTTGTTGGCCCTGAGTTAAAATTGCATCAATGTGGGTTGCCAAGAACAATGGCGTTGGAATTATTTAAGCCATTTATTTATAATAGATTGGAACAGAGAGGGATTGTTACTTCTATAAAATCAGCTAAAAGAATCGTAGAGCAAGCAGGAAGTGAAGTCTGGGAGGTTTTATCGGAGATTGTTCAAGAACATCCAATAATGTTAAATAGAGCACCTACACTGCATCGAATGGGCATTCAATCATTTGAACCTATTCTAATAGAGGGAAAGGCAATTCAATTGCATCCACTTGTCTGTACAGCGTTTAATGCAGATTTTGATGGTGATCAGATGGCTGTTCATATTCCTTTGTCTATAGAAGCACAATTGGAGTCTCGTGTTTTAATGCTGAGCTCTAATAACTTAATTTCACCAGCCTCTGGAAAACCTATAGTTGTACCGTCGCAGGATATGGTGCTTGGCTGTTACTATATGACAGCAGATAGGGCATGCATGGAAGGGGCAGGGATGATTTTTTCAAATATAGCAGAGGCTAGATCAGCATATGATGCGGGAGAAGTTGACATACATAGCCGTGTCTTAATTCGAATAAATGGAAAAATGTATTCAACAACGATTGGGCGTGTTTTATTATCAGAAATCTTGCCACAAAATATTCCATTTGAATTGATTAATCAAAATATGAGCAAAAAAAAATTGTCAGAGTTGATTGATTTTTGTTATCGGGCGAATGGGCAAGATGTCACTGCAGAGTTTGTCGACAGGATTAAGGATTTGGGATTTGTAGAAGCAACGCGTTCAGGGTTATCAATTTCAATAGCTGATATGAAAATTCCAAAAAGAAAAGATGTTATAATAGAACAGGCACAAAGAGAAACTAACTTTCTTGATTTATACTTTAGAGAAGGGTTAATAACAGAAGAGGAGAGAAGGGTGAGGGTCTCTAATATATGGAAGGTAACGGCAGATGTCGTCGCGAAGGAAATGATGAAGGACATTGCTACGGAAAGAGTATTTTCATTAAATGGATTAGAATCTGATGTTACATCGTCATTTAATCCAATGTTTATTATGGCAGATTCGGGAGCGAGGGGATCAACTCAGCAGTTGAAGCAATTAGCTGGGATGCGTGGGTTGATGACAAAGGCAACGGGTGAAGTTATTGAAACACCTGTTGTTGCAAATTTTAGAGAGGGATTAGATTTATTACAGTACTTTATATCTTCGCATGGGGCTCGAAAAGGATTGGCAGATACCGCCTTGAGAACAGCTAATGCTGGATATTTAACTCGAAGATTAGTCGATGTGTCTCAGGATTGTATAATAGTTGAATTTGATTGTGGTACTTCTGAAGGTCTTGTAAAGGAAGCGATTGTAGAAAAAGGAGAAGTTGTTCGCACGTTAAGGGAGCAAATTCTTGGAAGATTTGCAGCAGTGGATATAATACATCCTTTAGAGCAAGAGGTTATGATGCCATCGGGAACTGAGTTTTTAGATAAGCAAATAGATGAGATACTCGAAGCAGGTATTGAATCTGTATGCGTTCGCTCGCCGATTACTTGTCGTAATTTACATGGAGTATGTGCAATGTGTTATGGGTGGGATCTGTCAAAGGGGAAAATTATAGCAATGGGAGAGGCGATTGGAATTTTGGCAGCGCAATCCATTGGCGAACCAGGTACGCAATTGACAATGCGCACCTTTCATATTGGGGGTATTGCGAATATTGTTATTTCAGAGGCAAAGCCTTATATAGTTGAAAAGGGAGGGTTTTTATCTTACAATAGAGTGGACGCAATTGAAGCAGAGGGAGGCTATCGTGTAGTTAGTCATAATGGATTCATTGGCGTATATGATGATGTTGGGTCTGAAATTGAAACATGTATTGCACCATATGGAAGCTTGATTAAGATGAAAGAAGGTTCTTCTGTATCTCCAGGGGAGACATTGCTTGAATTAGATTTAGAAACGACCCCCATTTTGAGTATGAATTATGGCTTTGTAAGATTTTGTGGATTGCGTTATGGGATTAATATTATTGAAAGAGTTGATGAGAGGGCGGGGGGAGTAATTAGACATATCTTAGAGAAGGATATAGGAGGGATTGCGCCAGAGATGGCAATTGATGAAGTCTTAGGAGATTCTACGACAGAGATATGTCGATATACTATTCCTATGGGAGCCTATGTGTTAATCCATGATGGAGAAAGAGTTACTCCTGGAAAGATTTTGGTGAAGGTACCGAATGGTGTAGCAGAGGATGAAAATGATTTGGGGGGACTTCCTAAAATTGTCGAGCTATTAGAAGCTAGAGCTCCAAAAAATAGTGCAACACTAGTTAGGTGTAGTGGAATTATTAAATATGGTGTAGACACAAAGGGTAAGATTGTTGCAAATGTTGAATCAGAGGGAGGAAAGACTATAGCTTATGATTTAACGACTAGCGTTGGAGGAGATAAGAGCGATGGCGATGTAGTAATGAAGGGAGATTCTTTAACGGATGGGCATCCAAGCCCAATGGATATTTTAGCTATATATGGTATAGATGCAATTATTAACTATCTTTTAGATGGGGTTCAGGAGGTATATAGGTCTCAGGGAGTTAGAATTGATGATAAACATGTTGAAGTTATAATTAGGCAGATGATTCGAAAAGTGCAAATTACAGCGGTAGGGGATTCGCGTTTTATTCTAGGAAGCATTGTTGATAGGCGTTTTCTGGAAATGGAAAATGCGATGATTATTTCCGAGGGAGGAACACCGGCAAAATGTGAGGCTGTCTTGCTTGGGATTACAAAGGCAGCATTGGCATCTGATTCATTTATATCAGGAGCTTCTTTTCAAGAGACTACACGAGTTTTAACAGATGCGGCCATGTTGGCGAAAATCGATTATCTGAAAGGGATTAAAGAGAATGTAATCGTAGGGAAATTAATTCCAGTTGGTACTGGTTTTTCAGGTTATCAGCAAGGGCATGCTGAGGTGTACGAGGAACAAGATAGGAGTGTGGAAAAAATAATATTTGAAGAAAAAGGGGTTGACGATTTAAAAAAAGAAGGTCATAATAAGGTAAGAGGAGACGAATGAGATGAGGGATAATAGAGAACCAAACAGACAATCGGATAAGGAAAGCCTAAAATCTTTAACCGATCGTAAGCAACAAGAAATTTTAAATAAGAAAAATAAATTAAAAAGTAATGAGGAAAAAGAAATAGAGAAGGCAAGACAACTATTGTATAAGGAAATGGGGAGAGTACAATATGATAGCCTGGGAGACTGGGGTAGTCCCACTATGCAGTGGATACGATTAATTTGGCTAATAATTTGTATTACATTGATTACGTCATACATAATAATGATCATCAAAGATCCTTACATATAGTATGAGTTATAGTATTTCAACTCTTTTCCAATTAAGTGCACCGACTTTTAGAGTGTAAATTCCTTTTTCTACTTTGAATGTGTGATCTGAAATTTTGCATCCATCAAGGTGTACTGCGCCTTGAGCAATAAGACGTTTAGCTTTTGTTTTTGAAGATGCTAGACTGCAAAGTTCAATAATGGTTGCGATTGACGAAGATGGTAGCTTTATTCGTTCTACATTTTCAGGAGGGTTTTTTTTGTTTTTTGCATTAAGCGTTTCTAAAAAGGACTTTAATGATTTTTGGGCTTCTGAACGTCCATGAAAAATTGTGACAATTTCAAAAGCAAGAGTTTGTTTTATTTCTTTTGGATGCATTTTTAGTAGTTCAGATGTTTTTGGGGAAGGAATTTTAAGATTTTTTAAGTAGTGCCACATTAGTTCATCAGGAATGCTCATGGTTTTTCCAAATTGATTGGTTGATGACTCTGATATGCCAATAAAATTGTTTAGTGATTTTGACATTTTATTTTTTCCATCTATACCAAGAAGCAGGGGATAGGTTAATATATTTTGAGGGGGAAGATTAAACTTTTTCATTAGGTCTTTTGCCATTAGTAAATTTAAGAGTTGATCCTCTCCGCCAATTTCAATGTTTGGTTTTAGGACTACAGAGTCGTATGCCTGCAATAGAGGATATAGAATTTCATTTGTATATATTTGTCGATTGTTTGAAATCCTTAGATGAAAGTCTCTTCGTTCTAGTATTCTATTCAAAGGGTATTTCCCACATATATTTAGTATGTCGGATAATCTGATGTTTTTTAGCCATTTGGAGTTATATTTGATTTTTGTTTTGGCAGGGTCTAGTATCTTAAATATTTGTTGAAGATATGTTTTTGCGTTTTCGCTTGTTTGTGTAAACGAAAGAGTGGATCTTGAAGTTTTTTTTCCAGAGGGATCTCCGATTGTTGCAGTGAAATCTCCGATCACTAGAATGATTTTATGTCCTTTTTGCTGAAAGTCTTTTAAGGCGGAAAGGAGAACAAAATGACCCAAATGAAGGTCCTCTCCTGTGGGATCAAATCCAGCCTTGATAATTAATTTTGTTATTTTTGAAGTGCCTTTGGCTTCTTTATTTTTAAAAGGTGTGGTCATAATCATAGTTTTTTATTGTACTTTTTTTTAAGAATTCCGCAAGTGATATTGATATATTAGGAGGACATAATATACATTATAGGAGGCCAAGCTCCAACTTTCCAGCTTCAGAAATCATGTTTATGCTCCACACTGGCTCAAATATAAATTGAATTTTAATTGTTTTTAATTCTAAGATGCGAAATAACTTGGAGCAAATTTCTGTCCTTAAAATATCCCCCATTCCGCAAGCGATAGATGTTAAGGTCATTTTTATAGTCACAGCGTCATCAGCTAGGTTTATCTCATAAATTAAACCTAGATCAAGAACATTAATTGGAACCTCAGGGTCATAGCACAATTTTATTTTTTTTAAAATTGCTTCTTTTGTGTTGCAAGCTTTGTGCTCTGCTACAGGTGTTAAGGGAAATGTACAAGAGTCAATTGCATCTATATCATTTGAATCAATTTGAAATAAGCTTTTATAAATTATATCTTCAAGAATAATAGTATCATTTAGTTTTTTTCTTACTTGATAAGATGATCCTGCAGTCAGCCTTGTGAAAGATCCTTCTGGAATTTTAATCGCAGAGCAATGTCTTTTTAGGCGGATAGAAGTTGTCATTTGAGTTGACCTTCTTCTATAGCTTTCTGCAGAGCGTGCCATGCAAGGGATGCGCACTTTATTCTATTTGGATACTTATTAATATTTGAAAATGCATTTAATTTAAAATTAAGAGAAGAGCTTTTGGTATTGCCAGATAACATGGATAAAAACATTTCAATTAAAGCAAAAATATCACTTATTTTTTTTGATTTAACCTCTTCACACATGAGCGAAGCAGATGCCTTTGAAATAGCGCAACCGCAACTTTCAAATTTAATATCTTGCATGATAACTCCTTTTATAATTAAATAAATTTTAATCTCATCTCCACAGAATGGATTAAATTCGACTATTGTATGAGTTGGTACAAGGATGCTGCCATAATTTTTGGGATTCTTATTGTGATCTAAAATCAAATTTTGATATAATTCATTCATTATTTAAAAATTCCTTTTGATTTAATCAATGCATCATAAAGGGCATCTATATCATGAATTGAATTATAAGCCCCAAGAGATACTCTTAAAATAGAACGAATACGGAGAGTTTCAAGAAGCGGCATCGCACACATATGTCCTGCTCGAATTGCAATGCCGTATTGATTTAAAATCGTTCCAATATCATGAGGATGAGCGTATTCAAGTGTGAATGAAAAAATTGGAATTGCAGAATGTGAATCGCTTGAATAAAGATTAATTTCCGGAATTGAGGTTAGCCTTTTTAATGCATATGGAATTAACTTATGTGAAACTTCTCTATGCTTAATAGTAAATTCGATGGCTTTTTTTAGCGCAATGATTCCTCCTATATTTGGAGTTCCTGCCTCAAACCTATAAGGACTAGGAAGAAAAGTAGAGCTCTTAAAAGACACAGAAGTTACCATGCCGCCTCCTTGTTGATATGGTTCCATTTTATCTAGCAATTCTATCTTGCCATAAAGAACTCCAGTACCTGTTGGGCCATAGATTTTATGGCCAGAAAAAACTAAAAAGTCACAACCTAAATCTTGTACATCTATCCCAATGTGAGGTGCCGCCTGTGCCGCGTCTATTAAAGTGTACATATTATGATCCTTTGCTTGCTTTATCCAGTCTTTAATTGGATTAACGTGCCCTGTCGCATTTGAAACATAGGTTACAGATAGGAATTTTGATTTCTTCGACAAAGGAAGCGTACGATTATTGTTCATTGGAATGACTTTTAAAATAGTGCCTAGATTTTTACAAAGATTCTGCCATGGCAATAAATTAGAGTGATGCTCAAATGAGGAAATCAATATTTCATCACCTGGCTTTAACTTTTTTTGAACAAAACTGTTTGCTATTAAATTAATGGAAAAAGTTGTTCCAGAAGTAAAAATAATTTCATTTTTGAATTTTGCATTCAAAAAAGATTGAGCGGACTCCCTGCTTTTTTCAAAAAGATCAGTTGCCTCTTCACTTAATGTATGCACGCCTCGATGAATATTAGCACAAAATTGAGAAGAATAATCTTTCTCAAGATTAATAACTGACAAAGGCTTAAAACATGTACTGGCGCTGTCAAGATAAACTAATCTACAATTGTTTATCATTTTTTTTAAAATAGGAAAATCTTTTACATATTTAGAGATATTCTTTATCGGTTTATCCATAGATTGAGCGCTTTTTCATAGCTTGGAAAATAAGTTAATAAAATATCAGAGATAAACCCATGTATAATAAGATACTTTGCTTCTTGGTCAGACATCCCTCTTGTTTTTAGGTAATAAAAAAGGTGTTGCTCTATAAATCCGATAGATACACCATGCTTACACTCAACATCCATTGATTTAATTTTTAAAATAGGCTTAGCACTAACTTTTGCAAAAGAAGAAAGTAGTATATTTTGAGATAGTTGCATTGCATTACTTTTACCAGCTTTTTGATCTATAAAAATCATAGATTTAACAATGCCGTGAGCGCTGTCTTTATACAGACCTTTATGTATTTGATTACTTTTACAATTTGGCTCATTATGAAATACAAATATTTCTGTTTCAAGTAAATGATCTTCACCTACTAAGTCTATAACCTTTATTTCACAAGTGGAATTTTCACCATTCAACAACACCTCAATGCGATTTTTTTCTTTCTTTTTTGCAAAATTAATTTTTGTTAGAAAAAGATGAGATTCTTTTTCCATTTCAACTACCACTAATGGTGACGATTGTGAGTCCAATAGGAGATTAAGCGTTTTATGCGATTTAATGTATGTTTTCATAGCCAACTTGTTCTATTTGAAATGCAATTTCGCGGGTGCCACTTTTTACAATTTTCCCATGAGATAAAATATGGACAAAATTAGGTTGTATGTATTCTAATACTTTAGTGTAATGCGTAATTATAATAAAAGACTTTTGCTTTTTCAACAATGAAGAAATATTAAACATTACTAATTTTAAGGCATCAATATCTAATCCGGAATCAATTTCATCTAAAATAATTAAATCAGGTTCTAGTAATAATATTTGGAGCATTTCATTCATTTTTTTTTCACCACCAGAAAATCCATTATTAAAATTTCGACCAAGAGACGACTTTTCTATTTTTAATTGTTCTATTTTTAAATCAATTAAAGTGAGAAATTCAATAGAATCTAATTCGGAAAGATTCTTAAACTTTCGATGAGCATTTAACATTGATTTTAAAAAATACATATTATTTAATCCTGAAATCTCTACAGGAGATTGGAAAGCCAAAAACAATCCATTAAGCGACCTAAGTTCTGGTTTTTGATTTAATAGATTTTCACCTTTAAAAAGGACAAATCCATTTGAGACATTGTATATTGGATTTCCAGCTAACACCTGTGCTAATGTTGATTTTCCAGAACCATTCGGACCCATTATGACATGAATTTCACCTGGATGAATCTCTAAAGATAGCTTGTCCAAAATTAGCTTGTCTTTAAGAGTTATTGTTAATTGATTTATATTTAACATGGTTTATCCTATAGCATTTTCTAAACTTAAACTTAATAATTTTTGAGCCTCAACAGCAAACTCCATAGGCAACTTTTGAAATATAGATTTGCAAAATCCACTTACGATTAGATTGATAGATTCTTCCACAGAAAGTCCTCGTTGTTGACAGTAAAAAATTTGATCCTCATTCACCTTGGATGTTGATGCTTCATGTTCTAAGATTGAAGAATCATTATATGTGCACAAATGTGGAATAGTATTCGATTCACTTGTTGCACTTAAAAGCAAAGAATCGCATTGAGAATAATTTCTCGACTGTGTAGCTTGTGCTTGAATTTTTACTAATCCTCTATAGGTATTTTTTGAATGACCTGCAAGAATGCTTTTTGAGATTATTGTACTATAAGAATTAGATCCTATATGAATCATTTTAGATCCCGTATCTGCCTGTTGATGTCCATTTGTAATTGCAATTGAATAAAATTCTCCAATCGTATCTTCCCCCTTTAAAATAACACTAGGATATTTCCATGTAATTGCTGACCCATTTTCAATTTGGATCCATGAAATTTTTGCAGATTTCTCTTTGCAAATTCCACGTTTTGTTACAAAATTAAAAATTCCACCAACTCCTTGTTTGTTTCCTGGATACCAATTTTGAACAGTAGCATATTTAATCTCTGCATTGCCTAGTGCGACAAGTTCAACAACGGCTGCATGTAATTGATTATTATCTCGCCGCGGGGCAGAGCATCCCTCTAAGTAACTCACAAAACTTCCTGCATTGGCAATAATAAGAGTTCGTTCAAATTGTCCAATTAATTGGTTGTTTAATCTAAAATAAGTCGATAATTCCATAGGACACTTTACATTTTCTGGAATATAACAAAAAGAACCGTCGCTAAAAACCGCAGAATTTAAAGATGAAAAAAAATTATCATTGATAGGAACAACAGATCCAAGATACTTTTGAACAATATCTGGATATTTTTCTATAGCTTCAGAAAATGAACAAAAAAGAATACCTAAGGATAACAGATGATTTTTAAATGTAGTTGCTACTGATACGCTATCAAAAATCGCATCCACCGCTACATTTGCAAGTTTTTTTTGTTCATGCAAAGGTATTCCAAGCTTTTGATAAGTCTTTATTATTTCAGGATCAACCTCGTCTAAACTGTCGATTTTCTTTTTAGGCGTTGCAAATATAGATATTTTATCATAATTAATTGGTGCATACTTTACTTCAGACCATCTAGGTTCTTGTTTCAATGAACACCAGTGATTATATGCTTTTAATCTCCAATTTAATAACCAAGAAGGCTCCCTTCTTTTTTTAGACATTATTCTAATAGTAGATTCATTTATACCAGGAAGCATTGTATCAGATTCAATATCTGTAGAAAAACCATATTTATAATTTTCTTCATATGGTAAAAAATTGCTCATATTGTTTAATTATAAAAAAAGAATTATTCTTGGTCAACGTTTATTGACTCTGCTCCACTGATTATTTCTAAAATTTCTTTTGTTATGCTTGATTGTCTTGCTTGATTGTAGTGTAGTGTTAATTTTTTTATAAGTTCTTTCGCGTTTCGATTTGCATTGTCCATGGCATTCATTCGAGCGCAGCTTTCTGAAGTAAGAGAATTGGACATCGCTAAATAAAATTCATTTAACAAATATTGAGATAACAAAAAATTTAAATTTTCATGAATAGATGAATCTTGAATTTCAACTTTATTTTTTGGATTATTAAAATCATTAAGATTCAACGGAAGAATTTTTTTAAGGACAATTTCTTGCTTAAAAGCTGTTACAAAATGGGTATAAAAAAAATAAAGCTCTTTTGTTTTAAAATTTAAAAAATTATATATTGACTCACGAAAGTTAGAAAAAGATTTCTCATTTAAAGTATTTGCAAAATTGGAATATTTATAATTTGAAATCTGTAATCGATTTAGTGACTCTGCCCCTTTTAGTCCAATTATTTTAATTTTTGGATTGTGATTGCTAATATTATTCTTTAAATATTCCTTAATAATAGAACTATTAAAAGAACCACATAATCCCCTATCTGAAGTAAATATGAAAATCTCTACAACAGAATTATATTCAGAGCTTTCAGGAGAATCTGCAAAGAATATAGGAAGATTTGTTTGTTTTACATTTTGTATAAAGCTTAATGAAGAAGCCATGCAGTCCTTTAAGCTTTGATGGTAACTATTAGCTGCTTGTATATGTAATTGACTTTGTCGAAATTTTGAAGCAGCAATTACTTTCATGGCTTTTGTAATTTTTTCTGTATTATTAATGCTTTTAATTCGATTACGAATAAATTGAAGAGATACCATATCTATAATGAGGTAGAGAGAGAATCTTGATATTTAAGTAGGATTTCAGATAGATGTTCAATCACTGAATTATCTAACTTCTTATTTTTACCTGAAATGATTGACAGCAATATGTTTGGAAAATTTTTTTTAATAAAAAGAACCATGTCTGTTAAATACTGGGATAGTACATTTAAAGGCACACTACGAACAATCGTTTCATTTGATAGATGTTTCAATTTTTGAGTTATCGCAAAAATTTGAATAATTTGCTCATCTACAGGCAAAGGGTCATATTGTTTTTGTTTTAAAAATTCAAGTAATCTTGACCCATTTTCCAATTGAGAAATAGTTGCTTTATCCAGATCAGATCCAAACTGAGTAAAGGTTTCAATATCTTTATATTGAGCCAGTGTTAATCGTAATAAACTTGCAAATTGTCTCATTGGAGCTATCTGTGCAGCTCCCCCAACCCTTGATACAGAAAGTCCAACATTTACAGCGGGCCTTTGCCCTGAATAAAATAAACTACTTTCAAGATAAATTTGGCCATCTGTAATTGAAATTACGTTCGTTGGTATATATGCAGATACGTCACCTGCTTGTGTCTCAATTATTGGAAGAGCAGTTAGGCTCCCACCGCCTTTTTGAATATAGGGATAGCTTTTAATGTCTTCCGGATTATTGCTTATTTTTGCCGCTCGTTCCAATAAGCGACTATGTATATAAAAAACATCTCCTGGATACGCTTCCCTACCAGGTGGTCGTCTTAAAATTAGTGATAATTGCCGATAAGCAACTGCTTGTTTTGACAAGTCATCATACACAATTAAGGCATGTTCTCCTGTATCTCTCCAATATTCTCCAATTGCCGTTCCTGTATATGGTGCCAAAAATTGCATACATGCAGAATCAGATGCAGGTGCTGAAATTATAACTGTATGCTCCATGGCGCCTTTCGACTCCAAAATGCTTACTATTTTAGCTATAGTTGATTGCTTTTGCCCAATGGCAACATATATGCATTTTACGCCATGTGATTTTTGATTTATAATTGTGTCAATTGCAATAGACGTTTTACCGGTTTGCCTGTCTCCTATAATTAATTCTCTTTGTCCTTTTCCAATTGGAATCATTGCGTCAATTGCTTTTATTCCAGTATATAAGGGTTCACATACCGGTGCCCTTGCGATAATTCCAGGCGCTTTTGTTTCAATTCTTCGGCGTAATGAACTATTTAATGCGCCTTTTGCATCTATTGGCTCTCCTAATCCATTTAGCACTCTACCTAAAACGGAATTTCCAACTGCTACATCTGCAATCGTTTCTGTTCGATAAACGATATCCCCTTCTTTTATTTTATAAGAGTTTTCAAGAATGGCTACGCCAACAATATCTTTCTCTAAGTTTAAAATTAGTCCTTTAGAATTATCAGAAAAAAGGACAAGCTCTCCTATTTGGGCATGCTCTAATCCAATAATTTGAGCAATACCATCACCGATTTTATGTATTTTTCCAGTTTGACTTACTATTTTTCTTGGATTAAAGCTGTGTATTTTATCTAGTATAATACGAGAAATTTCTTCTGAATTTAAATGCATAACAATTGTCCTAAATCCATTAAATAGGTTTTTAAAGATGTGTCAATGACAATATTGTCAAAATAGATTTGACACCCTGCTATTATAGATGAATCTACCCTTCGAGTTAGGTTAACATATTTACCATTTTTTATTTCACTGATCTTATTAGAAATTATTAAAGCTTGCGCATCTGTTACGTGATTAGCGCTAACTAAAAGTACATTTAATCTACCTATCTCAAGATCTAGCATTCTACTATATTCGGTTATAATTTCAGGAATTTGAGTTATTAAACTTAAATCAATTAAGGCAAGTAAATAAGTTTTTAATAAATTATTAGATACAATTATTTCCAACAATTCCATCTTGTTTTCTTTTTCCACTTCATAAGACTTCCAAAAAGCAAATAGATTATGAATGCGTGATAAATGTAAAAAGTTAAGTAGATCAGTTTCAATTTTTAATCTTTCTTTATTCAAAATTGTGTTTTCAAATAAAACAAGCGCACAAATCCATGAGACTTTCATATTATTCCTTATAAAATTTCGATACTATATTGTAAAGCTTCTTCACTTTCCCTTAAACTGTTCTCTGTTTCAAGCAATATTTCATGTATAAATTGATTTTTAATGTTAAATAATTCTTTATTTCTTTGTTTTTCCAGATTCTTTTGCAATTGCGACAACCATTCTCGCGCATTTAATTCTGTATTCCTTAGAAGGAAGTTTCTTTCATTATTTAATTTTTTATAAAACTCAGAATGAATTCGAGAAATCTCGAGGTCTACTTTATTTAATCGTAAAACTGTTTTAAGTAATAAATCAAATTCATTGTCTCGACTATCTAAACTGGAAAACAATTTTGACTTCAATAAAAGAGCTTGAGATTTCAAATCGTTTTGAATTTTTTTTATCACATATTTGTTTAGCAATAAAAGAAATAATATAAAGCTAAGAATCACGAATCCGATTGCCGGTTGTTCTTTATTATGAATATGCCACCAATTAATCATATTGCTTGCCTATTTTGTAATGAAATAAAATATTTTTTCATAATTTCCATTTTTAGATAGTCTCTATATTTTTTTAAATCATTATAAATTTCTAATTTAGCCTGCAAAACAATTCTTTTAGATAATTCAATCTCTTTAAAAGCCTTTTCTTGTATGTTTTCTAGAATATTTTTACACATATTATCTGATTCTTGTCTAAATGAAAAAATATTTTTTAACATTTCTTTTTGTGCTAATTTTACCTGGCCTTCAATTTCGTTTAAAATGACTTTTCTTACATTTTGCAAATCCTTAATTTCTTCTTCTAATTGAATGAAATATAATTTTCGTTGCTCTATTAAATTGATTATCGGTGCTAATAAAAATCGTTGCAAAAATCTAATAAGAATAAAGATTAAAATTAGTTGAAAAAAAAGGGATTTATCAATATTTAACATTGCTTTCTTTTTAGCGAATGTTTAGTATATTGTCAATTGTTTATGAACCAAATTTCAATTATTTCAAAGAATTGGGAGCATACACTATTAATAGGTTACATTCTAGGAAAATTAACAAGAAAACCTTTCCTATTTGAATGCATAGGTGAATTGGGATCCGGAAAAACTTCTTTAATTAAAGGCTATATGCAATACTTCGGCAACGAATGGAAAATTAAAAGTCCAACTTTTAATATCTTTAAAGAATATTCTACTTTTTACAGTAACATTTATCATATTGATCTGTATAGATTAAATCAAGATGAGCTTAATGGATTTTATAATGCACTATACACACATAAAGAATGTAAAAGCATAATTTTTATTGAATGGGCGCCTGTAAAACAAGGAGAAAGAAACAAAGATGCTCTTTTTCAAGCATTGATAGTTTTTAATTTTTTAAAAAATTCTAGATTATTCACATTGTACGTTAAAAATTTCTATTTTTTCTTGACTTTTTCTTCTATCTTCTTATATTATAAAAGAGATGCGGGGTAGAGCAGTCTGGTAGCTCGTCGGGCTCATAACCCGGAAGTCAGTGGTTCAAATCCACTTCCCGCATGAAACAATAGATCTTCATTTTCTTGACAAAGTATGTTAATTATATTGTTCTCAATGTGAGCGATACTGCGATTTATAGGTATTCTGCATTTATCATATATTACCACTCCTTCTTGAAGCAAAATTATCATAGGTATATGGTCCTTTAAAATTTGAACTTCTCCTTTTATGCTTGGTAGTAAGATATCAGAGCATTTGCAATTTAATAAAATTTGGCTTCTTGTTTGAATCTTTAATAGCATCATTTTATACCATATGTGTTTTTTGCAATCTCAAATACATTCTCAATCGTCCCTGTCATATAAAATGCTTGTTCAGGTATATGGTCACAATCCCCTTGAAGAATACTTTTAAACCCTTTTATGTTGTCTTCTAGCCTGACATAGATGCCGGGTATGCCTGAAAAAATTTCTGCTACATGGCTTGGTTGAGATAAGTATCGTTGTATCTTCCTAGCACGAATTATAATATTTTTATCTTCTGCCGATAATTCATCCATGCCAAGAATTGAAATTATGTCATGTAAATCTTTATATCTCTGCAAGATTGACTGAACCCCTCTCGCAATTTCATAATGCTCCTTTCCAACATTTTCTGGTGATAAAATTCGACTAGTTGAATCTAAAGGATCTACTGCTGGGTAAATTCCTAGGTCTGCAATTGATCTATTCAACACAGTTGTTGCATCTAAATGTGAAAATGCCGCGGAGGGTGCAGGATCTGTTAAATCATCAGCGGGAACATAAATCGCTTGCACAGACGTTATTGATCCGCTATGTGTGCTAGTTATCCTTTCTTGCAATTGTCCCATTTCTGTTGCTAAAGTAGGTTGATATCCAACTGCAGATGGAATCCGACCAAGTAAAGCTGAAACCTCTGAGCCTGCTTGAGTAAATCTGAACAAATTGTCTATGAAAAATAAAACATCTTGTCCAAAGGAATCTCTAAAGTGCTCTGCAATAGTTAGCCCAGACAAAGCAACACGAGCACGTGCTCCTGGAGGTTCATTCATTTGCGCAAAAACCAAAGCAACTTTACTATCCTTCTCATTGATGCGCTTATTATCAGTGTCTAATTTTATTACGCCTGACTCACACATTTCATTATATAGGTCCCGTCCCTCACGTGTTCTTTCACCTACACCAGCAAAAACAGATAATCCATTATGACTCTTGGCTATATTATTAATTAATTCCATAATTAAGACTGTTTTACCAACGCCTGCTCCTCCAAAAAGGCCAATCTTTCCTCCTTTTGGATATGGAGCCAAAAGATCAATTACCTTAATTCCTGTTTCCAATATGGATACCTCTGTTTTTTGATCTGAAAAAGAAGGCGCCTCTCTATGTATGCTGAGATATGTTGTCGATTTTATATCCCCTTGTTCATCAATAGGCTCACCTAAAACATTCATAATTCTTCCCTGTGTTCCAATGCCTACTGGAACCTTTATAAAATCCCTTGTATTTTCAACTTTCATCCCACGAGACACTCCCTCTGTTGCATCCAATGCAATACATCTAACAATGCCATGTCCTAAATGTTGAGATACTTCTAATACAGGGCCATTGAAAATTTTCAATGCGGTTAAAATTGGTGGTATGGAATTTACAAATTCCACATCAACTACTGGGCCTATTACTTGAACGATCGTTCCGATATCCTCGTTATGCATATTTCAATATTTTATCACTCAAATTTGCTTTCAGCAAGATGTTTTTGATGTTTTTTAATTTAATTAAGATTGCTCTTTAAATAATTTCTCTAAGAACATGATGAGCAAAAAACATTTTCGGATAAGCAAAAAGGATAAAGCATTAAAGATTCTCTACTAATTTTTCCCCCTAAAGTTATTATTTTCTTTTCAAATTCTGAATATCCACGATCAAAAAACTTTATATTCACTATCTCATTAATTCCTTTGGTATTTAAAGAATAAAGACTCGCAAACGCAGCTCCCCTTAAATCATATACAGGCAAAACCATGGGCCTAAAATTATGACGACCATTAATCAAGGTGACATTGCCGTACCGAAGAGCATGTGACTGCTGAGTATTTAAATCTCGTGCATAGGAAAATCTACTTTCCCAAATCGATTCTTCTATTACTGAATGATGCTTAATAAGAAATTGGATTATAGACAATTGAGCCTGCAAATCTGTAGGAAAATCTGGAAAAAAAGAAGATTTTAACAAAATAGATCCCGTATTTTTAGTGGGAATTATCATAACTTTTCCTAATCTCACAATGATTTCGCACCCTATTGCTCGAAAAACATCTAAATAATTTTTAACAGATTCTATTCTGGCATTTCGAATAATTCCGTTGCCTTTTGAGCTAAAAAAAGAAGAAATCAATGTACCAAGCTCCATACGATCAGGACCTATCTTATGTCTAATAATTGTCCTATAAAATGGAAATTGTACATTTTTTCTATTTCCAGCCACTTGTAAACCAGATCTTGTTACAAAAATTGTAATTCCTTTATTAAGAAAAAATATAATTAACTCTAAGATTTCAGGTTCTATAGAAAAATTATTTGCAGTACTTATTCCAGAAGATTTATAAGAGGCTATAAGAAAAGTGCAAGTAGCTCCCATACTTGGAATTCCGAGATCGACACAACTACCTTGAATGCCTTTTACGGGCATTTTAGCTTCTAAGTATTTTTTTTTAAAAAAAAATAATACACCCATTTTTTTCAAAACAGACATATGCATATTTATTGGACGCGACCCAATAGAACAACCCCCCGGTAAATGTATACGAGCCAAGCCAAAGCGAACTAAAATAGGACAAAACAATAAAATTGAAACTCTAATTCTTTTTATCATAGATTCTGTAATATCTATTCTCGAAAGGTGCCATCCATCTATCCAAATACAAGTTCCCTCTCTATATAGTCGGATCTTTAATTGTTTTAAAATTTCTAAAAAAGCATCTATATCTTCAATATTTGGAATATTTTCCAGTCTTAAAATTTCTCTACTTAATACACTAGCACATAAGAGAAGAAAAATTGCATTCTTTGAACCAGAACAAACAGTTTCACCTTGTAAGTTTATTCCACCTTCTATAATTAGCTTATCCAACTGTAACCTCTATAATCCGTGGATTCTTTACTAGGTCAAAAAAAATATTTCCCCTTCCTTCTCGTATTCGTGAATTTCTTCGAAAGAAGACAATCTGCAAGATGTCTGCTTCCATTAAAAATTTTTTAGTTGGTTGCAATAAGCACACTAGTTTCATAATTACTGTTTCCTGAAATTTTAGACCAAGACTTCCAATACCATATAGCGCTAATTTTGGCTCAAATTTTTTAACACTAAGAACTAATTTCTTCATATCTTCACATTGAATGTATGGAGGATTTGACAATAGTAAATCATACCTTTTCCCATTTAATATATTCTTTAACTTATTTGTCAATAAATATGTAATGGCATCACAGACAACTACTTTATATCTTTTATCTACTTCATGTTTTTTTCCGTTAAGTAAAGAGATGTTTGCTGCAAAAAAACTCTTTTCCAATGCAACAACTTTTAAAAATGGATGTTTCATTAAAATAGATATACCTATATCTCCAGATCCGGATCCGATATCTAACACTTTATAAGTTTTCTTTTTACTTAAATGAGCCAATGCTAAATCGACCAATGACTCTGTTTCCCACCTTGGAATCAAGCAATTTTCATTGATTAAAAATTCATGCTCATAAAAAGTCTGATACCCAAGAACTAATTGAGTCGGTTCTCCTCGAATGCTTCGCTTTACAAGCTGAATTAGATTAGATATTGTAATAAAAATACTTTCTTTCTTTATTCTAAAGACGTGTGAGAATATTCTTGACATGGAGAATTCAATGCTTGGAATCGGTTTAAGCGAACTAATAATTATCTTTTTAATCATATTTTTTTTGTTTGGTGGAAAAAGATTACCAGAAATTGCAACTGGGCTTGGAACTGCAATTAAAAACTTTAAAGCTGCTTTAAAATCTGAAAATCGCAATTCAGACAATGATTGAATAAAAATTTACTATGTTTATTTTTTTCTTACAATAAAAATGTCTTATTTTTTTTTAGTAGATTATTTTTCTCAAATTACGGTACCTGAATTTAAGCAAAACCTTATGAATTTAGGTTGGATCAAATTGATAAAAAAGAAACAATCTTTTCTATTGGTTCAAATTGATGTACCAACTTTTGCATTAAATTCTTTACAATTTTTAAAAAAATCAATTTGGAAACACTTGTTTAAATGTTTAAAGGCAACTCCTATATTAGTCCGAATACACATAACTTCAAATTTAAGTTTCTTATCTACAAATAATGTTAATACTGGCATTAAAAATGTAAAAAATATTATTCTTGTTGTTTCCGGAAAAGGTGGAGTTGGCAAAAGTACTGTTGCAGCAAATTTAAGCCTTTCATTATTAAATAAAGGATGTAAAGTCGGCTTATTAGATGCGGATGTCTATGGCCCTTCTATTCCAACTTTGTTCAATTTAACTTCTAAAATTAGTATTTTTGCCCAACAAGAAAATTCCAATGTATCGCTAGAACCAATTATTCGAAATGGATTAAAAATGATGAGCATTGGCTTCCTTGTGGATACTTCAACCGCTATGATTTGGAGGGGTCCTGTAATATCATCTGCTTGTCTACAATTGTTTCATAATGTGCAATGGGGAGATCTAGATTATTTAATAGTAGACATGCCTCCTGGTACAGGAGATATTCACTTAACTATCGCCCAAAAAATATCAGTTTCAGGCGCTGTACTGATTTCTACGCCGCATAATTTAGCAATTGCTGATGTAATAAGAATCAAATCTCTTTTAAGAAAAACCAATATTGATATTTTTGGTTATGTAGAAAATATGAGCTACTTTATTTGTCAAAAGTGTTCTGCTAAACATTACATTTTTAACAGTTCAGAAAAAAACAATTACTTATTAAATATTCCGAGAATTATAGATATTCCTATTCACAATAATTTAAATTTTTTACATTCTTCTTTTGAATATTTATCTTCATTTATTGGTCTTGCCACTTATAAATCTCAAAAATCTAATACAAGAAACATATCTATCTTGGATTAAAAATATTACCTCTTAACATGCGAAAGCGTAATCTCAATCTGATTTTTCAAAAAAACATCTATCGAGATTCCTTTGTTATGTAATGCCTGTGGATATAAAGATACCTTAGACAATCCAGGTAAAGTATTGGTTTCTAAATAAAACACATTTCCATTTCTATCTAATATCATATCACTTCTTGAATATCCATAGCATCCCATATTTACATGGGCTTTTTTAGATATAAATTGTAGCTTTTTCAACAATCTAATAGGTATTTCTGCTGGTGTTTTTTCTACAATATATTTTCCCCAGTATTTGTCTTTATAATTGGCGATTTTTACTGCCTTTTTACAAATTTCAGTTGGCACTAGTGAATGGATAACCCCAAATTCATTATAAACACCGACTGTAAACTCTCTTCCATCAATAAATGTTTCAATAAAAGATTTATTTAAATTTTTTTCTAAAAGATTAGTGATATTTAATGAAAATTCTTCTTTTTGAAAAAATGATAGAAAAAAACATCCAATACTTGATCCTTCTGCAACCGGTTTAATAACGAATTGTGTGAATTTAGAAAGAAAAAACCATATAATTTTTTTTTTTATTGAAACTTCACAATCCTGAAAAGCACAAGCAGGCGATATACACAAACCCGCTTTCTCCATCATTAGTCTGGAGACTATTTTATTCATAGCCAAATGGCATGCTTTCGATTTTGAACCTGTATATTTTCGATTATAATTTTCTAATAATTTTTGAAATTGCCCATTCTCTCCATCTCCCCCATGCAACCCAAGTATAAAAACATCAAACACTGAACTTTCTTGAATAATTGCATCCTTAATATTTTTATATCTATTACCAAATAAAGGTTGGAAATCTTTCTTAAAGGGATTTCTATGCAGTTTAAGATCTATTTTTTTAATAATTAATACCTCACCATTCTCCGTCCAATACCAATAATCAAATTTAAGCATAGAAGACGTGCTTATATTTTGGGCTGTCGCAATAGAAACTTTATGCTCTAAACTTTGCCCCCCAAAAATCAAAATTAACTTCATATAAGTAACTATTTCTTTCCTTTAATCTGTTTATCTTTTTTATTAGATTGTTCAGAAAATATTTCTAATTTTTGCGAACGAGAAGGATGCCTTAACTTTCTTAATGCCTTTGCCTCTATTTGTCGAATTCTTTCTCTTGTAACCTCAAAATCTTGACCAACCTCTTCTAGCGTATGATCTGATTTTTCTCCTATTCCAAATCTCATTCGTAAAACTTTCTCTTCTCGATGTGTTAACGTTTCAAGAATCTTTCGAACCTCTTCATTTAAACTTAAATTTGTTACCGCATCTACCTGAGATATACTATCTTTATCTTCTAAAAAATCACCAAGTAGATTGCTTCCATCCTCTTCTTCCCCTAATGGTGTCTCTATTGAAATTGGCTCTTTTGATATTTTAAGAAGTTTATGAATCTTCTCAATAGATATATCCATCTTATTAGAAATTTCCTCTGGTGTAGGTTCTCTTCCAAGCTCTTGATATAAATATCTATTAATTCTAGAGAATCTATTTAAAGTCTCTATCATGTGTACAGGTACGCGAATTGTCCGTGCTTGATCTGCAATCGCTCTAGTGATAGCCTGTCGAATCCACCAAGTTGCATACGTTGAAAACTTATAACCACGTCTATATTCAAATTTTTCGACTGCCTTCATTAACCCTATGTTTCCTTCTTGAATTAAGTCTAAAAATTGCAAACCTCGATGCTTATACCTTTTAGCAATAGAAACAACTAACCTTAAATTTGCTTCTATTAATTGCTGCTTAGCTTTATTGGCTTTATTTTCGCCTTGCTGAATTAACAAATATGATTTCTTCAATGTCTCTATATTAACAAATGCGTCTTCCTCTATTTTTCTTGCTCTGAATATCCTATTCATAATATATGTATTCCATTCTTCAATCAATTTATGATCAGCATTTAAATTTTCAATAAACAAATCATAATCGCATGTGCCTTTAATAGAACTGTTTAAATATTCTAAATAATCACATATAGGCATACTAATTCTACGCTCTATAGTTTGCAAATCATACTCTATACGATTCACTCTTCTTATCAAAATCTTTATTTTTTGCACAATTCTTTCGATTTGTCGCTTATTTACCTTCATTTCTACCAATAATTCAAATGCCTTAGTCGGAAATAAATCATAATAACTTTGTTTATATGTCTTTAACTTATTTATAAGTTTTAATGTTTTTTCTGTAACAAATGGCTCATCAAAATCGACTGTCTGTCCATCTTCTCCAGGTTCGTTTTCTTTAACAATTTCCTTAACGCGAATTTTTCCCATTTTTAATCGAAATCCCAAGTCTAAAATTTCAAATAAACAAATCGGTGTTCCTAAAACTGCATGTGCGACTTCCCTTTCTCCCTCTTCAATTACCTTCGAAATAAATATTTCTCCTTCCCTATTAAGTAAACTTACTGAACTCATTTTTTGTAAATAAATCCGAACAGGATCCATTGCATCACCATCTACAGTGTCCCCAATTTCTACTTCTGATAGAATATCTTCTAAACTATCTTTAATTTCAAACTTTGAGTCATTATCTATAATCTCTATGTTCGCTTCTAATAAGCAGACTATCAAATCTTCTAAGTCTCCCATCTTTAATAAATCTTTACTTAAAACATCATTTATATAATCTAAGTTTATTTTTTTCTTTAATTTTCCGTAATCAATTAATTTTAAAACCTCCTTCCTTTCATAGATTGGTATGACTTCTTGTTTCCGATTAACACTTCTTTGTTCACTCTTTTGCATATAGACCTCTAAATTGCCTTTTTCCGCCTCTATCTTCATTTCTCTTTTAATCATATGTTTTCATTTTATTTTTCATGAAATTCAAAATTGACATATTCATCATATTCATAATTGCATTCATCATTTTCAGAGCACAGTCCGTCTACATGATAATTATTATTCATTCTAAACCTTCTTTCAAATTCTTGCTCTTGTTCAAGTAATTTAGCTTTTTCTATCGCGGCCTGAGAAAGAATTAAATTATTTTGAATTTTTAAATGCTTTAGCACTTTTTCTAAATTTTTTTCTTTGGTAGCCTCATATATTCCTTTTTGAATTTCAACATAGGTATCTCTATATCCTTTTTTTTTCCCTTTCATTATCCAGTCCTCAATTATTTCTTGTGCAAATTCATAAGATATCTCATGGTAATCTTGATCCCATAATTGAGAAGTTGCCATAGCAAGATCAGAATACTGCTTTGTTTCAATATTAAGAAGATCTCGCTTTGAACATATTGCTACAAGAGTTTCGCTTAATTCTGAATTTACTTTAACATCTAATACTTCATGCCGCTCTCTAATTAATTCTGGATATAGAATCGCAACCTGCAATAATAACTTTTCTGCGTCCGTCCACTTATCTGCTCTGACTATAAAATCATCTTTTTGCTTGAACCCTTCTTTGAGCAATTGAACAAGATTTTCCTTGCTTTCCTGCAAGATATCAGAAGCTATGGATAAATATTTTTCCAGTATAAAAGGATCTTTTATCGCTCTTATAAATTTAAGCAAATTTCTAATAGCACAAATTCTAAAATTCACCCCTCCACAACCTTCCAACAGTGTTTTCTGAATTTGATAGATTAATGCATCAGAAGCATTTAGTACACTCATCTTTAGTTCTTCATATCTCTTTTCTTGCCACATTTCGTCTGGATCTTTCCGCTCTAGTTTAGCAACATATACTGTAAAGCCCCGCGCTATTAAAATTAATAAATTTTTTTCATATGCTTTCTGCCCTGATATATCTTGGTCTAAACATAAAATTACTTTATCTGTATAATTCCATAATAAGTCTGCATGATCTTTCGAAAAACCAATTCCACAACTTGAAATTGCAGGTATAAACATACTGCGCAATGCAATCACATCAAAGTAACCTTCGACTAATACAGCCATCTTATTTTTTTTTATCATCGGTATTGATTCGTATAATCCATATAGTATTTTAGACTTGTCATAAAAGTGATTACTTGAACTATTTATATATTTAGGCCCTAACTGATTTAGAATGGATCGTCCTCCAAATGCGACTAAAAACCCTCGTTGATCTCGAATCGGAAAAGTAATTCTATTTTTAAATAAAGCACTATTTCCGCCATAGCCTATTCCAAATTTTCGAATAAGACTTATAGGATATCTTCTTTCATTAACAAGATAATCTAAGGGCTTGCTTTGCATGTTTTCCTTAAAACATATTTGCATTTTATTGTTGTTTATTTCTAATGTCTCACTTTCAAATTTTCTATTTTCGCCAATCGCAAGCTGTACTCCATACTCATGTGCTAATGTTTTTACTATATTTACAAATGATTGTTTGGTATGTTTTTCCAAAAAGGTAAAGCCATCTCCAAAAGCTCCGCATCCATAACATTTAAAAAAACCATTGTCTGAAACCACAAAAGAAGGCTTAGATTCTGCATGAAACGGGCATAATCCCATATAATATTTGCCTCTTTTTTTTAGTTCAACAACTCTTCCAATTATTTTTAATAAATCTACTTTTTTTCTTAAATGCTTTATTACATCTTTTATTTTCATAGAAACTCCGTGAATTTATTCTAATCTATATAATTTCCCATATCAATGTTTTCAATAAAGGCCTTCCTGCGTTCTACTGCAACTCCCATTAATTCTGAAAATATTTCATCTGCCTCTATTTCATCCGTTATTTTTACTTGATATAAGCTTCTAGAATTCGGATCCATTGAGGTATTCCATAATTGAATAGGATTCATTTCACCTAACCCTTTATATCTTTGTATATTATGTCCTCTTCGTGCTAGATCTGTAATTTTATTTACACATTCAAAAAGATTGTTTAACAAAAAAGACTCTTTTTTCCATAAAATATCAAAAGGTCCTTTTCCTATTTTTGAAAATTGATCTGCATATTTGCACAACTTTTTAATTATAAAATCTTCACGATAAGATTCTGATATTATCATTTTCATTTTCTCTCCATTTTTTTTAAAAATAATTTCTTGATTTTTTAAATCCTCACTTATATTTAAAATCAAAATTTTAGGATATATTAATGATAAATAATGGTTTAACGCGTCAATAGACAATTTAGGTTTATTAATTTCCTTGGTTTGAATTAATGCATCAAGCAATTCTTCTTCAAAATGTTTTCTGTAAGATTTTAGCCCTTTTTTGTATAAAAGAACAGATAACACTCCCTCATAGATAATTTCTTTTGACAATGGCTTTCCGCCTTCCGAAATCTCAATACTCTCTAGAATATGATTTAATAAATATCTATCCAAAGTTAGCTGATCTTTTAAATAAATTTCTTTACTGCCCTTTGATATACGATACAATGGAGGCTGTGCAACATATAAGTGTCCATATTCAATTATTTGTCGCATTTGCCTGAAAAAAAAAGTTAATAATAATGTCCTGATATGACTTCCGTCTACGTCTGCATCAGTCATTAAAATAACCTTATCATATCGCAACTTTTGATAATTGAAATCATCCTTTCCAAGCCCAGTTCCTAAGGTGGCTATAAGAGATAAAATTTCTTGATTCGATAACATTTTATCTAATCTAGCTTTTTCTATATTTAAGATTTTACCCCTTAAAGGTAAAACCGCTTGATATTTTCGATCTCTTCCTGTTTTGGCAGACCCACCTGCGGAATCTCCTTCTACTATAAATAATTCACACAGTTTCGGATCCTTTTCTTGACAATCTGCAAGCTTGCCCGGCATACCTACTCCATCTAGATAGCCTTTACGCCGAGTAGCTTCTTTTGCTCTTTTTGCAGC
This sequence comes from Deltaproteobacteria bacterium, assembly GCA_016432245.1. Taxonomy (GTDB): domain Bacteria; phylum Myxococcota; class UBA727; order UBA727; family JABDBI01. Next base: position 153,656 of record CP066680.1, on the reverse strand, counting down.
CTCTCTTGCCTTTGCCGCACTTATAACTTTTTGGTAAATTATCTTTGATTCTACTGTATTTTGTTCAATCCATCTTATTAAAGACTCTAGAACAAAATTCTCAACAACACTTTTTACTTCCATTGAAACTAGTTTATGCTTTGTTTGAGAATCAAATTTCGGTTCCGCAAACCGAATTGAAACAATTGCAATAAGCCCCTCTCTAATATCTTCACCTAAAAAAGTTACTTTTTCATGTTTAGGCAAAATCTTTCCTAAGCAATAAGTAAAAGCACGAAAAAGGCCACTTTTGAATCCTACCAAATGGGTTCCTCCTTCTACATTTTTAATATTATTAGTATAGCTTAATATATTTTCTTGATAAGTATCATTCCATTGCATAGAAATATCTATAAAAATTTCCTTGCCATTCATTAAACGATTTCCACTTATGTGGATTGGCGCTTTATGCAAAACTACATTATTTTTATTCAAGTAAGACACAAATTCTTTTATCCCATCTTTAAAATAAAACGATTTATAATTTCCACTTAAACTGTCTACTATTTTTAATGTTAGACCTTTATTTAGAAACCCTTGCTCTCGAATCCTTGCGGTAAGCAAATCAAAATTGAATAAAATACGAGTAAATATACCAGTATCTGGATGAAAACATATTTTCGTACCTGAATCTACTGAAAATGAAATAGGCTCTAGTGAAGATATTGGCTCACCCTTACTGTAGCACTGTTGATACTTCATTCCTTCTCTTGTTATTTCAAGAACTAATTCTTCACTTAAAGCATTTACAACACTTAAACCAACTCCATGCAGCCCCCCTGAAATTTTATAACTACTTTGATCAAATTTTCCACCTGAATGCAATACGCACATTATAATTTCATTCGCCAATTTGCCTGTTTCATGCAAATCAATTGGAATTCCCCTTCCGTTGTCTTCTACTTGAACAAAATTCATTTCTAATAAACATATGGAAATTAAACTACAATTTCCAACGAGCGCCTCATCGATAGAATTGTCAATTAATTCGTATACTAAGTGGTGTAGCCCAGTGCCATCATCTGTATCTCCGATATACATTCCTGGTCTTTTTCTAACAGCATTAATACCTTCGAGCACCTTGATCGAGGAAGCATCATAAGACTTTCTTGAAAATACTTTCATATTAATTATAATACACAAATTCATAAAAACATTCAAAATTAATTTTGATTTTATTATCAATATTTGCTAAATTAAATTATTCACTACTTGTAATATGCTCAGAAAAAACTTAAATAAAGGTCTTGTTAAGGAAGTTATAAAAGAGTCTGCTAATATATTTTCCCTATACATTGAAATTTTAACTAAACACAAAAGATACATAGCTGGCCAATTTATCTCGATTGATCCATATCAATTTCAAGAATTGTCAGATACATTATTATTTTTTGAACAAATAAAAAAAAGAAAAGAAAGCGCTAGGGCTTACTCTCTCCTCTCCAGCCCATTAGAGTCTTTTATTATTCTTACTATTAAAATTGAAAACTTTAGAAAAGAAACTGAATACCCTCCGATGCTTTCTCCTTTCTTAGCTTCTTCTTTTATGAAAAATAGGTACATTTATTTTTCTGAATATAGTGGAAATTATATGTTACCTTTAAATGTTCCTGCCAATTCCTGTATTATTCATATTATTTCTGGATCAGGAATCATTCCAAGTCTTTCTATTTTAAAATACGATTTGTTTCAAAACCGACTTGCCACCACACAACATATATTAATTTATATAAATAAAACACTGAAAAATACATTGTTTTTTTCAACTTTACAAAAACTAGAGTCTTTATACCCTAAAAGATTCAAAATGCTTAATATCTATACTAAAGAAAATTTTAATTTTTCGAAAAACGATTTGACAAAAATAATTTCACAATATGTCATAAACAATAACGTTATTGCTATTTTTGTATGTGGAGCATCTAATAATAGATGGGAAAAAAGAAGAAGCAATAAACTTGGAATTGCACTTCCTTCCAAATTTGTAGAATTTATATCATTTATTCTTACTTCATGCAAAATCCCAAAAAATAAAATAAAAATGGAATTTTATGGCTAACCTCTTGACTTTAAAAAAAAACATGCTATAATAAAATATTATGTTTTTTAATCTTACCTATTTTGGAGAATTATATGATAAATGACTCATTTAATGTTGGCTTAATTGTTTATAGTTTTTATTCTGGACTAAGCACGATACTAGCTCCCTGCATTTACCCCTTGATTCCGCTTTTGGCATCTGCCATCTCCGTCATCGCCGCCCAGTGTACAACTAGATCAAAAACAGTTTATATATTTACAATCTTTACGCTTGGAATTTGCCTTGTAAATTTTTTTGTTGCTGCGATTTTCGCATTTGCAGGAATTACTAGTAGAAATCTCTTCCAAGGCCCGTTCATGCCATGCTTGCTAATCGCAATTAATGGATACTTAGCTTTTTTCTCAGAAGAAGCTGCTGTACGCATCCCTTCTACTTTACTAAATATGTCTACAAAAAAAACAAACGGTGCTTGGACAATCTTTTTATCAGGAATTGTCACCTGCACATCTTCTTTACCATGTACTGGCCCAGCACTTGCAAACATTTTATCACTAATAGCATTAAATAATGAATTTGTAAAGGGCTCTATTCTTCTTTTTTTCTACTGCCTAGGTATAGCCATTCCCTATATGCTTCTTGGCTTTTTTCAGTCTTCATTTAAAAAGATGCCACGCACCGGCGTATGGCTTGATTACATAAAACTATTTATGAGCTTAACAATGCTTTGGTCTGTAACAATATATTCACTTGATGCATTTCATGCCTTTGAAAGCTACCAATCTTCTGCGAAGGATGATACATATCGAGAGGTTATTAGCAAAATAAAAGATGCAAAAAAAAGCAACAAGAAAATACTGTTAAGCTTTGGCGCCTCCTGGTGCGAATCTTGCATGCAACTACATGAAGAGATTCTTCACAATATGGAATTTCTCTCCATCCTCAAAAAATACAACTATGAATTAATCCAGGTAGATCTTTCATTTGCCTCTTTAAATGAAGAAATCGCTAAAACATTTAAAGTGATTGGGCTTCCCGAATTAATCATATTAAACCAAAACACTCCTTCTAAAATAGGAAAGCGAATAAATCTCATTCCAAAAAAATGGAACGGGAAAATAGATTTACACAAGTTTGTGCAAATCATTATATCAGAAAACTAGATAACTCATCAAATTCCACACTCAATAGGCGTCTATCTATCAATTTCAAAACTCTTGAATAAAGAGAAATATCTCTTTTATGCATTAAAGCCTGGCCTATTAAGTGTGAAATAAAAGCTGATTCTATAACTCCAAAGCCCTGTGTACTAATTGCTGCACTTCCAAGCCTAATTCCCATTCTCTTCTGGTTTGGCATTAAATTTCGATTAACAACAATTCTTATTTTAGACAATTCCTCTTCAGCTTTACTTGCATCATGTCTGTATCTGCCTATATTTAGCAAAATTAGATGAGTATCTGTACCATTAGTTTGCATTTCAAATCGTTCTAATGCAAATTGACAAGCCAACGCCTGTGCATTTTCTAAAACTTTCTTCTGATAATCTCGAAATTCCTTACACATAGCTTCCCCAAAGCATATTGCCTTACCCGCAATCATATTCATCAAGGGACCTCCCTGTACTCCCGGAAAGACACTTGAATCCACCTTTTGTCCATATTCTTTCTTGCACAAAATTAAACCGCCTCTTGGGCCCCTTAACGTTTTATGCGTAGTGCTAGTAATAAAATCGGCGTATGGAATAGGTGATATATGCATCCCAGAAGCAACAAGTCCAGCAATATGCGCCATATCAACCCAAAATTTGGCATTTACCTTCTTGCATATAAATGCAATCCTTTCAAAATCAATGACCCTGGGATACGCAGAGGCCCCTACTAGGATAATTTGAGGCTTTTCTTGAATAGCTATCTTTTCAAGCTCACTATAATCAATGTACCCTGTTTCATCATTAACCCCATAAAAAACAAACTTATAAATCATACCTGCCATGCCCATTTTTGACCCATGACTTAAATGCCCCCCATGATTTAATTTCATGGCCAAAACTTTATCTCCTGGTCTTATTGCAGCTAAATATACTGCTAAATTAGCATTTGTACCTGAGTGCGGTTGAACATTCACATGCTCCGCTTGAAATAAATCCTTAGCACGTCCTATGGCTTCTTTTTCGACTGCATCGATATTTTCACAACCTGCATAATACCTCTTACTAGGGTAGCCTTCTGCATACTTATTCACAACAGAGCTTCCAATGGCTTGCAATATAGGCTTTGATACGAAATTTTCACTTGCAATCAAATTTAGAGTATTTAACTGTCTTAAATGCTCTAATCTTAACAAATCCAACACTAATAAATATTGATTTTTAAAATTATTATTCATATTTCATAAATAATATGGGCCTGGCAGGATTTGAACCTACGCACATTCGGTTATGAGCCGAGTGCTCTACCGCTGAGCTACAGACCCTTTATCTTAATATTATCACAATAGAATTAAAATTTATCAATGATTAATTTTAAGATCTAAAAGAAATATATCTGTCACGTTTTTCAATGATTTTTGGAATTTTCTTAACAATAACACTCCCTTTAAGCCCGACTCTTTCAATATATACATTATCTGGTAAGGCTGAAGTTATAATCGGGCATTCTTGAGATCCTGCTCTCCATAAGTAATATTGATTCTTTGTAGCAGGAACAGCAACATAACCAGCTCCATTCCCTGCAATCCCTTCAAAAGAATTAAATCCTAAAATCGGTATTCTATCAGGAAATGCAACTCCCTTGACGGCTGCAAGCCCTATTCTAATCCCTGTATATGATCCTGGCCCAAGACCAATTGCAATTCCATTAATTTTTCTAAAATCCATATCTATACTCAAAAGTAAATATTTAATGTAATAGATTAAATTCTCAGAGCTTTTAAAAGTTTGTATAACTTTTACCTCTAGCAATATATTTTCCCCTTCCGCAATAACAACTAGTGACTCCTTAAAAGAGGTGTCCACCACTAGCCAGTAAAAGTTATCATTCATGCCCGCTCCGCTCCATGCTCAGTAAATAATTAAATATATACTCATCATATCCTGCCATTTTTTTTAAGCTTCTTATCATTCTTTCCAAAAAATCTATTGAATCCCATGTAAGACCTTCTATCAGCTTTAATTCCCTCTTTTTTTCCTCTATTAAAAAATTTAAAAAAGACACATCCACTTCTGCATCAAAAACTGTATCATAAAGCAACCATAAATCTTCTGAATACTTATATATAATAGCTAATACAATGAAAAGCCCCAATATTCTAATAAAGATTTTTAAATAGATATTAAGCATCTAAATTTTTATACATCAACATACTTAATATACGGGCTCTTTTAATCGCTTTAGTAACCCTTCTTTGATTTTTAGCATTCAATCCAGAGCGTCTTCTTGGAAGGATTTTACCATCTGTTGATAAAAATTTTTTTAATATATCTGGATCATGATAATCGACTTTTAATTTATTTTGAACAAAAAAATCCAGATTATTTTCTTTTTCAACCTCTATCTCATCATTTTTTTCCAATTTAAACTCTTTTTCACTTTCATTTATCTTAATATTATCCATAAGTATATTATGCCTTTTTTTCACAATACTGCAAGTTTTTTTTCTCATTATTTTATCAATTCTTTTGAAGGAAAGCCCCAACCGCAATCTCAAAATCTGTTTTTATAGTAATTTTTCGATACCTATATCCTGGTTCATTATCATCATCTTCATCATCTTCATCATTTAAAATTTTTCGTTTCTTATATTTTAAAATCCACTGATCCATATCGTAAAAGAATTCCCCTAAATAATCTTCTAAATTTTCAGATGTGGATATTAATGGAGTTTCTCTGTTAATTAATTTCCACTCAATCCATTTGGGAATCCAAAAATCTCTTAAAGGATAATGCACAGCAGCCTTCCTCATAAACTCTATCCAGATAGGTTTTGCAGTTCTGCTTCCATATTCATTATCTTTTAAGGGCAAATTATTGTCATATCCAATATATACTCCTGCTACAATGTCTTGAGAAAATCCAACAAACCATGTGCTTCTATAATTATTAGAAGTCCCAGACTTTCCTGCAATCGGGCCACCTATCTCTTTTATTGCTGTCTTTCCCACACTACCTTTTAACATATCCAAAATGATAAAAGCACTTTCTTCCCTTAAAACTCTCTTGCCTTTTCTTCTTGCTGTTTTTACTATTAATGTGTCATCTTTTCTTCTTGCCTCTTTAAGTAAAATTGGCTCTGAAATAACTCCTCCCGATGGAAAAATAGAATATGCATTTACATGATATAAAGGATTTACATCACATGCTCCAAATGCTAAAGTCAAATTCCTTTGAATAAATGATTCTTTTTTTAGATTTTCTATTCTTTTTGCAAAACTTATTAAAGGATCAAGTCCAACATCTTCTAAAACCTGTAAACAACACATATTAATTGACTTAGTCAAACACTCTCTAACTGTAATATAACCAAGATACTTCTTATTATAATTTTGAGGTTCCCATGTTCCATATTTTCTAGGAGAGTCGTCTATTAATGTATCTTGCTCTATAATTCCTTTATCAATTGCTGCTGCGTATATTAATGGTTTAAAAGAAGATCCAGCTTGTCGATAAGCCTTTAGAGCTCGGTTAAAACCAAATGAACACTTATCATACCCCCCTACTAAAGCAAGTACCTTATGATTAAGAGGATTCTGCGCAACAAGAGCACCTTGAATTAATGGATCCTGATTAATTGACAAAACAGTTACGGGACATACTCTTTCAATTTTAACAGATATTATATCCCCTACCTTAAAAAGATCACCCATTTTCTTAAATGATTTTGAATTAATCTTTTTTATAATTTTTCCCCTTAAATAAATACGGTATTCTTTAATCCATTGCATATCTGAAAAAAAAAGAACCCCATACTTTTGAATCCCAATTTCTACAATCGCCATCCCTTTATCATCATTTATCTTTCGAATAATCCCCTTCACATCTTCTTTTACCATAGGCTTCTGCCTTGCTGTTTTCTTCCACTCATCATATCCATGCTTAGTAATCTTCTTTAAAGGACCTCTAAAAATACCCTGTCGTTTATCTATTGCTTCAAGCCCACTCCTAAGGGCATGTGTTGCTATTTTTTGAATTCGCATATCTGCTGCTGTATATATATCGATCCCCCTAACTCTTAACTGTATATCTCCTATGAGTTCCTTGAAATAAGACAATATTGGATAAGTGTAATAATAACTTCCTTCTTCATGATGAGGTACTTTTGGAATAACATTAATTCCTTCCATAAATGCCTTCTTAGCCTCTTCCTTTGTTATATAATTATCTAGAAACATTCGCGTTAATACATACTTTTGCCTTATTCTCAATCTCTCCTTATTTCTATGAGGATTTATTACACTAGGTGCTTTTGGTATACAAGCTAAAATTGACGCTTGCGATAAAGTTAAATCAAAAACATTCACTCCAAAATAAAAACGAGCTGCTTCTTCTATGCCATACACCTCATAACCAAAATATATTTCATTTAAATATTTTTCCAAGATCTCTTCTTTGCTGTACATAGTTTCCATTTTTTGTGCGTATTTCATCTCCACCAACTTTGTAAAATAATTTCTCTTTGCAGTTTTTTTTTTTTTAAACAACCTATCTCGTAAAAATTTAGAAGCATATTCTCCTTTTTTTATATTTACAGGGTGTTTAGGAATAATTGATTTCATCAATTGTTGAGTTATTGTGCTCCCTCCGCTTCTGCCCCTTCCTGTAAATTGGTATCTTATTTCACACAAAACAGCTCTAAACAAAGCTTTAAAGTCGACTCCGTTATGAGCATAAAATCGAGAATCTTCCGCTGCTACAAATGCACATATTACATGATTTGGAATATCGTCAAGAGAAACTAAAGTCCTTCTCTCTTGCCCGTACTGCATCATATACCTACCTGCATTATCATAAATCTTAGTATCTTCTGCCGGACGATAAGTTTGATAAACAGCTACATCCAATAACTCTATTTTATCATAATAATGCTTAAATATAATAACAAAACAACTACTAGCAGCAACCGTTATAAAAACAAAGTAGTTTACAACCGCATAAATTAGGTTTATTTTCATACAGCCTCCAAGGTAATTATGATTAAATATTTAGGATCCAAAAAAAAAATGACACCTTTCATATTAAATACTATAGCAGATTTTTTTCCAAATGCAACTTCTGTTATGGATTTATTTTCAGGCTCGTCCTGTGTCGGCTATGCTCTAAAGAAAAAAGGGTACCAAGTTTTCTCTAATGACCACAATTTTTTCGCCTATATGTTAGCAAAATGCTATGTCGAAACCGATTTTTCATATGAACTAATCAAAGATACCTCCTTATGGATTGCCTATTTAAACACTCTTCACGGCTCTTCTGGATACTTCACAAGCACATTCTGTGTTAAATCTAATTTTTTTCATAAGTCAAATGGTGAAAAAATTGATTCTATAAGAGAAGAGATTCTACACCACTCACTGCCTCCTGCATTAACGGCTATTCTTTTAGTGTCATTAATAGAAGCCGCAGATAAAGTTGATTCAACTTGCGGAATGCAAATGGCTTACTTAAAAAAATTTCCACCAAGAGCATATAAACCAATAACACTCAAAGTACCAACTCTCCTTTATCAAAGCACTTATGGAAAAAGCCTTGCCCTTAATCTTGACGTGCTGTCCGCTGCAAAAAAAATCATTGCCGATGTGGCCTATATAGATCCTCCATATAACCAACATAATTACCTTGCTAACTATCATATATGGGAATCCCTAGCCCTCTGGGATAAGCCGGCACACTATGGAATCGCATGTAAAAGAATAGACTGTAAAGTTAGAAAAAGCATCTTTAATTATAAAAACTTGTTTCTCTCAAACCTCTCTCATCTTTTAAATATAATTCAATCTAAAAATATCATCTTATCTTTTAGCGATGAAGGATTTATCAATTCTAACGAATTAAAACAATTTTTATCAAAACATGGAAAACTAATATCAATCCTGTCCTTTAAGTACAAAAGATATATAGGCTCAAAAATTGGAATCCACAACAAATTCGGTATTCCCGTTGGCCATAGTTCGCACTCTTACAATAAGGAATTTTTATACATACTTGAAAAATAACTCCGCACTCGAGAAGATTCGAACTCCTGACCCCCGGAATCGAAGTCCGGTGCTCTATCCTGCTGAGCTACGAGTGCATAGTCTTTGGGTGAACGAAGGGATTTGAACCCTCGACCCTCAGGGCCACAACCTGATGCTCTAACCAGCTGAGCTACATCCACCAAATAACTATAACTATTATGTTATTTTATCTTCATTGCTTTTCCTTTTACAAGGTTCATTCTTGACAAATAACATGAATTTAATATGTTTTTTTTAATGAAACGCACATATCAACCAAGTCGAATTAAATTATTAAGAACACATGGATTTCTAAGCAGAATGAGTTCTTCTGCAGGGTGTAATGTTATAAAAAGAAGGCGGCTAAAAAAGCGTAAAATATTAACTCCATGTATCTATAAAAAGTGAGAAATTAATTAAAACGATAAAACATAATTTTTTTTTGCAGGCAAATAAATATGGTACAAAATTTAAAGGTAAATATATAATTATAACATTCTTTTCAGCAGTCAATCTAAAAGTGGGTCTTTGCTTATCTAAAAAAGTCGGAAAAGCTCACTTTAGAAATTTGATTAAAAGGCGCTTAAAGTATATAATAAAGCAAAAATTAAAAATAACCCACAATTATTACATTTTTACAATTTTGCCATCTGTTTCCCATTCGTTTAATGACTTGTGCAAGGATGTTTTACAAACATATGAACAAATACAAACCAACAATAGGGTTAGAATTTCACATCAAATTAAATTGCAAAAACAAACTATTTTCTAATGAATTGAACGAATACGGAAGCGAACCTAATCAAAATCTTAATCCTGTTGATATTGGGCTCCCTGGAAGTCTACCTTGCTTAAATCTTAACCCAATAGAATCCGCAATAAAGTTAGGACTCGCTTTAAATTGTAAAATCTCTTCAATTTGCCAATTCGATAGAAAACATTATTTCTACCCAGACCTTCCAAAAGGATATCAAATATCTCAATATTATCACCCTATATGCCGAAACGGAACACTATTTTTTAGATCAAATCAAGGCATTCAAGGAATTGAAATCGAAAAAATTCAAATAGAAGAAGATGCTGGAAAAAATGTACATACAGAAAATAATCATGTAACATACTGTGACTATAATCGAGCTGGAACTCCACTTCTTGAACTTATAACAAAACCAACAATCTATAGTTCATATGATGCCTCAAGAATTTTTGAAGAAATTAAAAATCTTACATCTTTTCTTAATATTTGTAATGGGAATTTAGATAAAGGAGATATACGTGTAGATGCAAATATTTCCCTCAGCAATACTAATTCTTTAGGAACGAAGGTCGAAATAAAAAATTTAAATTCTATTAAATATTTAACTCAAGCTCTCAATTATGAAATTTCCCTTCAAATGTCTCAACTTTTATCCGGAAAGGAAATTTTACAAGAAACAAAATTATGGAATTCTATATCTAAAGAAACTAAAACACTAAGAAAAAAAGAAATAAATTTAGATTATAAATTTTTTCCTGACCCTGATATCCCTTCCATCTTATGTACTCAATATATTAAAATAATTAAAGAAACAATTCCTGAGCTTCCTATACGTAAATATCTTAGATACTTATATTCACTACATTTAAGTACTTCAGAGTCCTACATATTGTCATCTAATTTACCTATATCAAATTACTTTGAAGTGTTACTATCTATTTGCAATAGCCCTAAAATGATTGCAAATTGGATCATAAACGAAATGAAGCTGGAAACATCTTCTATTCCTCCGATGCAAATCGCGCTATTAATGTTACACATTAAAAATAAGGTAATTTCACGAACAAATGCAAGGTTTATATTAAATTTACTGAAAATAGACACTAATCTAAATATAGATCAATACATTAAACAAAATAATCTTTCTTTATCTCACAACAATCTAGAACTTAAAATTATTATTCAAAATATTTGCACAGAACACCATATTGAAATAGAAAAATATAAAAACGGAAAAGTGCAGGTTTTCAATTTTTTACTTGGAAGTCTTATAAAAAAAACAAAAGGAAACTATGAGCCTGCCTTTTTGAAAGTTGCCTTATCCAAATATTTAAATAAATAATTTATGAATCGATAATTTCGTCGTCTATAAGTTTTTCTTTCAATATCTTTTTCTGTATCTTTATTGATTGTTGCATTGCCTCTTTATACTTTCTCCATACTTGTTCAAATCTCTTTTGTTTTTGCTTTTTTCTCGGAGGTAATTTCTTTATATCAAGTACTTTAATATTTACAACAATAACTTGAGACGGCTCTATCCCACTATATCCTTCTACTCCATACGCCAAATGAGGTGGAATATATACTTCCCACTCAGATCCAACTTTCATCATTAAAAATGCCTCTGAGATTCCTTCTATAGCGTCTAAAATTCGCATGAAACCGTGTTTATGTTGTATTCTGCTATTTTCTATAACATTTCCATAAATGTCCTTTGCTATAAATTCAAATTTTATTCCATCATGAATACTTATTGGTTTAGGACCAGTGCCCTTATGAATTACTCTATATTGAAGCCCACTTTTTAAATTTACAATTCCATTTTTTATTTTATTTTTCTCTAAAAACAATTGGCCTATTTTTTTATTTTTGATATTTAATTCTTTTTTTAAAATTTTTTTCCTATAAATTAATGCTTTCCTATATTTATCCACTATCTGATCCGCAATTTCAGAATCTAATAACGAATCAGCACCTTCATGGCCATGTCTAAACCCATATGAAATAGCATCTGAATCTAACTCAGGAAATCTTTCCGTAATTGATCTCCCAGCTAAATATCCGACAGAATAACTTACTCTACCTAAATCTGATTGAAAAAAATAATTTTTAACTTCATTACCATTTTTAATTTTAGGACTAATTTCATTTTGTAAATCACCTATTTTACTTGAGTCAAAAATGGAAAATTTACATCCTGCAATAGTAAAAAACAAAAACAATAGAAATTTATTCATAGATATCTATAATATACACTATCTATTTTCTTTTTCAATATTTTAATTTTCTAAAAATAAAATTGGAAAAAAACCATGATACTTTAAGCATTGACTTTTAAATAAATTCATTGCAAATAAAACTTTTAATCTAAAATAAAAAGACTTATTAGATATCCAAATATTTCCAAAAGCATCATATGTTCCCATCGTTAAATAATAAGCAATTGATGGTATTGCACTATAAATTTTATCAAACAAAATAATCCATTTTTTATGTTCATTTAATCTTTCTTTTCTACACTTTGATAGATTCACTAATGTCCTAATTTTAGCCTCAATTGCATTTTTTTCTATTACCTTAGGCCGTTTAGTCATCTTAATAAGAGCAAGCTCAATTAATAAAGTAAAATTTTCATTTCTTTTTATTTGGTTTAAAAAAAAATAACCTAAAAATAATATTCGCTGTAAATCCTCCTGTGAAAACAAAAATGCTCGTGTTCTAATGAACTCTATATATTCTGGATTAAAATTACTCATTTCAGGAAAACTTCCAGAAATAGCTTGCAATAGAATATTTCTCAATCTTTCAATCAAAGCATCTAAAATCCTTTTTTCATCCTTTCCTTGAACACATAATTTATTAAATTCCTGAATTACACATCTCGAATGCCCATATAAAATTGCATCGACTACTTTATCTATATTACTTTGTTCTGCTAATCCAATTAACTCTACTATATGTTTTTCTGTTATCTCTACATGAGAAATTGTACCAACTTGATCTAATAAACTTAAAGCATCTCTCATACTACCATCCGAAGTCAAAGCGATTAAATAAAGTCCTTTTTCCTTAATAGGTATACGCTCTTTAATTGCCACTTCTTGTAATTTGACTACCATATCTTTACAAGAAATCTTTTTAAAATCATATTTTTGACATCTAGACACTATTGTCACTGGAATTTTCTCTATATCTGTGGTCGCAAATATAAATTTTACATGCAAAGGAGGCTCCTCTATTAATTTTAGCAAACCATTAAAAGCGCTATTTGACAACATTTGAACCTCATCAATAATAATCACTTTATGCCTTCCATTTATTGGATGATGCCTTACAAATTCTTTTAGATTTCTTATATCATCAATACTATTATTACTTGCTCCATCAATTTCTAAAACATCTGATGAATGTCCCGAAGAAATCGTGAAACATTGTGTACATACATTGCATGGCTCCTGCTTATGTGAATTTTCGCAACAAATAATTTTAGCAAGAAGCCGAGCAACTGTAGTTTTTCCAAGCCCACGCGTGCCTGAAAATAAAAAAGCGTGCGCTAGCTTCCCTTTTCTTATTGCACCTTGAAGCAATCTTATTATATGATCTTGCCCTATAACATCAGAAAAACACGTAGGTCGCCACTTGCGAGCTAAAGAAATATACGTCATCTTTATATCCTAGACCGGAGAGAGAGGGATTTGAACCCTCGTTAGGTGTTATCCTAAACACGATTTCCAATCGTGCGCTTTCAACCACTCAGCCACCTCTCCTTCTCTATTTTTCGGACAGCGAGGGATTCGAACCCCCGGAAACTAAATGTTCTCTTGATTTCGAATCAAGCACCTTAAACCACTCGGTCAGCTGTCCAATTGTACTTAATATTACATTATATCAAATCAAAAAACAACCCTTGACCTCTTATATGTTTTTATCTTAGATTACCTATTGAAAGCCTAGGTAGCTCAGTTGGTAGAGCAGAGGACTGAAAATCCTCGTGTCGGTGGTTCAATTCCGCCCCTAGGCAATTAAACCATTCATTGACATCTTTTTTTCAAAATAATACATTTAATTTATGAGACATAAATCAACAATTAAAAGACATATTCAATCGCAAAAAAAACGACTATTAAATCGATCATTAAAAAGTTCTTTAAATACTAAATTGAAAAAAATATTTCTTAACATAAATGAAGAGTCCGTTCAAATTGGGCAAAAACTTTTAGCTATTGCCTCCCGAAAACGCATTATCCACTGGAAAGCTGCTGCAAAAAAAACTTCTAAATTAATGAGAAAACAAAATCTTCAATCTAACGCATAAAAAAATTAATGTTTTTCAAATAACAAACACTACATCTTTCTTTAATGTTTGAAACTTTTCTAACCTTACAAGTAAGACATATTGGACAAATTGAATATATTATTGAATGTTTCCAATTTTCCCCACAGTTCAAATAATTAGAGCATCTAAAGAACACATTCCCATGTGCCCCTTTATTTTTAATAATGTATCCCGTACATTCCTTATGCATACATTTTACATCGCTTAAAAACTTTTGTGTAAATTTACAATTTGGATAATTTATGCATCCCCAAAATGGTCCATATAAGCTTTTTTTCAACACCATAAATGACTGACATAAAAAACACTTTTTCTGCTTGTATAATTCAATTAAAAGCCTTTCTCTTTTATCCCTTCTGTAACTTATAATATTTTTACAAATAGGATAAGTTGCACATCTTAAAAAACTTTGAAATCGCCCCCAGCGAATAACCATTTTACTTCCATTACATTTTCTACAAAAAATTATAGTCTCTTCCTCTGTAAAATTTATATTTATCTTATTATTCTTTTCGCAGTTAAATGATAAATAAAAAGGGTTATAAAACCTTTTAAGAATATTTATCCAATTTTCTTCTCCAACTTCTATTTTATCTAAAAATTTTTCAACAGCAGCCGTAAAAGATATATCTAAAACTCTTGAAAAAGTTTTCTGAAGTAAACTAATAACAACAACACCTAACTCTGTTGGTACGTAGTGCCCATTTTTTAGCTTATCTACATATTTTTTATTTTGAATTTTAAATAAGATATTCGCATAAGTCGAGGGCCTTCCTATCCCACTTTTTTCAAGTATATGAACTAAACTTGATTCATTAAATCTTTTAGTAAGATTTCTTTTTTTATTAATAATGCGAGTCAATAATAAATCTATACTTCCTTTTAAGAATTCTATATTTCTTCCAATTTTGCATAGGTTGGTATTTTGCACTCGCAAAAATCCATCAAATTCTAAGAGTTGACTTAATGCAAGCAAAATACAAGTACTATTCTCAAACAAAATTTCTGTTCTCCAAAAAAATGCTTTCATCATTTGTGATGATACAAATTTAGCCCATATCATGCGATATAAAGCGTATTGATCTAGCGACAATGAATATTTTATATTATCAGGCTCATACTTTACAAACGTTGGCCGTATTGCTTCATGAGCTCCTTGAAACCCAAGCCCTCCTCCCATATACGATAAAGGAACTGTTGATACATATTCAGAACCAATATGCTTTTTAATATATTTACGAACTTCTGCAACTGATTCATAATTAGTATATGTAGAATCTGTGCGCATATATGTAATTAAACCAATATTTTCATTAAATAAAGAAACTCCCTCATACAAGGATTGTGCAATTGTCATCGTCTTTTGTATTGAAAATTTCAGATATCGCGATGCTTCTTGCTGCAGTCTTACTGTATTATACGGAGCCGAAGGGTTTCTACTATATTTAGTTTTTTTTATAGATTTAAGCCTTAGCTCTTCATGTTCTAATGTCTTTTTTACTTCTTTTGCCTTATTAAAGCTATTAAATTCATGCACTGACTTTAAATGCGAAATTACTTTTGACTCAAAATATAAACCATCACTTGACTTAGACAATGTTTCAATAATCCAATAATCAAAGTTTGTGCTATTTAAATATTCATGCTCTCGTAATACAATTAGATATAAAGCAACTGATTGCACTCGACCTGCACTTAATCCGACAAATATGTTATTCCATAAAAATGGGGAAAGAAAAAATCCTACAAGTCTATCTAAAATTCTTCGTGTTTGCTGAGCATACACTAAATTAAAATCAATCTTTTGGGGGCTTTTAAAAGATTTCTCTAAACTTTTCCTTGTTAATTCTAAAAACTTTACTCTAAAGATTATGCAGTAAGGATTGCTCTTAAAAATTAAATTGGCTAAATGAAATGCTATTGCTTCTCCCTCCCTATCTACATCAACAGCTATAAATATATATTTTATTTTTCCATGTATAATAAAATTTTTTACAGAATTGATTATATCAATTTTTTCGTAAATATATTCATATTTCGATAAAAAAGTATTATCAAGATCTATCCCAACAACGCTTGAAGGAAGATCTACAATATGCCCTTTAGAAGCCTGTATATTATACTGTCCACTTATAAATTTCTGAACCGTTTTTACTTTTGTTGGTGATTCTACAATGATTAAAGTCTTTTCATTAAATAATTCAATATTCATTATCTTTTTTACTCTAAACCACAATAAAAATAAAAACAATAGCTTACTTTCAACGGTTTTTTTAAGTTAATAAAACTTAAAGTAAAAAACAAGATATTTTCTCTCATTATAATTGAAAATTATTACAAGAAGTATCAATTCGTAGTAAATATTATTTTATTGACAAGGTCTTTTAGTTTCTATAAGTTAAAATAAGGTGCGTAGCTCAGTGGTAGAGCATTACCGTGACATGGTAAGGGTCGTCGGTTCAATCCCGGCCGTACCTATATTGCAATGTCATCAAAAAATATTCTTTCACACAGTTGTGAACATCTATTAGCCTATGCCATTTTAAATACTTATCCTCATACCCTACTTGGCACCGACTCAAAACCCCATCATAATGGGTTTTATTATGAAGTACGCCTAGAGAAACAATTAACAACATCTGATTTAACTGAAATTGAAAAAGAAATGAGGAGATTAATCTCTTTGTCTTTAAATTTCTATCATTTTGATCTACGTCATAAAGAAGCAATCTCTTTATTTTCCTTATGCAAACAAATATATAAAATAGAAATTCTAAAAGATATAAAGTCAAATTCAGTAAGCATCTATAAATGTGGAAATTATTTTGACCTCTGTAGAGGCCCTCACATAAAAAATTTAAATCAAATCAAAGAGTTTAAATTACTTAATATATCTAGCTCATACTGGAAATCAAATAAACAGAATGCAATTCTATATAGAATTGCTGGAATGGCATTTCCGTCTATCAATGATTTAAATTCCTACCTTAAACTTCTTGAAGAATCAAAAAAAAGAGATCATAGAAATCTTGCCTCTTCTTTCGATCTCTTTTCTGCATCAAATCCATTAATCGGTGCTGGATTAAATATTTGGCTCCCTAATGGTGCTATAATTCGTTCCGTTATAGAAGATTATTTAAAAAAGATTCATTTATTAAATGGATATAATTTTGTATATTCTCCTCATATTGCATCTATCGATCTATGGAAAACTTCTGGACACTGGGCTTACTATAAAGACAGTATGTACCCACCCATGTGTGTAGATAAATCTTCTTATGTTTTAAAGCCAATGAATTGCCCATTTCATATTACTGCTTTTAAAGCCCATCAGCATAGCTATCGTGACCTTCCTATTCGACTAGCGGAATTTGGAACAGTATATAGGTATGAATTACCGGGAGTTCTACATGGCCTTTTAAGATTAAGAGGGTTCACTCAAGATGATTCTCACATTTTCTGCGAATTTTCACAAATTGATTTAGAATTAAGAAATATTATATCTCTAGCTCTTACAATTTTAAAAAAATTTGGATTTTGCAAATTCGAAGTTACAATCTCAACTCGTCCCGATAAATATATAGGCACTCTAAAACAATGGGAAATCGCAGAGGATAGCTTAAAAAAAGCTATATTATATCATAATTTAAAGTACAGCATAGATATAGGAAATGGAGCATTTTATGGTCCTAAAATTGATATCAAATTAAAAGACTCCCTAAACCGTCTCTGGCAATGCTCAACAATTCAGCTAGATTTTATAAATGCACTGCAATTTGATATAAATTTTATAAATAAACATGGCAAATTAGAACACCCAATCATTATTCATAGAGCTCTTCTTGGCTCTTTTGAACGATTTATTGGCATTCTAATTGAAGAATACGCTGGCGCTTTTCCATTCTGGCTTGCGCCTGAGCAAATTCGAATCTTAAATATTTCAGAAAAACATATCTCATTTTCGAAATCGATTGAATCAATTCTGAAACATGAAGGATTTCGTGTAAAAACTTTTTTAAAAAATGAACCTTTATCTGCTAAGATTCGAAATGCCCAAACTGATAAAATTCCAATCGTCTTAATTATTGGAGACAAAGAAATTTCTGAAAAGCAGGTAGCTATTCGTCTCCGAAATTCTTCACATCTATCAATGGAAATCAATTCATTAATTGCTTACTTAAAACAATTAGAATAATTAATATACTATCCTCTATGAAATATGTTTTACTCTTATTACTTTTTTTAGTTCTTTTAGATTCCTTCTTTTATAATAAACATCCTCATCTTTATCATGAGCTCACAGGTAAATTAATTAAAGGAATATCAATTTCTAACACTGGTTATTTCTCTGAATTTGAAGGTAGTCAATTTATTTTAAAATTTATATCACGAAACCAATATGAAATTTCAAATATATCAGGAATGCAACAAAGCATTGGACTCTATTTGTATAAGGACGGGCACTTAATTTTGAAAGAAGTCATTGGATTTCATAACAATTTGCCCTTAGAAGTTTTTCTAAAATTTACAGGATCAACAAACGGTATTTTTTTTTCAAATTTTTTAAATAATACTCCTCATGGTAAACAAATTGGAGTATTTATAATTTCAAAATCAAGATAATATGTTAAACATACTAGCAATGGACTTAGGCATAAAATATATTGGTCTTGCTATTTGTAAATGCTCTTGCACAATGACACAAGTTTTGCCTCATATTAAAATTGAAAGCAAAAAAAAAACTATAACACTCCTTTTATCCATTATAAACAATTTAAATATACAAACAATTTTAATTGGATATCCTGAAAAAAATAGTCATATTTTTTCTCAATCTTTATTATATTTTGCTGATTTTACGTTAATTTTACCAATAAAATATAAAATTCTATTACATGATGAGTCTTATTCTTCTTACTTGGCAAAATCTAAAACTTATAAATCAAAAGCAGTTTCTATTCATAGCATTTCTGCTAAAATTATTTTAGAGTCCTTTTTATATGAACATATTTAATTTCCTTCGTTTATTAACTCCCATTATCGGGCTCTTTTTAATATGCTCTTTCTCCTATTGGAAATTTATTAATAAACAAATATATTTAAAAAAATGTCGAGAAATTAATATTTCATCTTTTGAAAAATCGCATAAAATTTTCTGGAATATATATAAAGATTTTTTATTTCTAACAACACATCTCCCTGCATCTCTGCCAATATGTAAAAATATATCCGTCATTAAATCAATCTATATAGCTTCCCATAATATTAAAAAAACATACAAGATACGCATAGATGAAAATGCCTCTTTAGATTCAATACTAGAATCCCTCATTAATTCCCAATCTATTTCGCCTAAAAATATTGAATATACCTTAAATGACATTACTTTCTACAAAACTCTAAATGCTAACTTTTCTATAAAGGGAGGATTAGAAGGCTATTTTTCTCCTGCTACTTATCGTATCCCATGCAATCAATCTCTAAACGCCATGTTAACCAAATTTAATAATAAAATACTGTCTAATATCTTCCCTGATTTAAAAAGAAAAATGATTATTCAGCTTAAAATAAACTTACACACGTTACTTACACTTGCTTCCATTGTCGAAAAAGAATCTTCGTTGCAGTATGAGAAAAAAGTAATTGCTGGAATTATTTTTAATAGATTAAAAATAAAAATGAAACTACAAATGGATTCAAGCAGCTCCTATATATTTCAAAAGAATATCATGCCTTTAAAATTTCAAACTAAACAATTTAATGAATATAATACTTATGTCAATTATGGAATACCACCTGGGCCTATCTCTTCCTCCAGTGTGTCATCAATATATGCAATTTTATATCCGATACAATCTACATTTTTATATTTTTATAGCCCAAATCTCAAATATCACATATTTTGTAAAACTTATAATTGCCACTTAGCTGCAATTCAAAAACCATCTTTAAAAAAATGTATAAAATAGCACTTTCAACTAGATAAGGATTCTATATTTTCCACAATTGGAATAGCTAAATTGATTTTCAATTTCTTTATTTTATTCATTAAATCCATTAATAAATTTTCTTGCATTGATAAAAATTCTGTATAATTATTTGTTAATACATATGCTTGAATCTCTATATCAAAAGAATTTTTACTAAATCCAATTAACGTTACCCTTATTTTCTCTTTACATGTGTATGAAGAATTGTATAAAAGCTGCTCAAACTCTAAAAGCAAACATTGAATTTTTTTTAAGGTAGTATTTTGATGTACAGAAATTAAACTTTTAAACAATATTCTATCTCTTTCTGAAACATTTTCAATCCTTCCCTGGGAAAAATCTGAATTTGGAATAATCAATAAGGTCTTTTCAGGCGTTCTTACTCTTACACTTCTAAGCCCTATAGATTCTATATATCCATGTTTATCATAAAACCTGCACTCATCACCAATTTTAATTGGCCTATCAAAAACCAATATTAATCCACCTATAAAATCTCCTATGGCCTTTTGAGCTCCTAGTGCAATGGCAATGCCTCCAACACCCAATCCTGCTAGTAAAGCGGTTATCTGAACTCCACTATTTTGCAAAAAAAATAAAATAACAAATATTATAATAACTCCTTTTACTATGCGACGCCATAATGGAATCAGCAAAACAATTTCGATTTGCCCTCTTTTACTATAAAATTGATTTAGCCATGAAAATCCTAAATTTATCAAATCGAAAAGAAACCATGTTGTTACAAAAAAGAATAAAAGACTTGCAATTTCTTGTAATAAAGGCAAATAAATATGCAACATACTTATACAGTACGCTAATAAGAACACCACTAAAAAAGCTAACCCCATACGAACAGGGCCAAATATTGCTAATAAAATACTTTTATCAAAATCCTCGACATTTGAGTGCATATATTCACAAAACCACTCGATAAATGATTTTAACAAATAGTAAGCCACTATATATGAAGAAATTGAAACAAATAAAAATACAGTGATAAATACGATTAAAGTAACTAAAAAAGTATAAAGGATTTCAAGCTCAAGCATCTTTTTTAATGAATTTTCTCACATTTCAAGGATTCTTCTAAAAATGGATCATTTTTAGGATATAATTCGTACTTTCTACATGATCGAATAATTTTCCTTATAAATAAGGCCATAACAATCATCATTGCAGAAAAATCACAATCTAGGGAATACCACCATTTTTCCTCACCTAAGATTGGCATTATTAACCAATAAATGTGTATAAATTGAAAAAACAAAGTCCACATTGACATAAAAAAGATTGGTCCATAATGCCATTTGTTATCTTTCCTTATTAAAAAGAAAAATGGAACTATAAAATTAAAAAATATTAAATAAAAAGACATTCTCCACCACTCTTCCGTGTTAGACCTGGTAGTATAAAAACCAATTTCTTCCGGAAGATCACTATACCATATTAGCATAAATTGACTAAATGCTATATATGTCCAAAATATAGTAAATCCAAATAACAATTTTCCAAAATCATACATATGATTTGTATTTGAAGGAACCCTTGTTAATAAAAATATAAAGCAAATACTTGCCAACCCTGTTAAAAAACAAGTTGCAAAAAAATAAATACCAAAAATTGATGAAAACCAATGTGGCTGTAAAGACATCACCCAATCAAAGGAGGCAAAAGATGTCGTATATGCATATAATAACAAGAAAATATAACTTGCTTTTTGCATTGTTATAGATAATGAATCATTTTTTGCCTGATCTTGATTGAATGATTTTTGGCAAATATATTTTGAAGAAATAATCCAAACTAAAAAGTACCCAATTCCTCTTATAATCCAGAAAACATTATTCAAATAAAACATCCCAATTGACGCCAATTCAAAATTACATGATGGATCTGTCCATATATATAAGTCCTTCATGTTAATAACAACAAGTAAAAATAAAATCGCAAACAAAGATACAGTTTCCATGATAAATTCAGCACTTCGCCGTGCTATTACGGACCATCCTGCTCTTACTGCATGTTGAATTAAAACAAAAAAAGAAGATCCAAGTACACATGTCAACATAGATATAAATGCAAAAAGATAGCCAAAGGACGCCCTTGTTGGTATGGATATCCAACATATAATCCAATAGGTTAAGAACAACATACTTAAAAGCATTAAAAATGAATCCCTCTTGACCGTAGTTGGTGTAACTTGAAACAAATTTTCATATGGTTGTGGTCGCCGTGTACGCCCATGCCGACGAAGGCGAATTCTCATCTCCGCTTCTGACGGTGGATATAAACGATATAAAGCCATTATCATATTAGAATCCCGCCTTTATCATGCATGACTTTGTTAAATGTCCCATGAAATCATATGTAATTTTAACATCACTTTCAGATATGTATTCAAGATAGCTTCGTACTTTCTCTTGATCCTTCTTCAATTCTGTTAATAGCATTGCACATAATTGAATTAATTTACTCATACTATCTTGGGAATATTTCGCTCGCACTTCTCTTTCCTGAATTGATATCCCTAATAATATTTTCTTATACTTTAACTTTTCTAGTAATTCTCTATATTTACGCATTAACATTTTTTCTTCCTTATTTTGATCTAATATACTAGGTTTAATGTCCTCAAGATACCAATCAAAAGCAAAAAAACTCCCTTGCAATCCTAACATTTCTACTTCATTTAAATCTTTTTTATATATCAATAAGCACTGAAGATCATTTAATTTATTTTTTAACATATATAATTGCATATAGTCTTTTTGCAAAAATGAGGTGTTTATTGTATGAATCTTCGCTCCTTTAGTACGAATTTTGTCTAAAATGCCTTTCAAATCATCTATGTCTCTTAATATTTCTTCAAATTCTTGCTGTAATTCTTGAATAAATAATTGATAATCAAGCATTTCCCTATTTAAGGAGATCATTTCAACATCCTGTCTCTTTTCAATTATTAAATCTAAATTCTTCTTATCAATATCATGAATCAAACCTACATTGAGAAAATCCAAATCAAAAAAGTTCTTTTTGTTGGCAAGACTTATGTTGTATTTCTTAACTAAAGTCTCATAACTGATAATCTTTTTCAATAAAATAAGGCCAAAATCTTCATACGACATTTCTACGTTATAAAACATGTCATATACTTGGCCGGTTTCAATCTGTGTTTTCCGTGTTTCGATAGTTTCTTTTACTTTATCTATCTCTAACATTATCTTCCTTGCTTTCGAATCATCGTTTTGATTATTTATTTTTGAAGTTAAATCTTTTAATTGTGAATTATAAATGTTTATAAAAAAATCTTTATAAATTAACGGGCATTTTTCTACTAATATATATTTATCATCTTCTAATTCTCTTTTCAATCCATTTATAGAGTTTTCTAATTCTGCTACCTTATTATTTAAAAAAAATAACGATTGATTTAAAGCTACAAATAATTTATCTCCCTTACTTTTCAATCTAGAATGAAGGTATTTATTTAAAAGATTTTCCGAACCATATAGCTTATTTCCAAGATTTTCAGATTTAATTGTACACATAGTAATTTTATCAACCTTTGCATTATTATGCTCTTCAGAAAAACGCAAAAACAACAACTTTGTCAATAAATTATTATAAATTTCTCTATTAAACTCTGTAGTTATAAATAGGTTATTTACTTTTCCAAAATAAGGATTTCCCACATGATTTGAAAACATATCATATATTTGTCGCTCCCTTATTAATTTTTCTTTTATCCTTAACAGAATAAAATTTAAATCTTCATCTGTAATTTCTTCCTGTGACAACATCTCATAAAAAGATTCAAAAGATAACTCAAAATTTGGATCCAATATTGCATAAGCTAAATTCGAAACATTTAATAAAAAAGAGTCTGTGAAATATTCATTGTAAAAAACGCAATCATAAAGCAAATTGAAAAAAAATAACTTTTCAAAATAATTATTCGGCGTCTGTAACAAATCATTATAAAATAATCCCTTAGTTTTTAATTCATTTAATATTGATGATATCTCCTTTTGCAAATGCTCATTTTTTATGTAATATGCAACAGCCCATGCCTCTCTAGCTTGTAATTGATTCTTAAAGCTTGGCATTACTCCATACTTATGATGCTTAATCTTTTTAAATATATCAACTTCCTTTAGCGATTGAAGGTCTAAGAGCGGTGGTGGTGTGATTTGAAGATCAAAATTCAAAGGAAAACCACTACCCGCTTTTCCATGACAAATTTGACAATTATTCTTATATGTTACAAGTCCTGTAGAAAGCCAATTTTCATCACTAATCGGAATCTCATCTTCGAATAATTCTATCGGAAAATTTCTGTTTAAATGAGAATTTTTCAAAAAATGTTTGTTATAGACCTGAGTGTACGGTACAACTTTCTCCTGTATAAACATATTCTGTTGAAGTAAAATTGGAGCATGTCTTGAAATGAAACCCCTGCCAAAAACTCCAGAAAAAATTACTAGAAAAAAAAATATTAGAAAAAAAAATATTAGAAATTTTTTTATAAAAAATTCAATTGTATTCATTTTCAATCCTTTAATATTACCTCAACGCTTAAGGCATTACTTTTCATTAAATCAATCTGTGTTTGTGTACTATTAAAACGACAATCTGTTGCATATATTAATAAGAAAAAACGGTCATCTGTGACTCTCTTAAACTTAACAGAATTAAATAATGGATTATGCCACTTAGGTAACCCATTTAAATAAAGCATCGTAATCACTGTAGTTATCCCACTAAATAAAATTGTAATTTCAAACATTGGTGGAATAAAAGCTGGAAAACTCATCAAAGGTCGACCTCCGATGTTTAAAGGATAATTAAAAACAGATACCCAAGTAATTAAACCAAAAATAGCTAAAAACCCTACCATCCCAAATCCAAATACAGTGTTAGATAATTTACGAGATTGTCGCTTTAAGCTTTTACCCATGAACATTTCTTCCATCCCATGAATAGGAAATGGACTAAATATATCTATCTTCTTATAACCTAAAGATCGAATTTTTGTTAATCCCTCAAAAATGGTTCCCTGATCTTCATATTCAGCTAACATTCCATATATATTATTCATAAATACTCCCTTTCCTATTTGCAGTGACCGCCCTTCATTACCCCCTTTACCTCTGCCATTGCTACCACTGGTAAAAATCGAATGAAAAGCAAAAATAAAAAGAAAAACAGTCCAAAAGAACCTATAAACAAAAAAACATCCCATATTCTTGGACTATAATAACTCCATGAAGAAGGAACATTTCCCTGACTCAAAGATGTTACAATAATAACAAATCTTTCAAACCACATTCCTATATTTATTGCAATAGACATTATAAAAGTTAGAAATATACTTGTGCGGATTCTACGCATCCAAAACAATTGAGGAATAACAACATTGCAAATAACCATTGTCCAATATGCCCATGCATACCAGCCTGTGGCTCTATGTATAAAAAGTTGAAATTCTTCAAGATCCTTGCTATACCAAGCAATGAAAAATTCTATTCCATACGCATATCCTACCATATTAGAAGTTAATAATATAACTTTGTTCATATTTTCAATATGCTGAATTGTTATTAGATTTTTTAGATCGAGCCAAATACGTGCTGGTATAATTAACGTCTGCACCATTGCAAACCCAGATAGGATAGCACCTGCAACAAAATATGGTGGAAAAATCGTAGTATGCCATCCTGAAAGCTGTGAAGTTGCAAAGTCAAACGAAACCACACTATGAACCGATAACACTAATGGTGTTGATAATGCTGCTAAAAATAAATATGCCTTCTCATAGATATACCAATCCTTAACCGATCCTCTCCATCCAAGAGAAAAGAACCCATATATTTTCTTTCCCAAAGTCCCTTTGGCCCTATCTCTTAATGTTGCTAAATCTGGAATTAACCCAACATACCAAAAAAGCAATGAGATTGTAAAATATGTACTAACAGCAAATACATCCCATAACAAAGGAGATCGAAAATTCGGCCACATGCCCATCTGATTAGGTATTGGTGCTAAAAAATGAGCTGTCCAAACTCTTCCCATATGAAACACTGGAAAACAAGCTGCACATATTACTGCAAAAATTGTCATTGCTTCTGCGTATCTATTAATCGAAGTTCTCCATTTTTGTCTAAATAAGAACAAAATAGCTGATATTAAAGTACCAGCGTGCCCTATCCCAACCCAAAAAACGAAGTTAACAATATCCCACGCCCAAAAAACAGGATTATTGTTTCCCCACATTCCAATGCCAAACCAAATAACGCAAAAAACAGAAGAGAAAAAAAGAAAAACACCTAATATGGAAATCCCAAATGCTATTTTCCACCATTTTGGCTCTTCTCCCAATTTTAACTCTGGCATTCTACACACTAAATTTGTTACATCACCATAAGAAACCCCTCCCCTGATAAATTCATCTCTTTCACCTGGAATATTAGGAAATACAACATCTCCTATATGAATTTTTTTTTCAACCATCGTTTTTAATCTCCTTCACTAAATGACTTCTATTCAACACGCGATATAAATAAGTAGTTCTAGGGCTTAAATTTTTTCCAATTAATGGCTCATAATTGCGCTGATCACCCTTATCTAATGCCACTTCAGATTTCAAGTCATTTAGGTTTCCAAATGAAATCGCCCTTGTCGGACATACCTGAGCACATGCCGGTTCAATTTTAAGCGTCTCATCTTGCATAAAATTCGAATCAAACCCCATTTGTGTCGCTCGATTCTTTCCTTTAACAATTCTCTGAACACAATATGTACATTTCTCCATAACTCCTCTATATCTAACGCTCACTTCTGGATTCCTCTGCATTTTACTCAATGACTGTACTTTTTCCTCTCCAATATCGGGAAAAACATCTGCACTTTGTGAATAATCAAAATAATTAAACTTTCTAACTTTATATGGACAACTTGCCGCACAGAATCTCGTGCCACTACACCTATTATAGATCATAGTGTTTAACCCTTCTGGCGTATGAACAACTGCTGAAGTTGGACAACTTGGTTCACAAGGAGCCTGCTCGCAATGCATGCATGGAACTGGTTGCGAAAAACTTAAAGGATTCTTTACATCTCCTACAAAGTAACGATCAACTCTTAACCAACTCATATCTCTTCTAGCTTTAATCTGATCTTTTCCAACAATTGGAATATTGTTTTCAGCTCTACAAGAAATGACACAAGACTGACACCCTATACATGAATTTAAATCTATGACCATACCCCATTTATTGCCTCCTTCATAAGGCCATTTGTTATATAAAGACTTACTATGCTTGCTTGTATGCTCTTTATTCTTTACATTATCAAAATCTTCCCATAAAACTGGCTTATAATTTTTTAAGATCAAAACATCATCTTCCTTAATCTTATCTGCATTTTCTGCAAAATACTTGTCTGTAATAGCTAATTCTTCTACCCTTCCCGTTTTTAATAATTGAATATCATAAAGAACACGGCCACCTGTACTTGACATAATCTTATACGCATTCTCTCCTATGACCAAGCTAGAGTCTGCTGCTCCTCTTCCATAGCCGATAGGAACTATAATACTATTCTGTGCTACACCAGGCATTATGAGTGCAGGTATCTCAATATTATTTCCCTCTGATACAATAGATACAACATCTACCCGCGTAGAGACGAGGCTTCTTATATTTTCAATCCCGTACTCCACAGCCAAGCTTTTACTAATTAAAGCAACATTCCCCCATGTAACTTTAGTTATCGGATCTTCTAACTCTTGAAGCCAATTTATATTAGAAAAACGACCATCTAAAACTTTATAATCCCATTCTAAAATAACTTCTACCGACTTTTTATTATCTAAACTTTTGAGAAAAAAATTGCTATTTTTCATTTTTTCCAAATACACTGGAAATTCTCTGCCCCAAAACCCCCTAATCAATGCGATATCAAATGAATCACTTGTATTCTCCTGCAAATACGTTTCTAACACTAAATCTAGTGCTTTTTCCGAACCATGTGGGAAAAATGCTTTATTATTTCCTGCTTCTAATATTTTATATAAAAATTCATATTCTGATCGCGTATCATACAGTGACTCTTGTAAAACTGGCTGTCTAATTAATACTAGGCCACTATAATCTCTCGTATCTCCCCAATCTTCAAGATAATGAGAAAGTGGCAAATGCCAATCTGACAAGGCTGCAGTCTCATCTTCGTAAATTCCAGCACAGATAATCGTATTAACCTGCTGAAACAAACCTTGCAAGTTAGTCTTTTTAGAGGTTAAATAAATTGGATTAGAATTGACAACAACTAAGGTTTTTACCCTTCCTTTTTTTATAGATTCTTCTAGCTTTTTACAATTTTTGTCCACAATCACTTCTTCCGCATTAACCTTTTCTGCTAAAGAAGCCTCACCTGCATCGAGTATTCTATATGTATGTCCTCTCCCACCTAGTTTTTCATTTAACACCGCTACCATTGCATGTGCCTCTGGCGGCATTAATTCTCCTATAATAATAAGAGATTCTTTCATGTTTTCCTTCAGATCCCGAGATAGTCCACTTATAAAATCCCTATATGCGTCTAATTCTGTTAGTTGATCTCTCTCATTTTTTAATTCAGGAAATATTTCCCAGGAAAGTATCTTTAAAAAACTTATGCTATCTGCTATTGACAAAGATATTCGATGATCTGCTATTGAAGCCGTTACAGAATACTTTGCCTCAACACAATACAACCGACTAAGATGCCTTCCTTCTTTTAGCTGCGCCTTTCGTAATAATGAATAATCATAAGCGTTTTTTAAGGACAGTGGAGCCTGCATAAATGGATCCGCTTGTATGCTTAAAATTATTTTTGCTTTTCTTAAATCGTAAATAAGTCTTAATTTTTCTTTGCCATATACAAGGTTTAACCCCTGCTCTTCATTAAAAAGATATAATGGGTCATGCTTAAAAAACAATGCTTTCGGGTATTCTCTTGCTAAAAGTTTAATTAACCTACCTTTTGTTATCGAATCTTCTGGTCCAAATAAAAAACAAAGTCCTTCTCCCTTCACGTCTTTTAAGCAAGAAAAATGCTCCTCTTGAAACCGCATCCACTCTGTCCATGTTGTTTTTGCTCTCTCGCTAACACCTTTTATCTTTTTAATCGGGACCTTTGATCTCTTTTCATCATACAATTCAAGTAAAGATGCCTGTTCATGAATTCCCACAGTTCCCATGCTTGAAAAATGCACTTTGTTTCCCTCTATTTTTGTCGGTCTCCCCTCATGCGTTTCCACAGATAGCCCTATTGCCCCCCATTCTCCTGGATATGCTGTCTTAAAAAAAAGGGATTCTCCTGGAGTCCACCCCTCTACTGTCCCTTCAATTTCTTTACGAGGAAACATTCTAATGGGTTGTCGGCGTCGACACCCCATATTAAAACTAACAAGAGCAAATGTTAATCCCATTAATTTCAACATTGTACGCCTTCTAATATTCCCAAAACTACTGTTTTTATCTGTCATTTTTTAATTCCTTTTCATCATCGATGACAACCATAACAATCTGTTATAGGTGGATTTGCGCTTTCATTAATAAAAAATTTTCTACCTTCTTGATAAATTACTGGTTTTCTATGACAATCTATACACCATCTCATGCTAAGTGGTTGTACAGTTTGCGCTTCTTCCATCTCTTTTATTTCCCCGTGGCAATTTGTACATCCTATCCCTGTTCTAATATGAGCACTGTGATTAAAATAAACATATTCTGGTAATTTGTGTACTTTTACCCAATGCCCGTGATCCAAAAAGAAACCCCATCCATTTAAAATGCTTTCTTTTAGTTGTATTTTTGTAAAGCCACGCCCTAAAATCTCAAAATACCTATTTTTATAATCATAACCTTTCTTTGAAAGATTAAAAATATTATTCAAATCTGAATCTTGCATTATAGAAGACTTCCAAATGTTATGATTACTATGGACTAAAAGATCATGACATTCTTTACACACGGAAAATGATGGCAACCCTGCCATCTCAGCTTTACAAGCATAGCTATGGCAATAATAACAATTTATCGATAATTCTCCTGCATGTAAACTATGACTAAATACCTGCGGCTGTATCGGCCTGTATCCAACACCAAGGTTCCATGGTGAACCCCAAAACCAAAAGAGAAAGATCAACCAAAGATATACTATAAAAAGACATAATAATGCTATTCTAGGAATTTCATTAGTTATCTTTGAAAACAATTGCATAATTTCATGTCCTCGTATTTATATCATAGTAGTAATGAAAAAATATATTTTTGTCAATCATATTCTGGATTCTCACTGCACTCCTTCACTTAACTTTTTCATTAAAGCTATATACTGGATATACACTTTTATTTTTAAATATAATCGAAAAAACATCACAATGCAAAGAAATGAAATTTTCTTTAAATTTATAAAGCCTATCATGCCATAAAATATACTGAAATTCTCTCACAATCTCCCTATATGAGATTATAGTTCTTGGCCCTATTTCAACTACTGCACTGAGATTACTTGGAGCTTTTCCTACAATGGAAATTAAAGCATTCGTCATTATTTCTTGCACTTTTACAAAATCACAAGGAGAAAAAACTAAAACTGGAAATTCCAAAATTTTTTGCCAAACAGAATATATAAATTCATAATCACCTATGGATATCAATATTCTCTGCCTATATTCATTCTCCTGGTCCACACGCTTTATACAAGTTAACCAATTTGCACTAGTTAATAACACTTTACTCTCTAAAAGATTTTTTAAGATTTGCTTTTTCTTTAAATCGCATCCTGCTCCTATTAAAGATATAGTTTTCTCCTTTCTAAAGTTTAAAAGAAAAAATTTTGATTTGCTATAATGTAAAAATCCAAAAAAATACTTTTGAAAGTTGCTACTAGACCTTATTAATTTGTAGGTAGCCCAGTCTTCAAATACAAATACATCAATTTGGGTCTTGGAAAATATAAATTTTAAATCATTTCTAAAAGTATTTATAACAAGAAGACGCCCAGGCATCAATCGATTAATTGATATAACCTCTTCAATAAGCCATTTTCCTGATTGCCGATAACCGAATACTCTGCCAAGACAATAAAAAAAACGCTGAAAAAAAATATCCTGTTCCCTTTTTTGCACTTTACTGATAATACAAGATTTTTCCAGCACCAGAATAAGAGACGCCCCTTTACTAAGCAAATACTCAATCGTTCTGATAATTAATTTTATTCCAAATTCTTCAAATACTCTTTTGGAAGGTCTAATATCGTTTAGAGTCACTATATAAGCAACCCTTTTCCCATACCAACAATAATATTCCTCCCCTATCCATCTCTTCAAAGTATTTCCTTTTCTAGCAAGAATTGAAAATGTCCACAAAAACCCGATTTAAAGCACCACGTTGATACTTTACAACTCCACTAATCTCTGCAAACAGAGTATGATCTTTTCCGCACCCTACGTGAATGCCTGGCTTAATTTTAGTACCCCTTTGCCTAACTAAAATACTCCCTGCTCTTACAAACTCTCCATCTGCCCTCTTTACACCTAGATACTTAGGCTTCGAATCCCTTCCATTTCTTGTTGAACCCTGCCCTTTTTTATGCGCCATAATTAACCTCCTCAATTAACACTTCAACTACTGACTGTCTATGTCCTTGCTTTTTCATATAACCATGCCGTCTCTTTTTCTTAAAAATTATAACCTTAGCACGTTTTCGCACTCCCATTACAACTCCTTGAACCAATCTATTCAACGTATCTGCTACTTTTGTTTTTTCTCCATCCTCTTCTGTCTTTATTATCTGTTTTTCAAAAACAAGCAAATCCCCAACTGCAACCTTTTGACAAAGATCAATTTGAATTTTGTCTCCATGCCCTATGTAATACTGCTTTCCAGATACTTCTATAACCATATGCTTCATAACTTGTAATAACTTCCTGTTTATTTAAGTATGCTATACTATCTTCTTATGTCAAGTCATTTTTGGCTCCAATTTTATCATTATCTACTCTTTTACAACTTACTAATTTCGCTTAACCTATCTTGAATTAAATACAAATCTATAAAGGCCTGTATCTCTCCCCCAAAAACCGCATCAACATTTCCCGTCTCATACTGAGTTCTTAAATCTTTTACTACCCTATAAGGAGTCAATACATAATTTCGAATTTGAGACCCAAAAGAAGCATCTTTTTTCTGTCCTTCTAACAATCTCTTTTCAACTTCCCTTTCTTTATTTTTCAAATCCCACAATTTTGCTTTTAATAATTTCATAGCCATTACTCTATTTCGCAATTGACTGCGATCTACTTGACAAGCAACTGACAACCCTGTTGGTATGTGATAAATTCTAACCGCACTTTCAGTTTTATTTACATGCTGACCACCAGCACCGCCAGACTTAAAAGTATCAATCTTAATATCTTCAAGATCTATACGAATATCTTGTTCTTCTTCCACCTCTGGCGCAAGCCATACTGAAACGAAAGACGTGTGCCTTCTGGCACCAGAATCAAATGGAGAAATACGAACTAATCGATGGACACCTACTTCTGCCTTTAAAAATCCATACGCATACTTGCCAGATACAATCATACTTATACTTTTTAACCCAGCCTCATCTCCTCTTATTTGATTTATAATATCAACACGATATCCTTTTTTCTCTGCATATTTCGTATACATACGAAATAATATCTCTGTAAAATCCTGCGCATCTATTCCTCCTTGCCCTGCATTTAAAACTAAAACTGCATTATAAGAATCATAGCAATGAACAAATAGCTCTGTCAATTCAACTGCCTTTATATCAGCCTCGAGCTTAGCAGCTTCTTCTTCCACCTCCAAACAAAATGAATAATCATCTTTAATTTCACTTTCTAATTGAATTAAGTCTTGAACTCTTTGCTCCAAGCTAAAATACTCTCTAATATGCTTTTGAATTACTTCCTTTTCCTTATATAGCGCCACGCAGTCTATGTCTTTCTCTGTTTTTTTTAACTCATCTTTCTGTTCAATTAACTTATTAATCTCCGCCAATCTTTTTTCTTTTTCCAAGATTCTAAGCAGCCGATATAAAGTATTTATCTTTTTTTTCAATTCGCACACTTTTAACATTTTCTCTACACTATTCCTTTTACTCTTTTTAACACTATTAAGCCAGAAACCATATATATACAAACACAAATTCTAGAGATAAAATCCCCCATAATTGAATACATTGTCTCCATAAAACAAGATACAACATTTAAACGAAGAAATGAAGATTCATACAGATTACTGGCGCTATGCACATATCCATGAGGATCTATCCAGGCAGAAATTCCAGAATTAGCAGCCCTTATATAAGATGCAGCCGTCTCAACAGCTCTTATTTGATATGCTGAAAAATGCAAATGAGGGCCAAGTGTTTCTCCAAACCAACCATCATTTGTGGAATTTATTAAAAACTCAGCCCCTGCTCTTCGCAAGCTAACACCAAGCTCTGGAAAAAGACCCTCGAAACATATAGTAATTCCAAAATTCAAATCCTTTTCCCTATATATCTTCGCGCCACTACCAAAACAAAAAGGTTCATCTGCCAAGCGAATAAACTCCAAAAACCGTGGCGAATACTCTCCAAATGGAATTAACTTTTCTTTATTTACTTGCATTTTAATTTTTCCTGCGACAAACACAAGCGCCGAATTAAATACCTTCACAAAGCCATAGTCCTCACATATCACAGGCATAGTTACTATATTCATTTGCACATTTTTTTGCATAAAACTCTCCACCATTCGCTGATCATGTGCTGAAAAAGAAGGATTCTCTGGCCATATATAAAAATCTTGTGCTATGCAGTTGTTTGCCACCTGATACAGCCCATAATACCTCAAAAATGCCTCCTCTTGCTTTAACTTAGACAACGAACTACACCCTATATTTGCCTGATAAACACCAACATTTAATTCTTTCAATGAACAATGAATACTCTGTAAACTAACTCCCCCAAAAAAAATCCATAAAGAAAAAAAAAACAATGATTGCCAATAGCGCTTAAATGCAAAACTAGCACCAATAAAAAATATAAAAAAACCTACCCCAAAAGCTCCAAATATTGAAACCAGTTGCAACATAACTGGAACACCGCTCAATACATACACACTATCCCCCCAAGGAATGGGAAATAACAAATAACCATATGTTTTTACAAACTCGCAAAAACTCATAAACACCGGTATTATAAAACGAAAATCCCATTGAAAAATATCGCAAAAAATTTTACCAAAGAAATATCCAAATGAGAAATAACAAGCAACAATTAATGAATATAAAAAGGAAATAATCACCGCTAATATAAGCGAGAATTCTCCATAAAGACTCATCCCTACACCAAGCCACTGAGTAAGGATAAACACCTCTAGAAATTTAAAAACAAAAACAATCTGCGCTCCGTGCACGCAGGGCATTTTTACTAAAATTAACCAAAGTGGCATGCTGGCAAACAATATTAAATACCCTGCTGTAGTGCAATAACTGCAAAACATCAAAATTAAATAGGAAAACAAATACATTTCCTAGTGAAAACCCTTTCTCCCAAACCTAGTAACTTGACCTGGCCCAAAGTCAACATACTTACCTTGCTCTAAATGAAGCATATTCCAATCTTGTCCAAACACATTCATCTTCATCTTTTTTCCATTTCTAATGTTTGTTAAATTATAAACAATTTTTTCTTCAGTACCTCCAAAATAACCTTTAAAAGTCCCGAATGAGCCTCTCGCTCTTGATAGAATTTGGATAGCATGATCAATCTTTCCCATCCTCCAATAACAATATGCCCAAACACTCCATACAAAGCTCGAATTAAAACTATACCTAAGCGCTTTTTCAAATACTTTATCCATCTTTTCATAGTCTTTTTTTTTATATGCTATAACTGCAAGCATAGTTTTCGCCATCCAATCTGTCGACATTGCTCGTTCTAAAAAAGGAGCTGCTTTTTTATAGTTCAATGTCATATAATATAGCATACCAATTTGACCATCAATTGTTTTAGAAAAAAAAAATCGCCATTTCTTATATATGTTTTTCACCTCCAACAACCCATCCACTGCATAGAACAATTTTCCACGTCGTATCCTGTCCAATGACTCTTCCATTTCTATTTCAATTTTTTTTGATATATAATTATAGCCTTTTTTGTAAAAATAAACACCACCTATCATTGCAAAAATAAAACTAGCTACTGCATGCTCAATCAATTGAATCAACAATAGATAAAGCATGCTGATAAATACAATTACAACGATTACCAGTAGCATTACTTCAGCGCTCCTAACAAGTTATATAATAAATCCACTCTGTCCTTATAAACACGCACCTTCATCCTTGCACCGCTTAATCCTAGTAAATCCTTCCTATCTTGAATAAAATAATCTCCGATTTCCCCAAAGCTGACATCTATTATAACTGCACTACCTGGCGCTAGATACATCCCATGCTCAACTCTTTTCCTATCGCCTTTTTCTGCATAAATTGACACTAAAGAAGGTTTGTCCCCTCCATTTACTAGAAATTGCGCTGGGTTATTAGGCCCTACATTGCCAATGAAAAATCGCACTGTCTCATCCCTTACAACCATTAAAGGAAAAGCGTCTGCATATTGGTTTAATTTTCCATTGAAACCTACATCCATTGGCTTTTCTAATACCTCTCTGAACTGACTAAATTTATAGTAAGTGTATTGATTGATTTCATACCTATCAGAGACTGCTTCGCTTCGCCTTTTCCAATCCTCACCTATCCTTCCCTTTCCATTATTTTTAAAACCACAATACGATAAATATAATCGCTCAATCTCCTTTAAAGTTCTTATTTTTCTTTTTGTCTGAAGCGCAGAATATCCCTGCCCAATATACAATTCTGATCTCATAAGATAAAATTCCCTATCTGCTCGCTTATAGTCCTTAGGCTGAACAAAGATCATTCCATACATGCCGCCACTAATATCTGTAGCCATATTTGGCCCTGTCCTGCCAGGCGTGATAAGCGTCTCTGCAGACCCTCCTCCTAGATACATATAAAGCCCTGGCCTTTTAGCTTTAAATCTCAACAACGTCGATTCATTTTCTTTAACAAATGCAGAAATCTCCTGTCTGCCCTGCACCTCTTTCATTGGCGGCACATTTTCCATATCAACAATTAGACTATAGGAATTATTGTTTGAATATGTATTCGAAAAACGAATTTCTACATCATCCCCCTCTAGTACCCGAATAAGCCCTCCTGGAATGGTGCCATTAAAAGCATGCGTATCTATGCACTTATAATCATTTACGATGTCTATTTTATCCATTTCTTCTTTTTTCTTTAAGCCATGCATCAATCCTTTTTCTATCTTTATGTTTTTATCTATATTTTTATTAAGATCTAGCCCTCCTCCTCTTAAATAATTAATTACAAAAGATTTTCTTACTGCACTTAAGTTAACAATCGCCTTCACATTTTCCTTGCGCGTAATAACATTAGAAACATTTGGTGGATTCTCTATTATTATATGCTGCTCTTTAAGTCTAGACTTTGCATTTTGAGACACAAAATTCTCTACACAAAGCAAATTAAAACATATAGTCACTCCACCTACGATAAAGCCAACCAAAACTCCAAAAACCATAGCAATACTGCGTTTATTTATATTTATATTTAAATTTTTCATAAACAATCCTCATTAAATTAAAACGGAGCGTCTTCTAAGTACTCTTCATTTTCTTTTTCCGACACAAAAGCATCCTGATAATTATTTGTTTGGCCATCATCTCTATTCGCACCTAGAAATAAAACTTGATTTGCAACTATATCTAGTGAAAATCTTGTGTTGCCTTCCTTATCAGTCCACTTTCTTACATGCAATTTCCCATCTGCATATACTTGTCGTCCTTTTTTTAAATATCTGTGAGCATTCTCAGCTGTTTTCCCAAAGCAAAGAACGTTAAACCACTCTGTACTTGCCTCAAAAGAATTCCCTTCTTTTTTTTTCTCTGATACAGCAACTCTTAATGTACACATGGCTGTCTGAGCTTGGGAATATTTAAGCTCAGGGTCGTTTCCCAATCTACCTATAATCATTATTTTTGCTATCCCTGTCATTTTTGCCTCCTTTCTGGGGTGGAAGGATTCGAACCTTCGAATGTCGGAATCAAAATCCGATGACTTGCCACTTGTCTACACCCCATTTGCTCCAAGGGGGCATCACTGCCCATGAGAGCCATGAGAAAACGTGCAGCTCTTCAGCGTTTAAAGCCATCCATTCAGTAAAATGCAGCGCTATCGGTAAAATAGCTCTACCAAATCCACCAATTAGGATTTCAGACACTTCCTTCTCATCCGCCGAATTTATCATACACGAATCCCTAAAACTTGTAAAGAGCTTTCAACAATTATTTTTAAAGAAATAATTAATCCAACTCTTATCTTGGACTTTTCTCTATCCGCAGACAAAATTTTATCATTATTTCTATATCTAGAAAAATAAGAGTGAAAAGCCGATATTAGATCTTGGCAATAGAATAATATACGATGTGGCTCCTTAAGATTGGCAGCCACCTCCAAAACACTGTGATATATACTTACTTTTTTTAACAACTCTCTTTCCTCCCTTAAAAGCCTATAATTTGATCTATTAAAAAAAAAACCATTATATGATGACTTTTCAACTAATGCATACATACGTTTCAATCCATAAGAAAAATAACAAACTGGATTGTTTACCGAGCCCTCTTTCATCTTTTCGATATCAAAAACAAATTGTGAATTCGGCGATCTATGCATAAACAGTATCCTCGAAGCCCCCTCCCCTATCTCTCTGACGAGCTCCTGCAATTCGATTATACTTCCTGCCCTCTTAGAAATTTTAATATCTTTTCCTTCCTTCATCAGCTTTACCATCTGAACTAAAATAAATTCCAACTTACTATCATCTAAGCCTAGAGCTCTAATACCTGCCCTCAATCTTCCCACGTGCCCTGCATGGTCTGCTCCCCAAAGATTTAAAATAGAATCGAAGCCTCTTTTAAATTTCTCCATATGATATGCAATGTCCGCCAACAAATAGACTGATGTTCCGTTTTTTCTTCTCACTACTCTATCTTCCACATCGCCATATTTTGAGGTCTGTAAAAAAAGACCTCCCTCTTTGCGAAAGGAAAATTCATTCGACTTGCTACCATCTCGCCGAATAGCCTCCCCTCCCTCTTTCGAGCGATTCGCTTCATATAGCAAGTTTTTTGACCTATATATATTCATAACCTCTTCCACTATACCTTTCTCATATAATTCGCTTTCAGAAAACCAAGAGTCAAACTCGATATGCATCCCCCTTAGATCTTTTTTTATTCTATCCAAATTTTTTAAAACTCCTACTTCAATAAAGTGAGGTAGATACTCGCACGAAGTCCACCTCGAACCTTCTTTTTTCGCCATCTCTTTTGCGATTTCCTTTATATACCCTCCTGAATATTCTTCATCTACTGAAAATTCCACGCCATGCAATGCGCAATACTCTTTATATATACTATTAGCCAATATTTCGACTTGATTACCAAAATCATTAATATAATACTCCTTACTAACCTCGTATCCAACTTTTTTTAACAGCCTAGACAATACATCCCCCAAAAAAGCCGACCTAGCGTGCCCAATATGAAGAGGCCCTGTTGGATTTGCTGAAACAAACTCAATTAAGACCCTCTTGCCTTTCATTGCGCGAGATCCATATTCCACATTCTTAGCCAACACAACCGGAATCAATCCATTCAAAATTTCCTCATCTACATATATATTAAAAAAACCAGGATCTGCCACTTCAATTTTTTCAATACAATTATATCTTTGAACTTCTCTTGCTAAATCAAGCGCAACAACTGATGGCGCGCTCCCTAACTCTTTTGACACAACAAAGGCTACGTTTGAATAATAATCCCCATACCCGCTAAGCTCCAATCTCTCCACAAAGAAATCTGGCATATCTATCTTCGGCCATATGCGCCTTATTTCATTGTTAATAATGTTTTTTAAAAAAATAACCAACATATATTATATAAAATAACTTATAACAAATAAAAAATAAATTTCAACTATTAGAAATTTCTGTTTTGACAAAATAAATTTCTTCCCTAATCTTCCTTCTATCATGAAATCATACTCCGAATGGATACAAAAGCTTTCACTAAAGGCACTTCCAAATGTAATCGGCATACTCTGTCAAAGTAGCTTTCTAACTAAAAAAACAATAACAGACCTGCAAAATAAATATCTGCCAAATAACGTCGAATTCAATTATGATTTTTTAGATGAAAATTCTCCTATGGAAAAGATCCTCCATGCCGCCAAATTTAGACCAATACAATCTGATTTTCGATTAATTGCTGCGCCGATTTCCAACTCCTTTTGCTCAGATCAATTGGATTTACTTCAAAAATACCTTCAAAATCCTATAAAAACAACACTTTTAGTCTTTCTATTTAAAAAAACAAGTTACCCATTAAAAATAATAGAAACTCTTGCAATGTCAAACACTCTCTTCAACTTCAACAAACTAACTAAATATGAAACCATACAAATAATTAAAGCCGAAGCCTCAACAGCTCACATTCAAATAAGTTCAAGTATTTCTTCTATGATTCAAAGCAATATAGGAAATAATTTAGATCTATTAAGAAATACTTTAGACACGCCACACTTCTCACACAACGAGTCGAACTCGTTACTTGAAACCCCTATCAACATGCTCCAATCATCCACCCAAACTCCATCTGCCATAGACTGCCTAGATTCTCTTCTTGTCAGACAATACGTATCCTCTCTTAGACAATTAAGTACCTTTCCAATTCCTAAAAATTCCATCGCACTCTTATCCCTTCTAACCTGGCATTGCAAATCATTATTGCAAGCTAAAATAAATCCTTTTTTTAACTCAAAAATTTCAAACACTCTAAAACGCTACCCTTCAAACAAATTCAAATCAAAAACCTTAATACAAATTCTGAAACATCTTATACAAGCGGAAAAGAATACAAAAGCTCTTGCCTACTCCAAGGAACATATTTTCCAGGTATTTTTATACACTCTTTAATATATTTCTAAATACAAACACATTTGCCTATACAAAAAAAACCTGTCTTTTATACGGCTCAAATCAAGCCTATTTTCATTTATTAGCTTCACCTGGTATAATTTCCATTGAAAAAACTTCGATAACAATGATTTTTTGCATATCTCTGAAAACATTGAATTAAATCTAAAATCCTGAAAATCCATTTCACCTCCTGCTATTTTGCTATCATTTTATCATACTAAACTAGATTGAGATGTCGCTCCTAACAAGAATATATTCAAAAGTTTTATCTTAAAATTCAGCTTATTTACCATTATATTTATTTCACCTAGATTGAGACTTCTCTTAAATATAGTACAAATATAAAAACTTTATATTTTTATACTTAAAAGCAACATTATTCTATGATTAATTTTGAACCATTAAAACTCGAAAACCTTAAGCTAATAACTCATACTATTGGCAAATCAAAAAAGCTACACCCTACAACTATAATTAATGCATTGAAATTAGCTATAAAAATCGCCAGTCAAAAATGTCTTGGTACCAACTCAGAAGTTATCGTTAATTACAATAAATTAAATGAATCTTTGAGCGCTTTTCAAATAAAGAAAATAGTACTCTCTGACTCCTTTGATCCCATTTCGCAAATTCCCTTTAACAAAGCAATGTTTCTGGACTCAAGCATTAAATACAAAAAGAAAGACATAGAAAATGGTCATCCTGTTTATCTCGCTATTCCCCTCAACGTATCTATTTTCCTTCGAATGGCCACTCAAACCGCCAAACATCTCCTTGAACAAAAAGCACTCGAATCAGAACAGATGCTTATTTATGAAAAATATAGATACAAAGTTGGATCCATCATACCCGTTATTATTAAAAGGTTTGAAAAAGAAAAGATCATCGTCTCTTTAATTCAAGCACGCACAAACACTGGTAAGATGAGTGCAACAGAAGGCTATATTCCAATTCAACATGCAGCTCAAGAAACTCTTCATGTTGGCTCCAAAATTCTTGCTTTAATTTTAAATGTCCTACCAACAGCAGTTGGCCCTCAAATTATTCTATCAAGACAATCCCCACTA
Organism: Deltaproteobacteria bacterium; assembly: GCA_016432245.1. Classification (GTDB taxonomy): domain Bacteria; phylum Myxococcota; class UBA727; order UBA727; family JABDBI01. The sequence continues at coordinate 112,065 of CP066680.1, read as the reverse complement.
TTGCTCTCGACCCTCTTAACAGAAAATATTTCAAAATTACTGGATAATGTCGAGATTCACGCAGTGGCAAGAGAGGCTGGAATTCGAAGCAAAGTTGCTGTCTCCTCTAAAGCTTCTCAATTTGATCCTGTTGGATTTTGTCTTGGAATTAAAGGAGAAAAGATTCAACAAATCGTGCAAGAATTACGAGGTGAAAAAATAGACATCATCCCCTTCAATCAAAACGATACCCAATTCATATGCAACTCTCTAACTCCTGCTATCATTAACCATATTTCAATTAATGAAATAAATAAATCAATGCAAGTGTTCGTTTCAGACGACCAGCTTTCACTTGCTATAGGAAAAGATGGTATAAATGTACGTCTCGCATCTATATTAACTGGTTGGTGTATCGATGTTCATTCTGATTCAATATCCTCTAAAACAAAAAAACAAGCTAACGTATTCTTTTCTCAACTCTCTAATTTAAATGAATTACAAATCAAGTCTTTATACGATCATGGAATTAAAACATTTTCTGATATAATCAAAATAAATTTAGAACAATTAGAAAAGATCCCCAACCTAAACCTAAGCTCACAACAAATGATCGATATAAAAAGCAAAGCCAAAAGAATCTTAGAACAAAAACGACTATCATCCTTCTTTCTGCGTGATTTCCCTTTATTTGCGATTCAATCTCAAAACACTAGCCTAAATTTACTAGTAACTCATAATATAATTTCAAAACAAGATATAGATGTATTGAAAAACTTTCATTATAAAGATTTAATTGATATTTGCTTTTGCCCTACAGAACTTCTATTATCAAACACTCAGATGCCTTTGGAGAAAATAGAAAAAATAAAACATTTTATCAAAACTTATTTTAATACTAACACAATACGCCAATAATATGAATAAAAACTGTATTTTCTGTAAAAAAAAAAAAAAAAAAAGCTCTCTCTGGTCTTTTAAGATTTATAATCCCTTGAAAATATTAAAAAAAAACTTATACATATGTCAAAATTTGCAATGTTTTAAAATACATTTTATAACTCGTTATAAAAGCAAAATACACAATGGGTAAAATTATGAAAAAGATCAGATTACTTGAAGTAGCGAAACAGTTAAATACATCTACAAATGAATTAATTTCATTTCTTCAACATCACGGTGAGCATAAAATTACACCGATTTCATTGTTGGAACCTTCACTTGTAAATCTAATACACAAAAACTTCATTTCGAAGCCAATAACTAACTTCACAAAACACATATCCCCATTTAATAGAAACTACAAGTCTCAACATGAATTTATAAAACCTATCTCTTCAAATAAAAGTTATTTTAATAATTTTAATAAAAGTGCAACGAATCTTCCTACATCGGGTGAAAAACAGCTACCTTTGCACTCAAGGGATCTAATCACTGACAAAGTAGTAAAAACACACTCTTATCAAGAAATCCAAGCAAAACACTCTTTTTCCCCTCTATCTAGCCTGAAGTCAAACCAATTTAAGGCCAATGCTATAAATGTCTCTGAAAGACATCCTAAACAACCTGTTTTCGCTCAGCATGATCAATCAAACTTTCAACTCAAGTTTCCCCATCGACCCCATCAAAACACTTCGTTTCCTCGAATTCCTTATAGACCCACTTCGTCTACACGACCTACTGACATATATAATTCTAAAAAACTTAATAATAAAAGACACAATCTATCAGAAGAAAAAGTGCCATTCTTTAAAAATAAAGAAAATTCCTATCATAAAAATTTTAATAAAAAAAACTTTCCAACTTCTTACCCTATTGTACAAGACACAAATAGACACCTCCCCCCGTATATTCATAAAAAAAATAAGCCCCTCTTTCCAAAAAGTCCCAATACTCACTTCAAGCCATATAATAATCTTTCTCATTCTCATCATCAAAGAAAATCTCAAAATTTCTATTCCACAAAACGCCTATCCTCCCCTAATAATCCTTCTTATTTTAAGCACCATCATCCTACATCTCCTTTTATAAAAAAGCATATTGAATTAGCTGGTCCTATAAGTATTCATAATTTAGCTTTAGAGATGACAATAAAAGCGAATCAATTAATTGCTCATCTAATGAATATGGGAGTTTTCGTAACTGTTAACCAAACAATCGACCTAGAAACTGCCTCTATTATTGCAACAGAACTAGGATATGAAATAAAAAATATAAAAAAAAATGAAGAAGACCTCTTCCGAGATAGTGCTCGAAAGAAAACTGAACATATATTGTTAAGGCCTCCAATTGTTACTATCATGGGCCATGTAGATCATGGAAAAACAACTCTCTTAGATACAATAAAAAACTCTCGAATTGTTGATGAAGAATTTGGAGGAATAACTCAACAAATAAGTGGTTTCAATGTTTCTTCAAACAAAGGTCTAATTACATTCATTGATACCCCTGGGCATGAAGCATTTTACGACATGAGAGCAAGAGGAGCTCAAGTTACTGACATTATTGTTCTTGTAGTTGCAGCAAATGAAGGCGTTATGCCTCAAACTTTAGAATCAATCAAACATGCAAAATCTCTAAACATTCCTATAATTGTTGCAATTAACAAAATTGATACTCCAAATTCCAATCCAGATAAAGTATTACAACAACTCGCAAACCATGATGTCATAACTGAATCTTGGGGAGGAGAAATTCAATGTTTTGAGATTTCAGCACTAAAGAATCAAGGAATACCTCAATTATTAGAAGGCATAATTACCCTAGCCGAAGTATTAAATCTCAAAGCAAATTTCAATGTATCTGCGTCTGGCTACGTACTAGAATCAAGATCTGAAAAAGGAAAAGGTCAAATTACTACCCTTTTAGTACAAAAAGGAATCCTAAAAAAAGGCGATATTATTATTATAGGAGAAGCTTATAGCAGAGTTAAGGTTATGCATGATCAAAATAAAAATGAAATTAAAATCGCAACTCCTTCCATGATCCTTCAATCTTATGGGCTAGGCTTGTCAATAACCCCTAAGCCAGGTAATACTTTTAATATCATTAGCAATGAAAAAACAGCAAAAACTATTACACAACACAGACTAGCTTCTCATAAACATGAATTTGTAAAACATATTAATCTAGACAAGTCAAAACAAGATGGTGCTAAAATCAAATTAAGCTTAATTATTAAAGCAAATACCTATGGATCATTAGAAGCAATAATCAATGCTATAAAAAAAATAAACTCTGCAAATGCATCAATTGAAATTATTCATTTTGGAATCGGTACTATAACTGAAAATGACATCTCCCTTGCAAAATGTGTACATACTCAAATTATAGGATTCTGTACCAAAATAGACTCTAAAATAAAGTCACTCGCAAGTCAAAATAAAGTAGATATCAATACTTTTAATATTATCTATGATATATTAGATTTTATAAAGAAAAAGATAGTCTCTCTCGAACCTCATATTCCAATTATCGAAGTAGTCGGCTACGGTGAAATCCGAGAAATTTTCTCAAGTGGAAAAAATGAAAAGATAGCTGGTGTTTATATTTCAAGTGGAAAGATTCAAAAATCATATCCAATAAGAATTAAGCGAAATAACAAGATTATCCATGAGGGACACATTAATAGTTTAAAACGATTCAAAGAAGACCTAAAAGAGGTCTCCTCTGGATTAGAATGCGGTATCTCTATTTTAAATTTTCATTCTTTTGAAATTGGCGACATACTTGAATGTATTTCTGTAAAATAACATGCAGATACGTAGCCTTAAAATAAGTAAAGAAATTCAAAAAATATTATCTTTACAAATTCTAAAATCGCCTGCTTTCATAACTATTTTAAATGTAAAAATGTCTAAAAACTTAAAAAATGCTATGATTTTCTTTTCACTTTTTGGCCCAGAAGAATTATGTAAAAAAACCTTACATTGGATCAAATTTAATAGCGCATCTCTTCAACATATGTTGAGTCAAAATTTAAAAATAAGGCACACTCCAAACTTATCTTGGTACTTTGTAAACAACAAAAACGAAGGTTCTATTATCAATAAAATAATATAGTTTTAATTTATTAATTAAAATATATCTTGTCTTTTCTAAAAAAATCATCTAAAGTTAATAAATATGACAAGTTCTTCACATTTTTCGCTTTACGCTTTTCCAAGGAAATCTCTTGGAAAAAATTCAATTCGACGCTTATTATTAAATAACCAAATTCCTGCAATCTTATACGAAAAGAATACTAATTCTATTCCATTAATTGTAAACAAAAAAGAAATGTTGAAATTGCTTCAATCACCATGGAAACGAAATGTAGTTTTCCAGCTTAATGTTTTCAATCAATCTTCTCGATTGGCTATAATTAAAGACATCCAAATCGATCCGGTATCTCGTTCTATATATCATCTTGATTTTATGTCTATTGATCCTTCTAAACAAATCAAAATGAAAATTCCTTTAAATATTTCTGGAAAAAATATCATTATCGCTCTTGGAAAAAAAATTGAGCAACTTTTTCATTTTATTCCACTTTGGGTTTCTCCGCTTCATGTCCCAACTCAAATCGATATAAATATTGCAAATTTAGACAATGGTCCATTAATTGCTAAGTGTTTAGAATTACCTTTAAACACTAGTCTTCAAATTAATAAAAACACTATCATTTTATCAATAAAAATACCAAAAAAAAATAAAACTGATGCTAACACAACAACAAGTACAAGCACCTCATAGTTCATATTTAATTGCTGGTCTTAAAAAGTCAAAATCTAATTCTTTTCGTAATCGTCACAATATTGGATTTCGTATTCTGGGCACTGTGTGTTTAAGCTATTATAAGCCTGGTTTCTTAAAACTCTATAGTAAACATACTAATACCATATATTTAAAGCCACAAACTTATATGAATCGTTCTGAAGTTTCTCTTGATTGTTCTTCTATTTTCTTTAGAATACCTAACTCTAATATTCTACTTATTTACGATGATATTAATTTAGATTTTGGATCAGTAGATGTGAGATTTAATGGAGGATCTGCTGGTCATAATAGATTGAAAAATATTGAAAGTGCCTTTTTCCGAATTCGTGTTGAAATAAAAGATACATTAAATAAGTATCCAATAAAAAATTTTGCACTGTCCAATTTTAGTATTTTAGAAGAAAAACAACTTCCAATGATATACAAATATACCAAATGTGTTATTGATGCTTTTTCTAAAAATTTAATTTTATGAGTATCCGAAAAATTAAATTATGGCCCGACCCTATTTTAAGAAAAATTTCTCAACCAATTCAAACAATCGACAAATATATTCAAAAAATTGGGTGTGACCTTGTTGACTCTGTTATTGCACATAATGCTGCTGGACTGGCAGCTCCGCAAATAGGAATTAATTTAAGAATTTTCGTTATAAATTCATGCAAAGACTTAGATCAATATCTTAATATTAAGAAACCAGAAATTTTTATTAATCCTTTTTTTTTACCATTAGGCGACAAATTTAAGTGGGAGGAAGGTTGTCTTTCCATTCCACAAAAATTCGGTCAAGTTTCTAGATTTAAAAAAATAAACATAAAATATCAAGCAATAGACGGCACTTCTAAATCTTTGATTGTTTCTGATTTTCTATCTGGTTGCTTCCAACATGAATTAGACCATTTAGATGGGATTCTTTGGATTGATGCTTAAAATGATTGCTTTCTCAATATAAAAGTACTAATATATTAATATGCCTTTATATAATGTCGTTATTATTGGCGCTGGTCCTGCAGGATGCACTGCCGCACTTTATACTTCAAGAGCTTTTTTATCTCCTTTAGTATTTTCTGGAGAGTTGCCTAATATTTCTGGTGGACAATTAATGCTAACATCAGAAGTTGAAAATTTTCCAGGGTTTCCTTCCGGAATTATTGGCGAAAAATTAATGCTATTATTAAAAACACAAGCATCTAAATTTGGAACTATTTTTATTGAAAAAAATGTAGAAAATATTAACCTAAAATCATATCCATTTGAAATTAAATATAAAGATAATATTGTGCAATCTAAATCTATCATTCTTGCAATGGGTTCCGAATCAAAAATGTTAGGATTGCCTTATGAAAAAGAATTAATTAAAAATGGAGGTGGTGTTTCTGTTTGCGCAACATGTGATGGTGCTTTTTATAAAAATAGAAAAGTTGCTGTCGTTGGTGGTGGTGATTCTGCTATGGAAGAAGCTATTTTTTTAACCAAATTTGCCAATTCTGTATTAATAATTAATCGAAATAAAACCTTTAAAGCAAGTAAAACAATGCTACAAAGGGCTCAATCTAATACAAAAATTTCATTTGAATTAGAGGAAGAAGTAAAAAGCCTTCTTGTGGAAAAAGATATATTATCTGGCTTACAATTAAAAAATAAATGCATTCCAATTGAAGGTTTATTTATAGCAATTGGACATAACCCTAAAACTGATTTAGTAAAAGGGCAACTTCCTCTAGATGATAACGGCTATATAATTACATTAAAAAAAAGTTCAAATACCATTATTCCAGGTGTTTTTGCCTGTGGAGATATACAAGACCCCGTTTATAAACAAGCCATTGTTGCTTCTGGCTCTGGATGTCAAGCTGCTATGGATTGTGAAAAATTCTTAAATACTTAAATGCTTTTTAGTCTTAATATTTGCTTTTGTTTATAAAACACTCAAATTTATCTAAAGTTTCAAATTCCTCTATGTCACTAAAAATATTATCATTTATCTTTCCATCGCCTTGACTATCAACTTTTTCATTTAAAATGATATTTTGATTCCCTTTTCGCAATCTCCTAAGTCTTTTTAACTCTTCAAAATCCGCTTCTATTTTCTTTTTATGTTCTACCAATAAACGATCTGTTAAAATTTTATCCATTAAATCTTCAAAAACAACACGCCCTGCTGCAATTTCTTTTAATGCTATTGATGATTCTCTATATCTAAAGTTTTCCTTCCCATTTCCAAATTTCATTAATTGTCTACTACGAGCAGCTGCGACCAAAACTAATACAAACCTATTTTCCATATAATCAAAACATTCCTTCATCTTTAAATTAATCATATAACAATTCACCTTTATTGTTTAATAATATCATTAAATGAAATCATTTCAATAAAAATCGATACTTGATTGTAAAAATTTTATAAAATTAACTCTCTTATTCGCTAAAAAGCCAGAACAAATAAGATCTTGGTCCGATATGGCGAATCAAATACAATTTAAATGATTTCTTTAAATATTCAACTATTTGCCCCATCCTCTGTTTTGACACTCCAAATATTTCTCCTAAAGTTTTTAATGTTATTGGATTATTTGACATTAAATGCTCTTGCCAAATATATCTATCTCTTTCATTTATAAGTGTTTTTTCAAAATTTTGAATAACTATTGAAAATAGGTTCCTCATTTGATTTTGTATACTAAAAAATACAGGATCACTATCCTCCTTCATTATCATTATCGAATTTTGATTTTTTAAAGATAAACTTACTTCTTTTGCAGCCAATCTACTCAACACTAACGCCACGTCTGTTGAATTAAGCTCTAATTTCTTAATTAGGCTAGAAGATACCTGATCCATATTTTGATTGGTGCTTTCCCCCTTTAACAATTTTGGAAATTCAAAATAGATTTGCCTGCCAAGTCTTGAATTTCCTATATGAACCAATTTGCAATTAATCATCAAGAATTTTATTAGCCTTGCCTTTATCCAATATAAAGCATATGAACCAAATCGAATATTTTCCATTGGATTCCAACTTTTGGAGGAAATACTTAACCCTATCAAAGCTTCTTGAATTAAATCCATAAGATTTGCCCATGCGTTTCTATATTGAAATGCTATTTTAATTGCTAATTTCATATTGTAATGTACTAACTTTTTAGCGGCTAGTTCATCTTGAAATCTTTGGATTTTGCACCCTAAAATAAATTCATCTTCTGCCGTTAACCTTTGAATTTCTGAGATTTGGCCTGTAAAGAAAACATAGTGGCTTCCTATCGCATTTCCTTCATTTTTTTTAGACAATTTAACTAAAGAAGCCTGTGGATACTTAATTAAACCTAATGAATTCTTATGTCTATCTTCATTCAACATAATCTATTATCTTTGTATATAAAAATTTGAAAAAGATCCTGCACCTAAAAGTGTAATAGTTACCTCATTAGATCTTACTTTCTCAACACTGTATCCTATCTTTATAATTGTATGTTCATGAAAATAAAACATTATATACTCCATTAAAGAATTCATTTCTTGTAACGTTGGATCTGAAAATCCTTTAACATGCAAAAATACATGAGAAAATTTACGTAGATCACCATCTACAAGTAAAGGATTTTCAAGTGCTCTTACTGCTGCATCTAAACACTTGTTTTTTCCATATCCTGTCCCTGTTGTAATAGTTGCAAATTCCTTTAAAGCTATTATTTTAATAATATTAAGAAAGTTTATATTAAAAGTTCCATTATATCGTAGAATACCTAAAATATTTGTCACCATATTCAAAATAACCTGATTTATTGTTTCAAATGCAGCAATTATGCTAATTCGAGAATCAGACATCTCTAATAAATTATCGCTCTGAATAGGTATTAATGTATCTACAACCCCCCTCAATATCTTTAAAATAGTTTTTGCTTTTTCTTGCCTTTCACCTTCAAATAAAAATGGAATTGTAGCTATACAAATCGTTAATATTCCTTGTTTGTTTGCAATTTCAACAACAATCGAACTAACCCAACTCCCTGTGGCTCCCCCTAATCCAACAATTAAAAACAAAACATCAATATCTATCAAACTTTTTTCAATTTCTAAAAAATTTTCCATCGAAATTTTTCTTTCTGATTGTAAATTACTCTGTAAGTAAATAACATTTCTGATTACAGCCTTTAACTTAACTTTCTCTAAGTTACTTTTCAAATCTTCATCTATCGCAAAAAATGTCACATTTTGTATGTCTCCATTTTTAATAATAGCTTTCAAAGCCTTAATTCCACCTCCTCCTATGCCTAAAATTCCAACTCGAATACCTAAAAGTAACGTATTTCTAGTTTCTCTATCCATTTGAGCTTTCATAAAATACCTTAACTCTAGCAAAAAATAACATTTAAAAGTTCTTATTTATTTTTTACTAGAAATTCCTTCGCACAAAATTCCTGAATACCAATCAAACTAGAATAAATAGGTCCCCCAAAATCATTTAATATGTCATTATCCCAATGAGGCTTCCCAATTCGAACTGAAAACCCTGTCATCTTAGAAATTAGACATCTAATTTCTGAGCATAATGCCCATTTTCCCGTTAACACAATGCCTCCCGGCAATATATCATACAATCCTATTTGAATAATTTCCTGCATTACTATCTGCACAATTTCTTCAATACGACTTATAATAATAGGCTTAATTAATTCTTCTTTCAATCCCATAAATTTTACTTGGTTTGAGCTTATGATACTCATCATTTTTTGATAAGATTCGTCATAGTTCGAACAACAAAAAATTTTTTTCAAATATTCCGCTTCATTTTGAGCAGATTGATCCTTAAATATAATATCTCTAGAAATATCCATTCCTCCAACTGGAATTGTTACAAAATGCAATATCGCTCCATTCTTAAATACAACTAATGAAGAAAATTCCTCTTCTATATCCAAGTATATCGCTCCGATTTCTTTTTCAAGGCAAGTTAAAAGGCTATTCGCAGTAACAAGCGCACTGGAAACTATATTAACAATTTTCACGTTTCCAATTTTAAAGCATTTTAACATATTTTTAATAACACTTTGACTTCCTGTAATAACATATGATTTTAATTGACAATATCGCATATACATACCAATTGGATTTTTTATGCCTTTACATCCATCTAAAATAAACTCTTGTGGAAAAATATGAAGAACTTCATAGCGATCATTACAATAAATATTTTTCTTAATTATATTAATAATCTCGATCAAATCCCTTTTGCTAAATCTTCTATTTTTTAACTGTACATCCATTTGCCCATTGATACCCCAAATATGAGAACCCATAATGCCAATACATACATGATCAATCGCGCTACCAATAGCTTTTTCTGCTACTTCAAGCATTTCCAAAACCGCTACTGAAGCTTGATGCATATCAATAATAATTCCTGACTCAAATCCTTTTGAAAGATGAGAACCTATATAAATAACGCTAAGTTTTCCAGAAGACTGCATCTCTGACACCATTATTAACAGCTTATTAGATCTAACATCTATTCCAGTAATCAATCTATTTCGCCGAAAGTCTTCCATCTACATCTCCATCAGTCTCTTGTTGAAACCGAACAAAAATTTTATTTAATAAAAAATTTACATCCAAGTATATAAAATCAAATGCAAAACTATATCCGTTTAAAAATTTAATTACGTCATTAATCAATTCCCTCTCTACTTTACTGCAATTTGCTCTAACAATAAACTCTGTCCCTTTTTCTGTAAACATTCGCAATTGATCATTGCCATATGACGTTACATTTAGAATCTTTTCATTGAATTCAAAATTGTGAATATCTGAAAAGAAAAATAATTCATCAAATATTGGCAATGTAAGATCTTGCTTTCCTTCTGCGAGTCGAGTAACTATTCCTAAAGAATTAATAACCCAATAGTATTTCTTTTTTATTACTCCGAACGAAACTATTTTTTCCAGTGGATAATATGCTGATAAAAAATTAAACCTCTCTTTTTTGAAATTAATATCATCTACATAAACTACTTTGCCTGACTTTATAAGGCCTAAATAATTCCAACGAATATATATGTTCTCTCCTAAAATACTATAATACTCATTCTCTCTTTTATTACACATGTCATTTTTTAATAATTCAGGAACAAGTAATAAATATAAAAAAATATACAACCAAGCTATAAAAAAAGTTATCCAGATTAGCCTATTGCGACATTTAAAAAATAACATCATTTTCCAAATATTAAAGACTTGAATAAATATGCCATGCCCACTTTGACACATGTCCTGCCCCTAATGTCAATACAATGTCGCCATCTTTTACAATGCTTATTAACTTACTTGCTAAAGTACTAATTGACCCTACTTGCAAAAAATTTAGATTCGACGTTTCTTTCACCAATTTAATTAAGTTATCTTTAAATAGATTAATTTCTCCAGCAAAATAGACATCACAGAGAAACAACATATCTATATTTGAAAATGCATCTATAAATTCATTTAATAAATGATAAAATCGAGTTGCTCTATGTGGTTCAAATAAGACAACTAGCCTTCTATTATAAAATAATCTTTTAATGGTCTTTATAACTACTGCAATCTCTGTCGGATGGTGAGCATAATCATCTATTACTAAAATATTCTTTCTTTCTCCAATATATGTTAATCTTCGATTTATACCAGCATATGATTCTAATGTCTTTGCTACAATAAAGGTTGATATTTGCAGCTCATCTGCAACAATTAAAGCTCCTAATGCATTTTGAATATTATGAACACCTAATAACCTAGTTCTAAATTCTCCTAAAAATTTTCCATATTTTATGACATTAAAATAGGTAAATCCTCCTTTGAAATAAATATTTTTAATATAATAATCTGCATTTGTGTTTAAGCCATATGTAAGCACCCTACCTTTAAGTGTTCTTATAAAAGAATTTAAAATAAAGGAATCTACACAGATAATTGAAGACCCACAAAATGGAATCATATTAAAGAAAAAAGAAAAGACATTACAGCATTCTTTAGTACCTCCCTTCCAATAATCAACATGTTCCATATCAAAATTCGTCAACAGCGCTATATATGGCGAAAAAAAAAACACTGATCCATCCGATTCATCTGCTTCAATTACCACAAAATTTCCAAATCCATGCTTAAAATTGCTCTCAAAATCAATTATATTTCCCCCTATAATAAATGTAGGATCCTTCCCTGCCTCTTCTAGCAAAGTAGCAATTAAGCCTGATGTTGTTGTTTTTCCATGAGACCCTGTTACTATTATGCCACTTTGTCTTCTTGTAATTTCTGCCAATAGTCTTGCCCTTGGAATTATCGGAATACCTTTATTGCTTGCCTCCTCCAATTCAACATTGTTTGGCATTACTCCAGAAGATACAATAACAAGATCAACATCTTTTATATTAAATCTACTATATCTATCAAATATTTCCACCCCCATCTCCCTTAAACGGTAAGTATATTCATTTAGATCAACTTCTGTGCCTTGTATGCTCATTCCTAAATTTAAGGAGAGCTCTGCCAATGCACTCATCCCTACGCCACCTATACCTATAAAATGAATCTTTTTCATGGAAAATCCTTATACATACATTTATTTAAGCGAGATATGTTTTCGGATAGATTTATTCGTGAAACTAACTGCTTTAAATGCACTCTTGTTTGAGAAAAAATGAAGCACTTCTTATCTTTTTGCAAAGAACATGAATTTAAAACTTGATGAGAATCTTTAGATGTAAGCATTGGAATTAATATAAAATATCGATTTAATAGCATTAATTCAAATATACTAGAAGCTCCTGCTCTTGAAACCATAATCAATGTTCTTGCATATTCCTTTAACAAGTTAGATATAAATGCTTTTAAATCAGCTGGACACCCTAATACATCGTATGATTCTCTTATCCTGACATATTGACCTTTCCCAACTTGATGCATAATCTTTATGTCTCGAAGGTTTGTCCTAGAAGCCACTATCGGCATAATGAAATTAAAAAAACCAGATCCCTGACTTCCTCCTACTATTGAAAGATTAGTTAACGTATTTTCAATAAAGTTTCTCTGTAAAAAACTACTTCCATGCAAATATATAAAATTTGACGAAAAAAAAATAAAATTTTCTATATTTAAAGAAAAAACGGCACTTGCACTATATTTACCCACTACTAAGTTAACCCCACCTGGCGTGCTATTATTTTCTACTATGACTACTGGAATCTTTAAAATCCAAGCAGATATAGAAATCAATCCCATAGAGGCCCCTCCTAACCCAATTATTGCAAAAGGCCTAAATCTTTTTAGAAAAAAAAACGAACGTATAAGACTTTCTCCCCACTTAAATATCTGCCTAATCTTTTTTAAAAGACCTATAGATGAACCACTGGTATTCAACCTCCTTATTAAAAATGACTCTCTTTTTAAGATTTTTACATCTAATCGTTTATTCGAACAAACAAATAAAATTTTATGCCTCCTAGATTGCAAATATCTTCCTAGAAATACTCCCGGAAGCATATGTCCTCCACTTCCACACGCAACAATTACATATTTCATAGTTAACCCCAATAACAAGCTTTCTTTTTAACAAGGCCATGCAAGATGACGCTTTCATGAAGCATCCCAAATATCCCTACAACAATAAAAGTATCTGCAGTATTAAAAGTTGGCCAATGCCAATCTTTATAATAAACATCTAAAAAATCCACTACATAGCCAAGACTCCACCTATCATAAAGATTGGAAATTGCTCCTCCTATGATAAAATTAAAGCACAATATCTGCTTTAATGACAAATTTTGACACTTAAAAAGGTAAAATATAAAAAAAAGAATAGATAAAAAGCCTGAAATTAGCAAAAATATAAGTCTTTTTTCAATAGGAATACATGAAAAAAAACTAAAAGCTGCTGCAAAATTCTTTCTATAAATAATACTGAAAAATCCAGATATAATACAAAATTCGCCTTTTTCTAAAAAAATAATTAAACCTTTAAAATATTGATCGATAAAAATCAATACGATTGATACTGCGACAGTTATCCATAATCTTGATACAAACCCTAAATCCATCTCTATTTTGAAATGTGAAGAATAGATATTAATAACAAAGCAACAATATTTGCAATCTTTATCATAGGATTGATAGCTGGTCCTGCTGTATCTTTATATGGATCTCCTACTGTATCTCCAGTAATAGATGCTTTATGCGTATCTGTGCCTTTTCCCCCAAAATGCCCTTCTTCTATGTATTTTTTCGCATTATCCCATGCACCTCCTCCAGAAGTCATTGAAATCGCAACAAAAACACCAGAAATAATCAGCCCTAATAACATTGACCCTAAAACAATCAAAGCCTCATATTCCCCTACAAATAAAAACAAAAAATATATTATAATAGGCATTAAAACAGGCAATAATCCAGGATAAATCATTTCCTTTATTGCTCTTTGAGTTAAAAGATCTACCAGATATGCATAATCTGGTCGTCCCTTTCCTGTTAATAACTCTGCATTCACTGAAAACTGTCTGCGTACTTCGAATACAACTATCTGAGCCGCTCTTCCTACGGAAAGAAGACACATGGAACCGAATAAATAAGTAATAACTCCCCCAAGCAAAAGTCCGACAATAACAAATGGATCTTGTAACGAAAAATTAAAAAGATACTGCGGGTACATTTGCTGAACATGACCAATATAATCAGAAAATAATACTAATGATCCAAGCCCTGCTGACCCTATCGCATAACCTTTTGTAATCGCTTTTGTTGTATTTCCAACAGAATCCAATGCATCTGTAATCGTTCTAGTCTCTCTCTTCATTCCTGCCATTTCCGCAATTCCCCCTGCATTATCTGTTACAGGACCGTAAGCATCTAACATCACAATTGACCCTACCATTGATAACATTGAAACAGCTGCCATAGATATCCCAAATAATCCTGCATTTACATAAGAAAAAACTATACACAAACATATAATAATGATTGGAGAAGCTGTAGATTCCATAGAAATTGCTAATCCTTGTATTATATTCGTCCCATGTCCTGTAACCGATGCTTCAGCAATACTTTTAACAGGCCTGTAATATTTAGACGTGTAATACTCCGTTAAAAACATCAAAATCCTTGTAGTTAATAAGCCAGAAAGACAACAATAAAATATGTTTTTTCCAAGAATACTCATACCGTATATTTTATAAGCTTCAGTCCACCCAACATAGAAATAAACAATTATAAGAATAAAAAACATAGATAAAATATTGGACACTAGAAAACTTCGATATAAAGACTTTAAAATTTCATATTTTTTATTTAATCCAGTAAAAAAAGTTCCAATCATAGTAGCAAACATGCAACTTCCACCTATAATTATAGGTAAATAAATCAATGTTTTAGCAACAGAAGAATCTCCAATATCGATCAAAATCATAGACCCTACTATTGTAACTATATAACTCTCAAATAAATCAGCTGCCATTCCTGAACAATCTCCTACATTATCTCCAACATTATCTGCTATCACAGCTGGATTCCTCGGGTCATCTTCTGGAATGCTTAGTTCTATTTTCCCAACCAAATCTGCTCCTATATCTGCTCCTTTTGTAAAAATTCCTCCTCCCAATCTTGCAAAAATCGAAATTAACGACGCCCCAAATCCCAACGACATCAATGCTTGATGAATAACTTCCTTAGAACACTGTATTTTTTCTAAGAAGAAATAATAACTTGTCACTGATAAAACCCCTGTTGAGATAACCAACAACCCTATTATTGCACCTGTATCACATGCCATATTAAAAGCACTTTGATAGCCCAATGTGGCAGCTTGCGCTGTTTTTACATTAGCCCTGATAGACACTTGCATACTCAAATATCCCACAAGAGACGACATCACCGCTCCTATCACAAATCCTATACAAACATATACACCAAGCAATATCCATAAAAAAACAGATAATATTACACCAATAATAAAAATAGAAAAATATTGCCTTGCTATATAAGCACTTGCTCCTTCTTTTATAGCCAAATGAATCATCTCCATTTTTTCAGATCCAGAAGGAGCTTTTAAAATCTTATACATTAAAAAAATACTATATAATATAACTACAAAAACCATGCTAAGTACTAAAAAACATAATTTCATCATATATTTTGTATAACCAAATTTAAAAAAAATATCAATATTCTTTGGTCTTATATCGCAAAAAGTTAATCTATTGTCCTTCTTTCTCTCTTTTGTTATATTTCAATGATATATGAAACAAACAATATCATTATTATCGCCTAGTGCAACAATAACAATGCGACGAGCTGGTAAACTATGTGCAATTTTACTTCTACATCTAAATAACTTTATAAAAGAATCTATTTCCACTTTAGATATTAATTATGAATCTGAAAAATGGACTTCTATCAATGGAGCTTCTAGTGCACCACTAAACTATTCCATAGAAGGTGCTCCTCCTTTTCCACGATCACTATGCTCAAGCCGAAATGCTATTGTTTGCCATGGAATTCCATGCATTAGCGAAATCCTTAAAAGTGGAGATATTGTAAACATTGACATTACAATAAAATATCGAAATTTTCACAGTGATTGCTCTAGAACATTTTCAATCGGAAGTGTATTATATAAACATAACCATCTCTTATATGTGGCAAAAAAGTCTCTAAAATTAGGAATCCTAGAAGCAAATCCAGGAGTTAATATATGTAATATCGGAACTGCTATTGCTAATTATATTGAAAGATTTAAATATAGCATTGTAAAAGATTTTGTAGGACACGGAATTGGAATCTCTTTTCACATGCTGCCCTTTGTTTACCACTATCCAAATAAAAATTACAAATTATTACTAAAACCAGGAATGGCTTTTACAATTGAACCAATGATAAATTTGGGAAAAGAAAACATAATTCAACTTTCAAATAAATGGACTTTTAAAACTAAAGATCAAGAATTTTCTGCCCAATACGAACACTCCTTACTAATAACTACTTCAGGCGTAGAAATTTTAACCTCAATTTAAAAAATAATATTGATAATTAAAAAAAATAAGCTTAGCATATATATATGTATTATCGATTTTATCATGAACGGCTGCAAAAGTTAACTCACTTAATTAAAATACGACACGCTCCTTTCTATAACCCCATAAAGAATACGATTTCATTATCAGACTTTATCAATACCTACGAAAAAATAGAAAACTTCCATTATACTTTGACTGGAAGAATCATCTCCATAAGAAATATGGGTAGGTCTTGCTTCCTTTTGATACAGGATTCTTTTCTCCAAATACAATTATATGCACAAAAAGATGTTTTAAAAGCAAAATATGAGCTATTAAAATTACTTGACTTAGGTGACATTATTACAATATCTGGAACTTATTTCCTAACAAAATCAAAAGAAAAAACTTTAAAAGTTATTGATTGGAAAATATCGACAAAATCATTATGTCCTATTCCAGAAAAATGGCACGGCCTTGTAGATATCGAGCAACGATATAGACAAAGATATCTAGACCTAATCGCAAACAAAGATGGTAGGTATATATTTCAAATTCGCTCTAAAACGATTTCCTGTATTCGTTCTTTTTTCGATAAATTAGGATATCTTGAAGTAGAAACTCCTATCTTAAATGACACTGCTGGCGGTGCAATTGCAAAGCCATTCACAACTTTTCACAACACATTAAATGAGCATCTAGCCCTAAGAATTGCGACTGAAATAAACCTAAAAAAAATAATAGTTAGCGGATTTAATAAAATATATGAAATCGGTAAAATTTTTAGAAATGAAGGACTTAGCAGTTCACATAATCCTGAATTTACGAGTATAGAATTTTATCAAACTAATACCTCATACCTTGAACTTATGGATTTAACTGAAAATCTTTTAAAATATGTATTAAGCTTAACCCATAACAATAACACAATCAAGTATTTAACCAATCTCATCGATTTTTCAAAGCCATTTAAACGAGCTAGTATTTGTCAATTAATAGGATCCCATATGAACCTCTCTGAACAATCTACAAATGATCTAGAAAGTTGTTCTGATGTTTCTGTCGCAATAAATCTTGCAAAACAATGTGAAATCGATAGGATTACTCTAAATGAGGTAATTTCTCAATATCCTCATATTTATGACAGAATTGAAGCTCGAAATTTATTTTCACATATTTTATATACTATCTTTGAACATAAAATTGAGAAATCATTAATACAGCCAACTTTTTTACTAAAATTTCCATTAAAAGTTAGCCCTTTATCAAAAAAAAACAATGAAGACTTCTCTTTAGCCGATCGATTTGAATTTTATTGTGCTGGAATGGAAATTGCAAATGCATTTTCTGAATTAAATAATCCAATAGAACAAAAAAACAGGTTTACCTCTCAAGAAAAAAATAATTTATCCATTCAAGAATGTAATACAATTGATAAAGACTTTCTAACAAGCTTAGAAATTGGCATGCCACCTACTGCAGGTGAAGGCATTGGAATAGATCGCTTAGTAATGATTTTAACAAATTCACCATCAATTAAAGATGTTATCTTCTTTCCAAAAATGAAAAACCTTAATACACCAAACTCATCTTGACTTTTTTTCTCTTTTATTAGTATATTAAACGTACGCCTTTTTTTATATCTATTAAGGAGAAATTACACATGGGTCGATACCGCGGTCCTCGATTGAGAATTATTCGCCGATTAGGTTGTCCTATTCCTGGCTTAATGCAAACACCTGAAACACTAAAAAGACCATATGCCCCTGGTCACTACAATCGAAAAAATAAAAGAAAAAAAAACTCCGAATACTTCTTTCGGTTAAAAGAAAAACAAAAATTAAGATATCATTATGGATTGTCTGAAAATCAATTAAACAAATACGTAAACAAAGCTTTTTCATCAAAAACTAATCCTGGTTTATTACTGTTGCTAAATTTAGAATCACGATTCGATAATGTTGTTTTTCGCTCAGGCTTTGCTAGATCTATCGCTTCTGCGAGGCAAATGATCCGCCATAACCATTTTCTAATAAATAATGATCGTGTTAATTTCCCCTCTTACAAAACTAATATCAATGACTCTATTTCTATTAGACCCCAATCTTCAATCGCTTCCTTAATAAATGAAAATCTTAAGCACAACAAGCTCTCTTTACCTCAGTATATTTCATTAAACGAAGAGTCATTAAACATAAAAATTATTTCCGATCCTAATCGCAATGATATTCCACTTGTATTAAATGAACAATTAGTTATTGAATATTACTCTGGAAAATAATAAAAATTTCCATGAAAATATACCCTGATCATATTGCATTCATTATGGATGGAAATTGTAGATGGGCTAAAAAATATAAATATTCTACTTTAGATAGTTATCGATGTGGTCTTGAAATAGCATTAGATATGGTATCTTATGGCATAAAATTAAACATAAGAAACATTACATTATTTGCCTTGTCAAGCGAAAATTGGAAAAGACCTTTCGGAGAAGTTAAGTGCCTCTTAAAATTGATAGAACAATATATTATTCATTTATCGGTTATCCTTTTCAAAAAAAAAGCATGTTTTTTAAGCATTGGATCTATTGAAAAATTCTCCATTAATTTACAACGAGAAATCTCTAAACTCTGTATAAAAACAGCTCTCAACAGAAAAATAAAAATAACGATAGCTTTATCTTACGGATCTCATGAAGAAATTATAAATGCATTTAAATTAATCCTTAGTAAAATAAGAGCAAAAACATATGCTATAACTATGATATCAAATTCATTAATTGAGAAATTTTTATATACCCATAAAACTCCAGCTCCAGATTTACTAATCCGCTCAAGCGGAGAAAAAAGATTATCAAATTTTCTACTATGGCAACTGGCCTATGCTGAATTATATACCACTTCTACTTTGTGGCCAGATTTTAAACGTGACACATTAAATCTAGCAATTAGTAATTATCAATCAAGGCGTCGCAGATATGGCCGTCTGTCTCGAACCTAAAATCTTAATATTAAATATTTCAACTACAAATGAAAACCATAAAGCAAAATAAACATTAGTTCGCGATAGATTAATATGCATGGAATCACAAACCAATAAGCAGCCAATTAACGTTAAAAAACACAAGGCTATCACTCTCATCGAAGGATACTTATTTAAAAATAGAATAAAATTCTTAGATAATATAATCATAATTATAACAGATAAAATTATAGCAATAACTGTACTAATAATCCCAGCTCTTAAGCCAATTGCTGTAACGATAGAATCTAAAGAGAAAACAATATCTAACATTAAAATTTGAAGTAAAACCACTTTAAAAGATGACTGTGCAAAGGGCTTTTTTTCCTCTAGCTTTATCATCTGTAATAACTCGCCTATTCCTTTATAGATTAAAAAAAAACCTCCAATCATTAATATGGAATCTTTCCAAAAAATTTTTTGCCTTCCAATAGTCACTAATACAACATCCATGGTCATAACCTTGGTCAGAAAACATAATAAAGATATCCTTCCTACCATTGCGAGCAAAAGGCCAACTTTTCTTGCTTTATCCCTAAGCTCTACTGGTAATTGTTCAGATACAAGACTTAAAAATAGAATATTATCAATTCCTAAAATAATTTCTAAAAAGATTAAAGTTATAAAATTTATCAAAAACTCAATGTACATATATGTTTAAATAATTCACTCACTTATTTCATTAAATGCGATCAGTTCCTCTTTACAATTTAATAAAAATAATATAAAATTTTTTTTAAAGAATCAAGATATGTCACAAAATAATATAATTGAAATAAACGAAGATAATTTCAAAAAAATTATCTCTCAAACTCCAAATTTAGTTCTGCTCGACTTTTGGGCTGATTGGTGTGTACCGTGCAAGCTAATGTTTCCTATTTTAGATGAAATATGCAAAAAATATCCAAATATTGTTATTGGTAAAATTAATATTGAAAACAACCATGACTTAGCCCTTCAATTTAATATTCGATCAATTCCTACATTAATTTTTCTTAAAAATGAAATCGTTAAAGAACAATTAATTGGACAACATTCCTTAAAGGAAATTGAAAACTTTATTTCAAAATTTTTATAAACTTTCTAAAAATTTATATTTGAAAATTCATAATTTAACTGTCTGATTTGAGTTTTTAAAGAAAACGCATAATACGTATTCTGTAATGCATGTAAAAAAAGTGGCTTTATTATCAAAGGAAAGTGCATAAACGATTTATGTAATATCACTATAATCCTTCTAAATTCCTCCATTTGAGAAGCCACTCCTACAAAATACAATATATTATATCCTATAATAATATGTATTTTAGGATATCTGTAAAAAGTCAAGCACATTAATTCTCTTGATTTTTCATAATCTTCTAAATTTGAATTACCTGTTTTATTCACATAATTAATTGCATCTGTTAAACAATTCAATCCATCCGCATCTCTCATCATCATAACAGAATTCCATCCAAATAAACAAACTATAATCCCTGCGCTCCATACCATTCCACATAAATATTTTTTAATATTCATATAATTTATATTTACACGAAAATTTTTTGCGAGTAAATAATTAAAATAGGAAATTTATGACTTTTAATAACAAACAACTAGAAGAAATTGACAACATTTATATCTCTTCTGACTCGTTCTTAGACGAATCCTTTGCAAATGATGAAGATCTTATTGCAAATCAGAATGAAGAAATTGCTTTTCGTCGAGAAATGCTAGAAAGAGCACTGCAAAAAATAAAACTAGCAAAAATAAACGGATTTCCCGATAAAAATCAATGCTCAATAAATGATATTATCTACGAGTCTTCTAAAAAAAAATTTGCTAGAATCAAAAATATAACTAAATCATCTATTCTGATTAAAAGAATTTCCACTGGAGAAGAAATATCTATAAAAACTGACTCTCACACTTAGCTCAATTCAGCAAAATATTTAAGCGCTTTTATCTGATCAGCAGTCAGCTTTTGTGGTACAGTAATTGAGACACGAATATATTGATCTCCTCTTGTCCGCGAATTTAATGATACAAACAAGCCTTTTTTTGCAAGTTTTATTAATGAGCCTGGCTGTATACCCGCTTGGATATGAACAAATTCATTTCCATCTAAAGTCGGCACCAAAATTACATCGCCTAAACTCGCTTGAACAAATGATAACGATAGATCATAATATATATCATTATTTTTTCTTTTAAAGACTGGATGATCTAAAAATAAAAGATAAATATATAAATCTCCTCTTTTCCCGTCTCCTATGCCAATATCTCCTTCCGACGCCATTCTAATAGAATCATTCTGTCCAACCCCCTTTGGTATAATTACCTTTAATTCAACATCTTTTAATTCCTTTCCGCTTCCTCTACAATTCAAACATAAATCACTTTTATTGTTTCCTGTTCCTTCACAATAAACACAAGGTTCAGTCATAGCAAATAGACCATGATTTCTCCTTAAATAGCCAGACCCTGAACATTTCTTACATATAGTTAACACCGCACCTTCTTTCAGACCGTTCCCATGACAAACCTCACAATTTTCCTGTCTGCGAAATTTTATACTGCGCTCACAACCAAGTATAGACTCCTCTAATGTAATCAATATTTTATACTTTAAATCAGCCCCTGTTTTAGCCTTTTCTTTTGCTGATGATGGTGATGATTTTCTTGTTCCAAATAATTCCTCTACTATATTCCCTAAAAAATCATCAAATATGTCTACTGATGAATTTGAAACTATATTATATTCATGCCCAAATTGATCGTAAGCCTTTCTTTTTTTCTCATCTGAAAGTACCGAATAAGCCTCTGTGGCCTCCTTAAACAATTCTTCTGATGCTTTATTCTCGAAATTTTTATCTGGGTGATACATATGCGCCAATTTCCGATATTTCATTTTAATCACGTCTGCAGACGCATCTCTTGAAACACCTAATATATCATAATAATCCTTTTTACTTTTCATATATAGCTCTCTCAATCTAGCTTATTTATTATGGCCCTTATAAAAAAACAACCTATTTTAATGTCTTGCCCTACAACAATACTCTTAGTATCCCATAAAATTTTAACTGCTAGCAATTCGTCTTTAAGCAACTTTTCATTGGATTTTAAAGTATTCATAAGAAATTCTGACTCAATACCAATCTTTAACATAATTCTATCTGACACTTCTAATTTCATATTTTTTCTTAATTTTTGCAGCACACTTAAAGTTTCCCTTACTAACCCTTCCTCTATTAAGCTTGGCGTTAAATTAGTAAGCAAGCCATAATCTATACCTTCTTGGGTCATCCAAAAAACATTTAAATTGCTATCTTTTACGTCAAAACTTTCACCTATATTATTTGTTATATCCTGTTGAAATTCTTTTTGTATTATTATTTGTTTTATATTTAATTCTTGCTCTAAAATACTTACATGATTACAAAAACAATTTATAAATTGCTCATTCTTTGTAATTATCCATAAAACCCCTAATGGCTGCTTTACTTTAACTTTTGCTCTTTCTCTTAATATTCTAACTACGTTTACAGCTTTTCGAATAATTTCTATTTCAGTCTCAAGTTTTTCTTCTACTAATATTGAGTTAAAAGTAGGATAATCGCAAAAATGTACACTCTTTTTATCCTGAGGCTCCTTATAAACATCAATCAAACCTTGATATAAGATTTCTGAAAGAAATGGAAAAAAAGGCGCAATTAATTTACTTAATGACTTAAGTACGCTATATAAAGTAAAATATGCTGCCTCTTTATCTAACTTATCTGCTAAATTTAAAGCTTCTCTCCAAAATCTTCGCCTGTTTCTTCTGATATACCAATTCGTTAGATCATCAATAAAACAAATTAAAATTGAAACCACTTTATATAGTTCATATCGCTTCATCTTTATATTTATTTCTAGGATCAAATTTTGCATTTTGGATAAAATCCACTTATCCAAATATGATAAGTGATTATTCTGTAAAATAAGACATTGATCTATTTTAATATATTGAATAAAAAAAGATAAAGAATTACATATTGGTAAAATGATTAATCTCTTCATATCTTTTACTCCCTTTTCATCAAATTTTAAAGGCTCACTATTTAAAATAGAAGAATTTAAAAAATAAGCACGCAATGCGTCTGCTCCATATTCTTTTATAATCAATAAGGGATCTGGGTAATTTTTTCTAGATTTACTCATCTTATTACCATTTTTATCCAAAACCAACCCGCTAACAACAACGTTTCGAAAAGGAATTTCATTTAAAACTGCTGTAGATAAAATTAAAAGAGTATAAAACCATGCTCTGGTTTGATCTAATCCTTCTGATATAAAATCTGCTGGAAATTTATACTTAAAAACATGAGAATTTTCAAATGGATAATGGGATTGTGCATAAGGCATTGCACCTGATTCAAACCAACAATCTAAAACCTCTGGTATTCTATACATCGTCCCTAAACACTTTTCGCAAGAAAAACATATTAAATCTACAAAATGAGGATGCAAGTCTTCTATATTTCTTGAAGCGAGAGCCTCCAATTGACTTATCGACTGAATACATTTTATATGTTGACAAGTTTTACATTCCCAAAGAGGAATGGGGGTACCCCAAAACCTATTCCTAGACACGCACCAATCTTGCGCATTTTCAAGCCAATTGCCAAATCTTTTTCGTCCAACGTCTTCAGGCACCCACAATATTCTCTTATTATTTTCTATTAAAGAATCCTTTAAATTATCTACTTTTAAAAACCAAGACGGGATTGCTCTATAAATTAATGGCGTCCCACTCCTCCAACAATATGGATAACTATGTTCAATCTTATCTTTAGAGTATAAACATCCTTTTTCTATAAACTCATTAATTAAAAAAGGCTCTGCTAATTTTATATTTAAATTTAAAGGCAATAAATTTCCCTCTTCATCAACCAAATGATTCCCCCAAAATGGAATACCTGATTTCTTGCATGCAATAAAATCATCCTGCCCATATGCTGGTGCTAAATGAACTAACCCTGTCCCCATATCTGTAGAAACATGATCTCCATGGATAACTTGAAATACCCTATTTGCCCCCCCCTTATAATAATCAAATATAGGTTCATAATGTGCTCCTTCTATTTCTTGACCTAAAAATGTTTCTACAATACTAAAATTACTCGTTTTTAACATGTTTAAACAAGTTTTTTCTATAATATATTGATCTAAAGAATTATCTAATTTAACCTTTACATACCTTAAATCACGCCGTATTGCAATTGCCAAATTTGCCGGAATTGTCCATGGCGTTGTTGTCCATACCAACAAGTAAGTATTATTACTGTTTTTTAATTTAAACTTTAAAACAATTGATAAATCCTTCACAAGTCTATAATCTAAACCTGCTTCAAAATTTGATAATGGAGTTGAAAGCCTCCAACTATATGGCATTACCCTAAAATCCTTGTAAAACAATCCCTTTTTCCATAACTTATGAAATAACCACCAAATCGTTTCCATAAATGGCTTATCCATAGTTTTATAATTATTTCTAAAGTCTACCCATCTTCCAAGACGTCTTATACTATGTTCCCACTCTTGAGCGTATCTTAAAACCTTTCTCCTACATTCCTCGTTAAATTCTGTAATTCCATATTTTCTTATTTGAGATGGCCCTTTCAAGTTTAAATCTTTTTCAACTTCCATTTCAATAGGAACCCCATGTGTATCCCATCCAAATCTTCTCTTAACAAGCTTTCCCTGCATAGTCCAATATCTAGGAATTATATCTTTTGTCATCGAAGAAACAAAATGCCCGTAATGTGGTAATCCCGTTGCGAAAGGAGGCCCATCATATACTATATACTCGCTCGAATCTTTTCTTATTTCTAAACTCTGCTCAAAAGCGAATATTGTATCCCAAAATTTCAAGACATCTTCTTCCCGTTCAGGGTAATTTATTTGTAATTGTATACTTTCTTCCTTTGTCATATTTTAACCTACATCTAAAATAAATAATCTCCCCTATATGTATCGACAAAATTCGAAATAAAAGAAGATTCATCTTGAGAAATACTTATCTTTCCAAATTTCGTAGATAAATACTTTCGAAAAACTCCATCACTATACATAAGTCCACTTAAAACACTCGTTTGGCGCCTCGAAATATTTTCTTCTTTCTCTACACATAATAAACTAAACCTCAAGATGTTGCGTTTTATATCTAAATTTTTATCAATAATTTTTATATTTCGTGATCGTTTATAATTAACTTCCCAATAATACCAAGATTTTCCCAATGTAACAACTGATCGTTTTTTCATGTCAATATTTAATAGATTATTAGAATACATATTCAGCCATGTTTTAATTTTTTGAACTCTACTGCTTGCCTCTTGCATCGCTGGTTCAACTATAATAAGAAGACCATCTCTAGTCAATAATTCTATTAATTGTAACGTTACTTTTAGCAAATTAAAGTCTGACATATTAATTTCATTTAAAACATAACTTAAAACTACTAAATTAGGTTTAAATTTGTTTTTTTCAATTAATAAATACTCTTCTATGCCGCTAAAAAAAAAAGTAATAGGTATCTCTTTTCCTAATAGTTTTTGAATATATTTCCTTCCAATTTTTCCATAATTGCCTTTATCTACTGCATGTATTTCTTTTATCCAACCATTTGATAAATATATTCCTAAAATCGCCGATAAAGATCCTGTGCCTAAATCTAGCACTCTTAACTCTTTTTTAAAAAAATTTACTTTTTTTAATATTTTCCAAATCCTAAAAGCATTCAATGGCATATAATATTTAAAATAAGCTTTTTCTAGGTCACTATTATAAGGTATTTCCTTCCGAATTCCTACAAATATGTTCCACAAACGATTTAAATCTTGCGCTTTTAAATCTTTCACTTCCCTCATCCTCTTCCAAGATACTCTATTGTCTTTGTATCAATTTTTACTTTGTCACCTTGATTTATGAACAAAGGAATTTGACATTTAAGCCCCGTATTCATGACTGCATTTTTCATTACATTTCCAACTGTATCTCCTCTAACGGCAGGATCACATTGTTGAACTTCTAAAACTACATTCTTCGGAAGCACCAAATATATAGGAATCCCTTTATAAAGAAACAATATACATTCAAGACCATCAATTAAAAACAAAGCCTCTTGTTGTATTAGTTTCTCCGGCACTTCATACTGTTCACAAGTTAAAGTATTTATAAAAAAATAAAGTTTTTGATCTTGATATAAGTACTGAACATCTATTTCTTCTATGTCAGCTCTGTCTACTTTATCTCCAGACCTAAAAGTTTGATCAATCAATGTTCCTGTTATTAAATTTTTTAATCGAGTCCGTACAATTGAAGCTCCTTTTCCTGGCTTATGGTGCTCAAAATCAATAATCTCATATGGGGTTTCCTGAAATAAAATACGAAGCCCTTTTCTAAAATCTGAAGTAGTATACATATACTTCATCTTATTTCTATTTTATATTTTTTTCAATATAAAACCTATTTTTATTTACATTTACACCTAAAAGTAATATTTACACATATGCTCAATTTTAAAGAATGCATTCAACGTATCTCCTCTAAAGGATTTCCTAGCAATTCTTTTCTTTTATTAGGCAATTGTCCTGTAATACAAGATCAAATTGCTCTTCAATTATGTTGTCACTTTTATTGCAAAGAAAACACAACATCATCTAGTTGTCTCTCATGTTATGATTGCGATACAATTAAAAGAAAAACATCTTTAAAAGTACAATATCTAAAACCTAACTCTTCTAATGAAATAGTAATTGAGCAAATACGAGAATTACTCAATACTCCAGGACACCCTTCTTGGGTTATCCCAAAAGCCCATTTATTAAATAAACAGGCAGAAAACGCACTTCTAAAGCGATTAGAAGAACCAAATCGAAAACAATTGTTTATTCTATCAGCACCACACTATGATTTACTAAGTCCAACTATCGTCTCCAGATGTTTTTGCATTTATGTTCGACAAAAAGACGTATTTGCCAAAAAATCTTTCTCTATTCCTAAATCTAATAGGCTAAAAATACAATTTATTGATTATTTAATTCAAAACGATTTGCCTTTATCAGATCATCTTAATTTGTGGAAAAAAAACGAATCACTTACCTTTAAATCAAAACTCGCTATCGCCAGCCAAGAATGCCAATCAAAAATTAATATCTTTTCAATATTGCAATCTTTATTCTTTTCTAATCTTGAATCCTTTTAAGACATTTGCTAAAATTCATTCGTTCAAGAATTTTCAAGCCTTTATTTGATAATTTAATTTTAAAAAAACACCCAGATTGCGAATCAAAGATGCGCCTCTTCTGTATATTTGATCTAATATGTCTTTTCGTTTTAATGTTAGAATGCGATACATTATTTCCATTTAACCATAATTTTTTACTTATAAAACAAATTGCCATTTTTACCTCCTTCTCTTCTTATAAAATACTCCCTCTTTTTTGTAAAGAAAAACTTTACTCTTTCCTCACTTCTTGCACCCAATGTGCTAAATTTAAAACCATAGCCTCATCAAAATACTTACCAATAATTTGAAGACCAATTGGGAAGTCCTTACACCCAATAGGAACAGAAATTCCTGGCAATCCAATTAAATTAACAGGAACCGTAAAAATATCCCCTAAATACATTTCTAATGGCCTATGTAGCTTGTCTCCAATTTTATATGCTTTTGTTGGAGTTGTAGGGCATATAATTACATCAACTTTTTCAAATGCTTTTTCAAATTCATCTCGAATTTTCCTTCTTATAGATTGCGCCTTTAAGTAATAATTATCATAATGCTTGGAGCTTAACACATAATTTCCTAACAATATCCTTCTTTTAACCTCTTCTCCTAAAAAAGCACTTCTCGTTTTCTTGTAAACCTGCTCCAAATTAAAGTCTGTTTTATATATTTGCCCATATCTTAATCCATCATAGCGAGCTAAATTGGATGAAGCTTCTGCTGTTGCTAGAATATAATACACCGATATTGAAGACTCTATATATGGTATTGTGATACTGACCAATTCAACATGATTTTGCTTTAACTTCAAAACGACTATGTCAAAAAATCTCTTTGTTTCCTCGTCTAATTCATCTGGTAAAAAATTCAGTAAAATACCAACTTTAATACCTTTTACCTCTCTTCCAAGCATACTGCTGTACCTAGGCACCTCAATATTTATACTTGTTAAATCCTTTTCGTCGTACCCTGCTATATTTTCTAAAATTCTTGCAACATCTTTCACATTAGAACTAAAAACACCTATTTGATCCAATGAACTAGCATAGGAAATAATTCCATATCGAGACACTCTACCATATGAAGGCTTAAATCCCACAATTCCACAAAAAGATGCTGGTTGCCTTACTGATCCTCCTGTGTCTGTTCCTAATGATCCTTTTATGATATCGGCTGCTACTGCAGCAGCAGAACCGCTTGAAGAACCTCCTGCAACCCTCTCTAAACCCCATGGATTTCGACTTACTTTATATGGGTTATTTTCACCAGAAGAACCCATCGCGAATTCATCTTGATTTAATTTACCCATAATAATTGCTCCTGATGATTTTAACCTAGACACTACAGTCGCATCATAAGGTGCAATATATCCTTCTAAAATCCTACTTCCCGCACAAACAGGTAATCCTTTACATAAGATCATATCTTTTAATGCTATAACCATTCCATCTACACTGCTTCTAACTTGTTGATTACATCGTCTGAATTCTGACTGATAAAAAGCATTTTCTGCTCCTAATTCATCAACGGAAAAGAAACAACCAAGCTCTCTCTCCATCCTAAGCATTCCCTCCTTGTACTCTCTAAACAAATTTTTCATATGCAAAGCTCCTTATCGTTCATCATGGTCAAAAACTTTATCTGCTCTAATAAAGCCATCCAAATACTGCTTCGAACACTTCAATCCAAAATCACCTAAATGATCATATTCATTCCTGCTGTTTAAGCAAAATTCATTTAAAGATAAAACAGAAACCATCTCTTCATTGTCAGCCTTTATCCGTTTTAAATTTTCCATATATTCTAACATATCATCCAACGTTGCACTATAGGAAACTAGCTCATCTCGTCCTATACTTATCTTTGAAAGTAAAAATAGCTTTTCTATTTCACTTATGTCTATCATATTACAAGCCCCATTTTAATATTAACTTCCTCCAATGTATTTATCGCTTCTTCTCGTGCCATTTTGTTTCCATTTTGAATAACCTCTAAAACATATCCTAAATCTTTTTTCAATTGCATACGCTTTCTTCTGATCGGTAAAAAAAAATCATTCAAAGCATCTACAAGCATTCGTTTTAAATAATAAGCCCCTTTTTCCCCTATACTGTCTGCAACCACCTTTGGATCTAAATTAGTACATAAACAGTAGAGCAATAACAAATTGGAAATCTCCGGTCTTTCTTCAGGATTATATGAAACATATGGGAAACTATCTGTTCTTGCAGACATGATAAGGCTTGCAGTCTCTTCCTCTGTAGATTTTATATAAATTGCATTCTTTTGACTCTTACTCATTTTCTTTTTTCCGTCAACTCCCAAAATAATTGGAGATTCACTAAGCAAACCGCATGGCAATGGAAAAGTCTTTCCGTAATAATTATTAAACTTTCGAGATATCTTTCTGGCTAATTCTAAATGAGATAATTGATCCTTACCTATTGGAACAACATTTGCTTTACAAAATAAAATATCTGCTGCTTGATGTACAGGATATGTAAGCATTGCCCCTGTAACGTCTTTTAAAAATTTAATTTCTTCCTTTACTGTTGGATTGCGATTTAAATCAGAGACCGTCACTAATGACAAAAATGGAAGCATAAGCTGATTTAATTCGGGAATATTGCTATGGTTAAATATAATCATATTTTTACCTGGCTCTATACCAACTGCTAAATAATCCAACAAAATATCTTGTATATTTTGTTCTATCTCTTGAGGATTAGTACATTTTCTATCTGTATAAAACTGATAGTCAGCTATCAATATAAACGACTTTACTCCAACACTTTGCAAAATAAGTCGATTTTGTAGCACTCCAAAAAAATGACCAAGATGCAATGCGCCTGTAGGTCGATCCCCTGAAATTGAAATATATTTACCTGGATTCTCTTGTATCTTTCTAAATAAAGATACGCTTTTTTTTCTTGATTCAGTATATGATTCTGTAATCATTGTATTTGTATAAATTAATTTATTATAAATAGACAAGAGGTTCTCTAATTTTAACATAAAAAAAATATAAAAATATTTGACAAATTAATTTTCAAAATATTTACATGTCTAAATTTTTGTGTATGATAAGAAAAAAATAGGAAAGGAGATTCTTATCATGAGAGTAAAAGCATCAACAAAAAAAATCTGCAATGATTGTAAAATTGTAAAACGCAACGGTATAATTCATGTCATTTGTAAAACGATTAGACACAAACAAAAACAAGGATAATATATGGTTCGAATAGCTGGTGTAGATATACCAAATAATAAAAAAATATGGGTTTCTTTAACATATATTTATGGAATTGGTCCATTTTTATCAAAAGACATTTTATCAAAAGCTCAGATAGATGAAAATAAACAAAGTAATTTATTAACAGAAGATGAAGTCGCTAAAATTCGAGACATTATTGATTCTAATCACAAAGTTGAAGGAGATTTGCGTCAAGTACATTTTTTAAACATAAAAAGATTAATGGACTTAGGTTGCTACAAAGGGATTCGTCATCGCAAATCTCTTCCTGTACATGGTCAGAGAACTCATTCAAACGCTCAAACAAGACGAAAAAAACGCAAAATACTTTTACGATAATCAATCTAAGTAAGGAAAAGATTTATGAATAACATAAAAAAAACAAAAAAATATATTCCAAACGGTATCGCTCATATCTGCGTAACATTTAACACATCAATTATCTCCATTTCTGATGTTGAAGGCAACATTTTATGTTGGGCAAGCGGTGGAAGCCGTGGCTTTAAAGGCTCCAAAAAAGGAAGCCCCTTTGCTGCACAGGTTGCTACAGAAGAAGTATGCAAAAAAGTAAAAGAATGCGGTATGAGAAATATTGAAATAAAAATTCAAGGTCCTGGCGCTGGAAGAGAAGCTGCTTTGCGAGCTATCGCAAGTAGTGGAATTCGAATCTCTTCAATCCAAGATATAACCCCACTTCCCCATAATGGTTGTCGTCCACGAAAAAAAAAACGACTATAATTTAAGCTTATATGTTAACTTCTGAAAATTGCAATTACAACTGGAGGTCTTTAGTTAAGCCTCGAAATATATGCGAAGATAAATCATGCTCAACTACGTCTTATGGTCGATTTATCTTAGAGCCACTAGAAAAGGGATACGGCGTAACCATTGGAAATGCCCTTCGTCGAATTCTGCTTTCGTCGCTTTACGGAGCTGCCATTACAAATCTTAAAATCAAGGGTGTATCTCATGAATTTTCTATAATTCCTTATGTTAAGGAAGACACTTCTGAGGTAATTCTAAACCTAAAAGAAGTTAGAATAAAGCTGTCAGATAGAATACAAAAAATTGGTATTATAAAAAAACAAGGTCCTTCTATTGTATCTGCTCAAGATATTCAAATTGATCCCTCTGTTAAAATCTTAAATCCAAACCATTATATTTGTACAATAAACAAGAAAGGTATTTTTGAAGCAGAAATGATTATTCGACATGGAAGAGGTTATGTTCCTGCTATAAGGAATTACGATCCTTCAAGTCCTATTGGAATTTTGCCTATCGATGCTTTGTTTAATCCAATTTTAAAAGTAAATTACACCATTAACAACACAAAATTAGGGCAACAAATCGATTATGACAGATTAACACTTGAGATATGGACAGATGAATCTATTGAGCCAGCCGATGCTTTAAGTCTCTCAGCTAAGATTCTAAAAGAACACCTTCAACTGTTAATTAATTTTCAAGAAGAAGAGGAAGAAGAAGAAGAGCAAGACGAAGTCTCTCCTATAATTGAAAACAATGATCAAGACAATCGTTTAGATGAAAATTTATGCAGATCTGTTAATGAATTAGAACTTTCTGTCAGATCGTCTAATTGCTTAGCTAATGCAAACATTAGGCTTATTGGCGATTTAGTTCAAAAAACAGAAAGCGAAATGTTAAAAACAAAAAATTTTGGTCGAAAAAGCTTAAAGGAGATTAAAGAAATCCTAAGCGAAATGGGTCTTTCTCTTGGCATGAGCATTGCAAATTGGCCTTTTGATTTAAATTCACATGATGAATAAAGTAATTTAACCCTAAAAATTTAATAATAGCTATATAAATATGAGACATCTAAATAAATATCGAAAATTAAACAGAACCTCCGCGCACCGAATGTCTTTGTTTTCCAATCTAGTAACTTCACTGTTTTCATACGGACATATATGTACTACTCTTCCAAAGGCAAAAGAGTTACGATCTATCGCTGATAAAATAATTTCACTTGGAAAATCTAATACAGTACACTCTAGGCGGTTAGCTAACAAAACTATTAGAAATAAGACTATTTTAAAAAAAATATTTAATGAGATAGCTCCTTCATACTTGTCGAACACTGGTGGCGTTACTAGAATCATTCACAAAGGTGTAAGAAAAGGAGATGCTGCTCCTATCTGCATTATCGAACTAGTCTAAATTGGGCGAAATAGCTCAGGTGGTTAGAGCGATGGTCTCATAATCCATAGGTCGAAGGTTCAAGTCCTTCTTTCGCCACATTAAAATCATGAACTTTAAGTATTCACCTCATAACATAGAAGAAAAATGGCAAAAGAGATGGAAAGATTCAAATGCCTTCTATGTACATCCTAATATAAATAAGTCTAAAAAAAAATACTATATTCTTGATATGTTTCCATACCCTTCTGGGGCAGGGTTACATGTAGGCCACCTTGCTGGATATACTGCTACAGATGTAATTGCTCGTTTAAAGAGAGTTTTAGGTTTTAATGTATTACATCCTATGGGGTGGGATGCGTTTGGACTGCCCACTGAACGCGCAGCTGCTCGCGAGAATACACATCCTGAAACTATTTCGACAAGAAACATTATTAATTTTAAAAATCAAATCGAAAAATTAGGATATAGTTATGATTGGTCCCGTGAAATAAATACATCTAACGAAAAATATTATCGATGGACTCAATGGATTTTTTCCAAATTGTATCAAAGAGGATTAGCATACTTAGCTAATACTACCGTTAATTGGTGCCCTGCATTAGGTACAGTATTGGCAAATGAGGAAGTCTCAAATAATAAATATATCGAAACTGGTGACATTGTAGTCCAAAAAAAAATGACCCAATGGATGCTCAAAATTACAAATTATGCAGAACGCTTACTTAATGATTTAGATTATCTTGATTGGCCTGAAAACATCAAAGATATGCAACGAAATTGGATTGGAAAAACCAATATTATTTCTTTTAAATGCAAAGTTAAATCCTCCAATCTACATCTTGAAATTTTCTCTGATTCTATTCATACCATTTATAATGATTCATTTATTTCAATTGCTTATGATCATCCAATAATTCCATTATTGCTAAAAGACGATCCAAACAAAAACAATATTTTATCTTTTTGCCACTCTATTCAAACAGATGAAATCGTTGGCGTCTTTTCTAATTACTATATCGAAGATCCTTTCTCTAATTCTAATCTCCCAATTTGGATATCTAATTTAAACCCATTCTCCTATGGAACTGGAATTTTGAGATGCTCATCCCATAAAGATCTTGATTTTCAATTTGCAAAAAAATACAAAATACCTTTAAAACATAGTTTTATTCCAATATTTGATAATGAATTAAGGCTAAATATGTCTTTATTACATCTTTCTTTTAAGGATATTTCAAATGGCTTTTTAATCAATTCAGGAAAATACAATGGAAAAAATCCTCTTGAATTGAGTAAGTCCTTAATCAAAATTTTATTAAAAAAACAAATTACTTCTCATCAAATACTGTTCAAATTAAAAGATTGGCTTTTTTCACGCCAGCGATATTGGGGTGAACCCTTTCCTATAATCTACAATAATGAAAAAACACCTGAATTAGTGCCTGAAAAAGATTTACCAGTAAAGCTCCCCTTTATTGCTTCTTATCTCCCTTCTCCAAATACTATTGCTCCCCTAGAAAAAGCAAGTCCCTCTTGGCGCTTTTATCCATTGCCAAATGGAAAAATAGCAACCCGTGAAATAAATACCATGCCTCAGTGGGCCGGTTCTTGCTGGTATTATTTACGATTTATTGATCCTAATAACGATAATGAACTTTGTGATAAAAAATTATCAAATTATTGGTTGCCGGTTGATTTATATGTCGGAGGTATCGAGCATGCAGTCTTACATCTGTTATATGCAAGATTTTGGCATAAAGTACTATTTGATATCGGAATTGTTAATACAAAAGAACCTTTCTTAAAACTTTTTAACCAAGGAATGATTTTATCAAGAAGCTTTCAGGATACCTTTGGAAAATATTTATTTGTGTCTGAAGTATATCAAAAAAAAGATTTATTTATAAAAAAATCGAACAATGAAGTGGTTGTCTCGCAAATTGAAAAAATGTCAAAATCTCGTTTAAATGTAATTAACCCTGATGAACTCATTGCTCAATATGGAGCAGACTCCTTACGATTATATGAATTATTTATGGGTCCTTTAGATCAAGTAAAAATATGGCAAACAAACGGCATAGAAGGAATGTTTCGCTTTTTAACTAAAGTTTGGTTTTTATCTAGGCAAACCCTTTCAAATAACAAAAAAGATAATCCTTATGACATTCCATTATGGAATGAATATTATCAAATTCTTAATCTCGTATTAAATCTTTCATTGGATCTAAAATTTAATGTTGCTATATCAAAAATGATGATATTTCTAAATACACTATTAAAACATAAATTCCCGATCCCTAAAAAAATATTTTTAGGATTTTTACAAATGCTTGCCCCATATGCACCTCATATTTGTGAAGAAATATGGGAAATACTTGGTCAAAAAAAATTTATCTCAAAAACTCCTTGGCCTTCTTTCAAAAAGTATAAAAATATAAAAAATCATGCATGCCTCTCTCTTCATTTAAATGGAAAAAAAATTGTCGATATAGATGTAAATCAAGATCTCCAACCCAATATCATTAAAAAAAAAATAGCACATTTCTTATTAAATTATCAAAAAAAAACATCTCCTAAAAAGATAATTGTAATTCCAAACAAAATTATAAATATTATTTCATAGCTCTATTTACTATTTGAAAAAATACTTATATAAGAATACTTAATCATGTCTAAAGAGGATCAAATAGAAATAGAGGGTACTGTAAAAGAAATTTTACATAACTTTACATATAAAGTAATTTTAAAGAATGGTCATGAGGTTATTGCCTATTCTTCTGGAAAAATGCGAAAAAACCTTATTAGAGTAGTAGCTGGTGATCAGGTTAGAGTTGCGCTTTCACCATATGATTTATCTAAAGGTAGAATAATTTTTAGAGCTAAATAAACTATTACCTAGTTTCTTCTTTCTTATAATTACGATACTTTAACTCTAATTCTAATAAATGAAGTTTTTGTCCTAAATTATCTGCCATAAGAACATACATCGCTGGCGCCGCTAATATTGAGGAAAACGCTCCTAACAAAAGTCCTATACTTAAAATTGCCGAAAAACTTTTTAACACCGGTCCTGCCAGCAACCATAAAGAAAGTGATGAAAATAATACTGTTAACGTTGTGTTTATCGTCCTACTTAATGTGTCATTTACTGCTTTATTTACATATTTCAATAATGCATCTCTCGAAATTAAATCATAAGACGCTGGCGCTTCTGCTCGAATTCGATCATATACAATAATTGTATTGTTAATAGATACTCCAATAACAGTTAGCATTGCCGCAATAGAAGGCAAGTCGAATTCATATCTCCCTAAGACAAAAACCAAAAAAGAACCACATACATCTTGAAATAAACATACTATTGCTCCTGGTATATACAAAACATCAAACCTTATCAAAATGTAAAATAACACCATGATTATTGCATAAATAATAGCCAATATACTTTCTCTTTTCAAAGATTGAGATATTTGACTGTCTACATATTCTATCTTTTGTATAGAAAAATCTCCCAACTTATCATGCATCATCTCTAAAATTTTATCAATAGTTCCATAAAATTCAATGTCAAATTCTATTTCATACCTTCCAAGTACGTCGTTATAAACAATTTGATTAGGAATATGTTGAGAATTCTTTATTTTGAATCGCTCTATTTTACTAAGGGCATTTATGATATATGACTCATATAAATTTATGAAATTTTTAGTTACTTCCTTTAACTCTAAAATCCTTATATGTAAGCCATTGATGACTCCTTCTGCTTTTCTTACACTTGATAACAAGCCTACCTTTTTAAATTCCTTTTCAATAATTGCTATATCCTTCTCAGAGAAAATTTCTTGATGTTCAACTCTTACTAAAATAGAAGAATCTTCTGTAGTGAACTGTACATTTTTTCTTTCCACGCCAACTTTTTTTAAGCTTTCCTGAATTTCTTCTAAATTCAACTTCTCTTTTGATAAAAATTTAATTTGCAACTCTGTACCTCCTTGAAATTCTAACCCCATATTTATCCCAAAAAGGTCATAACCAATCAGTGCAATTGAAATAATAAACAATGCTATATGCAACGAAATATAGAATGAAGACACAAAATTTATTGATTTTTTACTATCAAAAAATCGAAACATTTTCAAATCTGTCATATGGACATTTTCCTTGTTTTTTCATTTATTAATATATCAAAAAACATTCTCGTAACATACACTGCCGTAAATAATGACAAGCTTGTACCAATTATAAGCATCATAGCAAAATTTTGAATAGGGCCCGTTCCCATATTCCATAAAACAACTCCTGATAAAAATGATGTCATATGAGAATCAAACACAGCTGTAAAAGCTATTTCATAGCCTTCTTTAACAGCAAGAAAAGGAAATTTTCCTTTTCTTAATTCTTCTCTAATTCGCTCATTGATAATAACATTAGCATCAACTGCCATCGCAAAAATCAATAACAATCCTGCTATGCCAGGCAATGTAATTGTAGCATTAAAGACCGACAAAAGTGCTAACATAATCATTAAATTATATAAGACAGCAACAACTGATAATAACCCTGCAATTCTATAATAAAAAATCATTAACAAAATAACCAAAACACTTCCTACAAAAAATGCCACTTTTCCCTTATGAACAGCCTCTACTCCCAAAGAAGGTCCTAAGCTTTTTTCCTCTAAAAACAAAATGTTTGCTGGCAATGAACCCGTCTTTAAAAGCATTGAAAGGTCTTGTGCTTCTTTCATTAATTCACTAGGTTGCTTATGATATCCAAGAGAAATTTGTGCTCGTCCATTTGGAATACGAGTTTGAAATATTGCTGCATTATTAACCTTATTCTCCAAAACAATAGCCACTCTTTTTCCCAAGTTACCTTTCGATAACTCATCTAACAAACTAGCACCAATTGAATTGAATAAAACTAAAACAGAAACATGAGATTCATTGCCTTCAAAGGAAGACACTTGTACATCTACAATATCATCTCCTGTTAATTCTATTTTTTTATTCAAAACATAAGTTCTTAAATATCCGTCTTGTAAATCTCCATATTTTATATCTATATTAGAAGGCACTTTGTTTTTTAAATATAATGTTAATTCATTTATCTTATCTTTAGAGAATTTTAAATAATGATCTTTACCTATTGAACCGTCCGGCTTTTTATATAAAGTATCAATTTTCTCAATGCCCTGTGGAAGATCTTTAAAATCTTTTATCAAATCAATTTCATCCTCACAAATTTGAAAAAAAAGTTGAGCTGTTCTACCTATAATGCGTCTCGCTTCTCGCTTATCTTCAAACCCAGGAAGTTGAATCTGAATATTGGCATCACCTTGCCTGATTATACTAAACTCAGATGCGCCTATATTATCTATTCGTGCTCGAAGTACATTTATCGTTTGCTCCATGATGCGTTTTCGAATATCATTATCAACAAATGGGTTTAAATAAAGAACAACATAATCCTTTTCTTCAATAGCAATTACTTCTGGATTTTTCTTCTTTAATAGCTTTAAAGCTTTTTTTCTTTCTATTTCAGAAAATAATTGTATTTTATAAAAATCTTTTTTTTCTGCAGATATACCATTTTGCGAAAATTCTTTCAAAATCATTTCTGTATATCTAGACAATTTATAGTCTAACGCCTGTTTGATATCCACTTTTAATAAAATTTGAATTCCTCCTTGCAAATCTAATCCCGGCACTATGTGATTTTTCATTACGCCTCTTGGCAAATAACCTTCTAACAATTTGCCATTTTGTCGTATTTTCTGTAGTTCTACTTCAGGCAACCTAAAATAAATAACAGATGGAATTAAACAATAAATAGATACCAATAATATTAAAACAAACGTTAAAATCCTGTATTGTAATTTCATATATTTCTATAAAAATTTTTTTTATACCTTTTTATACCTTGAAATCCTCTATGTAAAATTAAGGACTCTATTTTAGAATCCTTAATCTAGATTTTTCAAAATCCCATACCCATATTTCCCATACCATGCATATTTCCCATTCCTCCCATAGGATTAGGGGGAGTTACTTCTTTTTTATCATCTACTCTCTCTGCTATCATTGCCTCTGTTGTCAATAATAATGAAGAAACTGAAACCGCATTTTGCAATGCCGTTCTTGTTACTTTAGTTGGGTCCATAATTCCCCAAGCCACCATATCTCCATATTGCTCAAGCGATGCATTAAATCCAAAAGATCCCTCTCCTTCTTTAACCTTATTTACTACTACTGAACCTTCAAATCCTGCATTTGTAGCTATCATTCGTAAAGGCTCTTCACAAGCCCTCTTTAATAATTCAACTCCAAATTTCTCACTATCTAAAACCTCTAGATTTTCTAAAACTTTAAGTGCTCTTAATAAAGCCACTCCACCTCCTGGAACAATACCTTCTTCAACGGCTGCTCGTGTCGCATGTAATGCATCTTCAACCCTCGCTTTTTTTTCCTTCAATTCAACTTCGGTTGCTGCTCCAACTTTTATCACAGCTACTCCTCCTGCTAATTTAGCCAATCTCTCTTGCAACTTCTCACGATCATAATCTGATGTGCTCTTCTCAATTTGCCCTCTGACCTGCTTAACTCTTGCCTTAATTTCTTCTGCGTCTCCTAATCCATCTACCAAAATCGTGTTATCCTTATTTACAGAAACCCTTTTTGCTCTTCCCAAATCATTTAAAGTTAAATTTTCTAATTTCAAACCCATATCTTCAGAAATAAACCGACCTCCTGTTAAAACAGAAATATCTTCCAACATCGCTTTTCTACGATCACCAAACCCTGGTGCTTTCACTGCGCAAACATTTAAAGTTCCCCTTAATTTATTAACAACCAAAGTCGCTAATGCTTCTCCTTCTATCTCTTCTGCAATGATCAACAAAGGCTTTCCACTTTTAGCTATTTGCTCTAAAATTGGCAATAAATCTTTTAATACAGTAATTTTCTTCTCAAAAATTAATATATATGGACTTTCAAGATGAGCTTCCATTTTATCCGCGTTTGTCACAAAATAAGGAGATAAATATCCTCTATCAAATTGCATTCCTTCGACTATTTCCATGGTTGTATCCAATCCCTTTGCTTCTTCAACTGTAATAACTCCTTCTTTACCAACTTTCTCCATGGCTTGTGCAATAATCTCACCTATTCCTACATCCCCATTTGCGGATATTGTTCCAATTTGTGCAATCTCTCTATGATCTTTTGTGGGTTTCGATATATTTCCTAATTCATTGACTATAGCCCTAGTTGCTTTGTCCAATCCCCTTTTAATATCCATAGGACTATGTCCTGCTGTAACATATTTTGTTCCTTCTGCAAATATTGCCTGTGCCAAAACTGTCGCGGTTGTTGTGCCATCTCCTGCATAATCTGAAGTTTTAGATGCTACTTCTTTAACCATTTGAGCTCCCATATTTTCAAATTTATTACTTAATTCAACTTCTTTAGCAACTGTCACTCCATCTTTGCTTATAATTGGAGCCCCCCAACTTTTTTCTATAACAACATTTCGCCCCTTTGGTCCTAGGGTAACCTTTACTGTATTTGCCAATATGTTTACACCTCGCAAAAGTTTTTCTCGAGCAGTATTATCAAAAATAATATCCTTTGCTGCCATATATCTTCTCCTTTATATTATATTACAATATTATACCTAACAAATCATCTTCTCGAATCAGCAAGAAAGACTCACCGTTCAATTTTATTTCCGTCTCTGTGTATTTAGCAAATAATACACGATCCCCTGGCTTTACCAACATTGGCTTAACGCTTCCGTTTTCCATGATTTTTCCAGACCCAATAGCCACAACCTCACCTTCTAATGGTTTTTCCTTTGCTGTATCTGGAATATATATACCACCTTGAGTCACTTCCTCGCTACTCACTCGCTTAATTAAAACTCTATCATTTAACGGTATAAAATTTGCCATACTACTCTCTTCCTTAAGATTAAAAAAAATAAACCAATCATTTCATAAAGTAAGCATCTGACAATAATGGTCAAGGAGAAGTATTTTTCAAGTCCTTCCTCTTATTTTCCTTTTAAAAATTGAATTTAAAAGTCATATACTTTATTATAAAATATATGACGATTTCTTGCATGAAAAAAAATAAAAAAATACTATCTGGTAGTTTAATTTTATCTGCAACAATTTCATCTCTAAGGGAAAAAATAAACCATCGAATAAAGTACAAATCTCGTCCCCCTCATTTATGTACAATAATAATTGGAGAAAACCATCCTTCAAAGTCCTTTCTAATTCATAAAACTTCAGCCGCCCAAATGTCAGGTATGTCTATTAAAAATTATTTTTTACCAGACAATATATTGCCCAATTCCGTAGTCAAAATTATTGAAAAAGAAAATAAAAATCCATTAACTGATGGTATCTTAATCCAATTGCCACTACCTCCCAGTCTAAAAAACTATCAGCCTACCTTTACCTCTACAATAAGCCCATTAAAAGACATAGATGGACTCCATTTCGAAAATATAGGGCTATTATTTTTAAACACGCCCCGCTTTGTCCCATGTACTGCAAAAGCTTGCATGTTAATTTTAAATAAAATCAAATTCAATCTTGAAAAAAAACATGTTGTTATTATTGGAAGAAGTTTACTAGTTGGAAAACCAACGGCTCAGTTACTTCTTAATTCAAATGCAACAATATCAATCTGTAATCGATCCACTAAAAGATTATCAAGTATTACCAAACATGCAGACTTACTCATTTCCGCTACAGGAAGCACTCATCTAATTAGTAAGGACTATATAAAAAAAAATGCTACAATCATTGACGTTGGTATCTCAATTATAAACAAAAAAATCTTTGGAGATGTGAATATTTCTCCTCTAGAATTTCCAAAAATTAAAAATATCACTCCCGTTCCAGGTGGAATTGGTCCGATTACAATCGCAATGCTTCTTGAAAATATATGGTTAGCCTACCTTTCTAATAATAATATAAAAGATCCATGCCTCTAACCAAATATATTAAAATTCATTTACATGACTAATAAATCAAGTATCTTTTTAACTACTCCTTATATGCGTATATCCAATATTCAATGTTTTTCGACTCTTTTAAAAGAGAGCATATTTTCACATCAATAATCTTAATCTTCATTCTTGATATATACTGAACCAAGTCAATCACCACTTTATTCCTTATTACCATATCTTTTACAATCCCTTTATATAAATTGCATTTTGCAACTTCAAATTGAGGCTTTATTAATACATATAAAAAAGAATTACTAACATGACGCAAGACTGAACCCAATACTGATTTTAGCGACGTAAAACTAACATCAATTACAACTATATGCGGATTGGCTTTGAACATACCTTTCGGAATTGTTTGAATAGGCATTCCTTCTAACGAATAAACCTTCTTATTTTTTCGCAAATGAAACAACAATTGATTTTTACCGCAATCTACTGCATAAACCCTCGCTGCTCCCCTTTTTAATAAATAATATGTAAATCCTCCTGTCGAGGAACCAACATCTAAACAAATTTTATCCAATATATCCATCGGCCATTGTGCCAGAGCACATTGCAATTTTAAACTACCTCTTATTTCAAGTCTTTCCACTCTTATTTCAATAGTAGAGTCCATATTTATAAAAGCACTCGGTTTTACGATTCTAAAATTATTAACAAATACATTCCCAGAAACAATATAGACCCGTGCCCGAATTAAGACCGCCTCTATAGCTCTTTCCACTAATAAAATATCTAATCGTTTTTTTTTATCATACTTGCACTAATCTTATAATATTTATAATATTATAAAAAAAGGAGATCAATGATGTTATTTCAACGTTTTATAACACTAATAAAGTCATACTTAAATCATTGGATAAGCTTAGCGGAAGATCCGGAAAAAATGCTTAACCAATCGTTAATAGAATTTCAAGAAAATTTACTAATGCTCAAACGTCAGCTTGCCATGGCTATTGCTGATGAAAAAAAGATGGCCGTTCAATTTCAAGAAGAACGTGCTGCTATGGTGCATTGGGGACAACGAGCCGAATTAGCTGCTGAAGAAGGAAATGATCTTTTAACGGTGCAGGCAATCGAACGTCAAGAAGAACACGTAAAATTAGCTAATCAAATTGAAAATAATTGGCAAATGCAAATCCAATCTATAGATGAATTAAAGGAAGCTATTTCCAAATTACAAAATCAATATTCTGAAGCAAAAAGAAAAAAAAATTTACTTATAGCAAGAGCAAGAAGAGCTGAAGCTCAAAAAAATATATCAGAAACTCTCTCTGGTCTGAAAGGAAATAGTTCATTAAATCTTTTCTCTAAAATGGAAGAATCTATAAATCAATTAGAGGCAGAGGCCAAAGTATCTTCAGATTTAGCAAACGAACTAGATCAAGATGCTCTTTCAATGCAGTTTCAAAAACTAGAGGAACCACGTAAACGCAATGAATCACTACGTATATTAAAACAAAAATTAGGTATCTTAAAAGAAACTTCATCAAAATCTCTTAATCGTTATAATGATAACAATAAAAATTAAATTCGAGTTAATATAATTTGAGTATCTGATTGTATTTCCATTCTACAAAAGGGAAGAATATAATTTCCCCGTTGCAAAATTGTATTTTTAAAAAAAATATTAAAAAGGTTCGATGTTCCTCTGAATTCTCTCCCTGGGCAAAACAGTTGAAATGCATTTATTAGAACTAATTTTCTCCAACTAAATGGGCATTTTTTTAGATCTAAGCGCATTTCATTAAAAGTTTGCTTTTCTATAAAAATATTAGAAAACTCTTGTATATTACTTAACTCTATTTTTCGTCTTTCAGCCAATCTTGAAAGTCTATCTATCCTTTCCGGGTACTTTTCCAAAATTTTACGAATAAACACTCTCTGACCTCCATTGTAAACATTAGAAGGATCCTTAAAATAATCTTCAATATTTAAAGCAGAAAGAATCAATGACAAATACTTTCGTGACATATTCAGAAGTGGCCTCACAAGCCTTCCTTGTTGACCAAAAGAACCTATTATTGAAGAACTTGATTCCATGCTCATACCAGTACCATAACTTCCTTCACTTACTC
Organism: Deltaproteobacteria bacterium; assembly: GCA_016432245.1. Taxonomy (GTDB): domain Bacteria; phylum Myxococcota; class UBA727; order UBA727; family JABDBI01. The sequence goes on along the minus strand of CP066680.1, from coordinate 67,512 downwards.
CAACCAATGTCATCAACACATTCTCCACTTGATCATTTTGTGTATGCGCCGTAACTAATGTCGATATATGCATTTCTTTTGCTAAATCAAATAAAATAGAATACCTTTTTTTCCTCAACACACCTTCCTTCAAGTCTTTTTCGCCACTTAATGTCAATATTCTCGCATCAAACCCTAATCGCTTAGCACGAGAAGCCACAAAAAATGCCTCTCTTGTTGTACTTTCTCTAGTACAATGATCAACGCTTGCTATTAAAATCTTTGAAAAACGGTTTGGCCATTTTGCAACGATCTCCATTAAGCACCTAGAATCTTTTCCGCCACTTATACACAATATAAACCCATTTTCTGCACATTTCAAAAGATACATGTCTAAAATATTCCAAACTGACTGCATCAATCTCCTTTCAAATACTTCCATAATTATTCCTTAAGTCTTATAATGTAATTTACTTATTAATTTTATTAATTTATATATTAAACATATAAGGATTCAAAGTGAAATCATCATATACAGCATCATTCAAAGACCTTCTAAAAGAATCATTTTCTCAAGAGAAGCAAATTTCTCCTGGAGAGACTATACAAGTCACTGTTTTATCTATTGGTAAAGACTTTGTATCTATAAATGTTGGAAATAAAGCAGAAGGGTTAATTAAAACTTCTGATTTTATTTCTGCAACTGGAATTTTAAAAGTAAAGGTTGGTGACGAAATCAAAGCGATTGTAGAATCTCCAGAAAATTCAATGGGGCGCTTATTATTAAGTTATAAAAAGGCACATAAAATAGAAGCATGGGACAATGTTTTAGATATGTATAAAAAAGGAAATCCTGTTCTTGGCGTAATAACCCATATCACAAAAGGAGGCTTCGCTGTCGATATTGGAATTCCTGCTTTCTTACCACAAAGTCAAATTGATATTAAACCTATTCGATCGCCTGAGAAATTAATTAAAAAAGAATTTAGATTTACTATTGTGAGCTTAAATGAAATCTCTAAAAATGTTATATTAAGTCGCCGCTTTCTCTTGGAATCAGAATTTTTATCCAAGCGTGAAAAGACTCTAGTAAGGCTCAAAGAAGGCGCAATCTTTCAAGGTCATATTAAAAATATAACCCCATATGGCGCATTTATTGATATTGGCGGATTAGACGGATTACTGCACCTATCAGACATTAGCTGGATAAAATCTTATAACTCAAGAGAAGTTTTTAAATTAAGACAAAATATTACTGTACAAGTTTTAAAAATTAATCCTGAAACAAATAAAATATCACTAGGTGTAAAACAATTATGTTCTAATCCATGGCTGAATATATTGGATAAATATCCACTCAACTCTTGGCACCCTGGTATTGTAACCAAAATTACCTCTTTTGGAATTCTGGTATCATTAAGCCATGATGTTGAAGGATTTATTCCAATATCAGAACTCTCCTGGAATAAACCGCTTATGCCTCCCTGGCATTATGCACAAATCGGACAAGTTGTAAATGTTTTAGTTCTACAGATTAACCGCGCAGCACATAAAATAATTTTAAGGCTAAAAAAAGATGATGAAAGTCCATGGCTGCAAATTCAGAAAGATTATAAAGTAGGTGATATAATTCGAGGCAAAATTTCACAAGTTACGACCTCTGGTCTTTTCATTACGGTACATAAAAGAGCTGCAGGCTTACTTCATCTAAATAACTTATTTTGGACTAAACATATCAATCCAATTGATTATTTTCAAATCAATGAACAAATAGAAACTGTAGTCTTACATATAGATACTCTAAGAGAACAATTGTCTTTAGGGCTAAAACAATTAACTCATAACCCTTGGATTTCTCATATCCTTGAACAATATCCCAGAGGAGCAATTTTAAAAAAATCTATTTCAAGCATTACTGATAATGGAATTTTTATCGAATTAGAGCCTGGAATCGGTGGTTTCTGTCACATATCTCAAATGATAGGTGAATACAGAAAGACTAAAAAATCATTACGATCTTTCAAAACTCTGAAAATTGGAAACATCATGGAAATAATGATATCTAAAATTAATATATCAACTCATCAAATCAGCCTCTCAATGAAAGCTGTTATCAATGCCAAAAGAGCTTTCTATAACTTTAAACTTAATAATAAACTTCATAATAAAAAATCTTTTAATGACTTAGGCACATTAGGAGATGTTCTTTCGAAATGGAATCACGCTCATAATAAAAAAGAAAAAGTAAATAAAAATAAAGCAGGAGTTCGCCATGTACTTAAAAAGTAAAAAACAAAACATAAAAAAGACTATTCACCTTGATATACAATTTAAAGAAAAAATAGAAATCGTATTACAAGAAAATGAAGAATCCATTATTGAAGACCAAATTGATTTTTTAGCGGATGCTTTTAAAGTTTCTCTTGCCACCTTCTTTTCAAGATTCATAGGGTTGCTTCGTGATTCTATGGTGATGAACAAACTAGGAAATTCAGCAGGGCTAGACATATTTAATGCAGGTTTATCCTTTCAAGGCAACATTAAAACACAATTGCTTGAGGGAAATATATGCTCCATGCTTCTGCCGAATTTTTTAAAATCACGCTTAAGTTTAGGTGAAGATCCCTATTATTTGTTTCTGAGAGCTTTTTTAGGAGTATGTATTATTATAACTATTGGAATGTCAATTTTATTCTTTATACTTGCCTGTTTTTATTATGTTATCTACCTGCCAGGATTCAAATTAAATACTGACTACTATGTAGATACTTTAGAAATTTCTAATCTAATCTTTCTCTACTTCGTATTATTAGGCCCTATTTTCTATATCACCACTGTACTGAACACTTATAACAGCTTCGTAATATCTGCATTTCTCCCTACATTTACCAGTCTTGCTATTATAATTTCCCTATCCATATTTAACATAAAACCATACTTCTCCTTATCAATTGGTCATATTCTAGGGTTATTTCTTCAAATTCTAATACTGATTCCAACTATTCTAAATAAAAATATTTCATTAAAGCCATCTTTTCTTTTCAATATTGAACCGATTAAAAAATTATCCAATACATTTGGCCCAGCTCTTTGGGGAACTATCATTGCACAAACAAGTTTCCTCTTTACTAGAAATGCTGCAAGCTATTTCGAAAGCGGTTCTCTGTCCTGCTTTTACGCCGCCGATCGCCTAATTCAAATGTTTTCTGGAATTATCACTAACTCGATTTCATTAATTACCTTGTCTCAATTATGCATGTTTTCCGGAAATGACCCTATGAGTCAGAGATCAATCATCGCGACATGGCATTTTTCCCTATCTTTTTCCCTGTTCTTTTTAATACCAATAAGCTCTATCTTATTCATAAGCGGCCTTCCAATCATCTCCGTAATCTACTTCCATGGAAATTGCTGCTGGTTTGATATAAAAGCGATGGCCATCTCTCTTAATTTACTATCATTTACACTAATAACATATGCAATAACAAAAATTTCCACACAAGTATTTTTTGTCCTTAATGATTTTTCAACTCCAAATAAAATAATGTTCTATGGTTGCCTTTCTCAAGTATTTTGCATATATACGCTCTCTAAACTTGATATATCAGGCTTAGGTGTCGCTTACTTAGTTTCAAATATAATACAGTCTTATTTGTCCATATATCACTTAAAAGAACACCTATGTGAAGATCTACAATTAAAAAAACTTTTATCCTCTTTTAAAAAAAGCTGTATAGCATCCCTTTGCACAATGATAATCGTACACAAAATCACATCGATAGGAATGTGGGATCTAGGACCTACCCCTTTTAATATAATCATCCTCTTATTTGCACTTTTTCTTGGCTTTATAGTCTATTTTATAATAACCATTCTTTTAAAATCTGAAGAAGCAACATTTCTTCTAAAAGCATTTAAGACAAAAACTAAAACAAAATTTTAATTAATTTACAATATCATTAATATTTTGCTTGATTCATTGATGCCGTTATATTATAAAATATAAAGTCTTCGTCGTCTAGAGGCCTAGGACACTGCCCTTTCACGGCAGCAACACGGGCTCAAATCCCGTCGAAGACGATTCCCAGAGCGTAGCGCAGCTTGGTAGCGCACTAGCTGGGGGTCTAGTCATCGCAGTTTTAAACCCTGTCGCTCCGATCAAGAATATTTTAAATTTAAATACATTAATACATTACTTAATGTCTTCAAATTCTGCATCAACTACTTTCGATTCTTCTTTCTTTTCTTCATTTGATGAAGCATTGGAAGCTGTCTCTGTGCTATTTTTTTTATATAAAACTTCGGCCATTTTATGGCTAGCTGCAGTAATCATTGCAAATGCAGATTTCAATTCTTCAACATTTTGAGACTCTAATTTGGACTTAGACAGAGATATTGCCTGATTTACCTCTTCAATTATATTTTCAGGCACTTGCCCTTTATTTTCGCTTACCATTTTCTCAACATTGTAAATCATTCCATCTAATTTATTTTTCTCCTCTATAAGCTCTCGCCTTTTCTTGTCATCACTTGCATGGTCCTCTGCCTCTTTCACCATTCTATTTATTTCCGAATCCGCAAGCCCTGAGCTAGAAGTAATAGTGATCCTTTGCTCTTTATTAGTTGCTCTATCCTTCGCAAAAACATTAACGATACCATTGGCATCTATATCAAACGTTACTTCAATCTGAGGAATTCCTCTTGGTGCTGGAGGTATTCCCTCTAAATGAAACCGTCCCAACGTTCTGTTATCTCTTGCAAATTCTCTTTCTCCTTGCAGCACATGCACTTCAACTGATGTCTGATTGTCTGTTGCAGTTGAAAAAACTTCTGATTTTTTTGTTGGAATAGTTGTATTTCTCGAAATTAAAACAGTAGAAACCCCTCCTAATGTTTCGATTCCTAAGCTCAATGGTGTAACATCTAACAACAACATATCCTTCACATCACCTGCCAATACCCCTGCTTGAACAGCCGCTCCTAAAGCTACAACTTCATCTGGATTTACTGTTCGATTTGGTTCTTTCCCAAAAAAGTCTTTAACAACTTCCTGTACACGCGGAATTCTGGTGGATCCACCAACTAACACAACTTCTTGTACGTCACTTAATTTTAATTTAGCATCAGATAATGCTTTTTTACAAGGCTCTAAAGTTTTTTGAATCATTGGCTCCAATAATTGCTCTAATTTAGAACGTGAAAATTTTATATTGAGATGCTTAGGACCTGTTGCATCTGCTGTCAAGAATGGAAGAGTAATTTCTGTCTCTTTCACATTCGACAATTCAATTTTTGCTTTTTCCGCTGCTTCTTTTAATCGTTGCATTACCATCTTATCTTTTGATACATCAATTCCAGTGTCCTTTTTAAACTCCTGAATTAAATACTCCATAACTATAATATCAAAATCATCACCACCCAAATGAGTATCCCCATTGGTTGAAATTACTTCCACAATATTCTGCCCAACTTCCAATATAGACACGTCAAAAGTTCCACCTCCTAAATCGTATACAACAATCTTTTGATCATTCTTTTTATCCAACCCATAAGCTAACGCTGCTGCTGTTGGTTCATTGACTATCCTTTTAACCTCTAATCCAGCTATCTTACCAGCGTCCCGTGTTGCTTGCCTCTGTGCATCATTAAAATAAGCAGGCACTGTAATTACCGCTTCTTTGACTTCCTGTCCAAGATACGCCTCTGCTGCTCTTTTTAATTTTTGCAACACCTTTGCTGATACTTCCGGAGGGGTCACATCTTTTCCTTGTACCTTAAATCCGATATCTCCATTCCCAAGCCGTACGCAATTAAATGGATGTTTTTGAATTTCCATTTGGCTCTCATCAAACCGATGTCCTATAAATCTTTTTGCTGAAAATATCGTATTCTCTGGATTTGTAATCGCTTGTCTTTTAGCCGGTTGCCCAACTAAAATTTCACCACTTTTGGTGTACGCAACAACTGATGGGGTCGTACGCGCTCCTTCATCATTTGCTATAACCTTTGGCTCTCCGCCCTCCATAATAGCTACAACTGAGTTTGTAGTTCCTAAATCAATTCCTATAATTTTTCCCATATATCCTCCTATGTAATATAAACTAATCACTTAAAGCACATGGTCAAGTACTTATTTTATAGCCTTTAAAGTCTTTTTTATCCACCGAAGCGCATCCGATAACGTCCAAAATTTTCCCAACATCTGCGCTTCATAAGCGTTTTTTATTAACTTTCCGATTTCAGGCCCTGGCAAAAATCCATTCAAAATAAAATGTTCTCCTTTTAGCAACGGCTTCAATGGTCTTTTTGAAACTAACAATATCTGTGTTTGACATATCAATTCTTGGATATAATAATTAATTGCCTTATCTAAACTAAAAAATATATTTTTTAAAACACATAAATCTTCAATACATACAATCAATGCCAGGTGATATATAAATTTATAATATCCATGCTTACCGTTACTTAACTTTATTAATCCCAAACAATAAAGCAGTGATAAAATATTCCCAATTGCTTCATAAGACTTATTAATTCGATGCAAAAACTGTTCAGAAAAAAAACATCTAATGTTTATTAAATTTTCTATTGATATGTTTTTTAAATTTAAACGAAAAATAAAATCTAAACTTAACACTTCACATAAGGCTGCTAATCTCAAATTTAATGAAGCATTTTGTCTAGATAGTAAATCTAAAATATTTAAAACGACATCCCATGCTTCAGTCTTAAATCGGAATACTAACACACATAGCTCTGGAAATAAGCAAATAGAAAAAGTCCTGACTAGAAATTTAAACCCCAATGAAGGCTTCATTCCCATTAGCATTTTGCAAAATTCTGTACCAATCCTTTCTTTAGGTAAGAACATCAATTCACCTTGCAGCTTTTTGCACTCTAACACCGTTTTATAATGTATCTTAAAATTCAAAACAGATGAAAATCTACATGCCCTTAACACTCTTAAAGGATCTTCGCAAAATCTTAATGATACATGCCGTATATGCTTTTTTCTTATATCATTCTTTCCCATATGGGGATCTAAAAACATTCCATCTTTCAAATTTAAACCCATCGAATTAATAGTAAAATCTCTTCTTAATGAAGCCGTAAAATAGTCCATATCTAAACGATGAGATACTCTAAACCCTTTATACCCCTCTCCATCCTTTTTTTCAATCCTAGGCAAACTAATATCAAAATTATATATTTTAAACACACCAAACTGTTTTCCAACACAGCAAACCGGGCCAATATCTCTTAGTACGCTTAAAACTGTTTCATACGACAATGCATAAACTTCAATATCAAAATCTTCTGAAGATTTACCTAAAAACCTATCCCTTATACTTCCACCTACTAGTACTGGATTTCCCCCTGCCCTAAGTAATTTATTAATCAAAACTCCTAATGTTAACATATAGGCCTCAAAATATTTTTACATTATACTCCTAAAATATCTATATAGTATACGAAAAATAATCTAGACAAATTTCAAATACTTTGTTACTTTAGAAAAAAGGAGTTTATAAATTGATAAAAGTACTAATTAGAGATGGTGAACAAATTGAAAGAGGCTTAAAACGCTTCAAACGAAAAGTTGAACAATCAGGGATTTTAAAAGAGCTAAAAAAAAAAGAATATTTTGAAAAACCATCTGAAAAGAAAAAGTTAAAAACAAAAAATGCGCTAAATAGAGTTAAAAAAAAAGATAAAAAAGTCCTAAAACGACCAACGGGGTGAACGGGACTTGAACCCGCGGCCTCCGGCGTGACAAGCCGGCGTTATAACCAACTTAACTACCACCCCTTATATGTTTTTTTTACAATATAGTGAAACAAACGTCAAGCTTATCAAAATTTTCGACTTCTTATGATTTTACTTTCTTTTTTTTTATTATTTTTTACATGCACACCTATAAGTCTTAACACCTTTACGCCTTATAGCCTTTTATCAAAATGTTTATTTCATAACATAGACAATAAAAATTGCTCTCCTTTTGAAATAAAAAAAATGCTTTTTTATATTGAAAATAAACATCATCTATCTAAAGAAATAATGCAAAAAAAAACATTTGAAAAATCAAAATCAAACTTTTTATCATCACAATTTTTTTCAATAGAAAATTTAACCCTTTTAAAACTTGGTTTTTACAATGAATTCTTAGATAATCTAAAAAGTGCATTCTCCCTCCACCCAATAGGGTGTGTCAAAAGCTATCTAATATTAAGCTTTATAAATATCAACTTATTTCCTTTTTTACAACACAATCCATCTACAATACAGTCAATTTTACTCTTTCAATCAAGTACTAACAATACACCTTCCAATTCCATAGGGCATCAATTTTATTTAAAATTTAATCTAAATAAAAATTTACATATTCCAATGCAAAAAGATTTAATGGCTCAAAAATTCTTAAAGGAATCCTTCCATGCCTTAAATTGTGAATTTGAAAAAGAATTACCATCTCAAAAGGAAAAAATGCTTCTTAAAATAATACCTTTACTAAATTCTAATTTATTTCTTCAAAAAGACACTTTTACATATATTCCATCTTTACATTTTCTATCAATATTACTTGCTGAAAAAAAAGTCCTACAATCTTTTTTATGCTTACAAAAAATACAAAAATTAAATCCACAATATGCAACAAGTCTAAAATTAAATAAACATTCTACCTTCCTATTAAAGTCTATACAATTAAATCTTTAAAGTGAAATAAAAATCAAACAAAAGAATGTAAGAAAAGCTAAGAGCAATTGCATCTGACATATCTTCAGATAAGTATTCTTTTTTTAAACCTAAAAACATACTAAGTATGTTTCTTAAATCTTCTTTTGTTGAATGTCCATTCCCTGTAACAATTTTCTTTGTCAAAGTAGGTGCAAAATGGATACTTTTATAGCCTGATTCTAATATATAAGAAGATACTCCTCCTCTAAAAAACTCAAGAACTAACAATGATTTTTTATCTCCTATAAAAACTGTTTCTATAATAACCTGCTGTGGATTATATATGTTCACAAAAAATAAAATTCGCAATATCGCTTCTAAAATTTTTAATCCTTTTGTCTGATTCACACTTAAATATATCGATTCTGCATACACTACTCTAACTGATTTTCTCCTACAATAATCTATAATCGCTATTCCAATTTTAAATGTACCTGGATCTATTGCCATAATACGAAACATATATTATAAATAATAGAGTAAAATAATTAAAAATGACATTAAACCTCATAAAAAAAAACAAACACATCTTTCTTTTTTCTGTTATTGGCTTTTGCATCTTTTATGCCTTTTTCTCTTTTAATACGAATACTGCGCCTGTTATAAATACTCCTTTATTTTCAAATAATACAAAATATTCTAACCATTTAAACTCGCCATATTTAAATCTCGCATTGCAACATGGACATAACATATCAATCTTGTTTCTACTAAAAGGATTTAAAAATATAAATTTACCTCCGATACAATGTTTTGATTCTTTGCACAATACGAATAACACTACATCAAAATATATAAGCACTTCTTCAAACAAATATATAATATTTGAAAAAGAGCTTGCCCCGCTTATAAAAATCCAAAGAAAATATACACTAGACAACCATTATACCTTAACCGAGACCGTTTCAATTTCTAATTTCAGTAACAAAAATGAAGAAATAAAATTAAATTGGATTTATGCCCCTTTTAATATAAACACAAATGATGCTTCCTCTTCAGCTTCTCTAATTATAAATGATAAAACAGAAAAACTACCAAATATTAAAGATTTAAAATCATTAACTTTTTCCGGAATTTTCTCTTGCATAGAATTTCATCTTCGATATTTTCTTATAAAATTCATTCAAAAAAATCACTCTGCAACTATCTCTCATGAAATAAATCCAATAAATGTACTCTATAATAATCGCATAATCCCAGCTTGCTCATATGTAAAAATTATAGCTATTCCTTCCAACGAAGTTATATCTTTCGCCTCTGATATCTATATAGGCCCAAAAACCTATCTTTTAAATAATGTAAATTTTAGCAAATTTGATTATATTAACAAGCCACTATCTTCCTTATTTCTATTAATCTCTCAATGGACTTTAAATTCAGGAATTTCCATCATATTATTAACTGTATTAATAAAATTCTTAACCTCTCCTTTAACACGTTCATCAATCAAATCGCAACAACATATTTCCTCTCTTTCATCTTCTTTAAAAGACATTCAACAAAAATATGCTTCTAACAAAGAACTTTTACGATCTGAACAAATTAAATTATATCAAAAAGAAAAGGTTAATCCTCTCTCTGGTTGCTTCCCAGTATTAATTCAAATGCCAATTTGGATTTCGCTTTACTATATCCTAAATAATTCCATTGAATTATACAAACAACCATTAGGATTTTGGATACACGACCTTACTGCTCCTGATCCATTTTTTATTCTACCCTTTTGTATTTTTATCAGTACTATCATAACTCAATATACTGCAATAACCCCACCTCCTCAGAATAACATCTTTTTATTTTGGATCTTTCCTATGCTTGTTTCTATATTTATGTCATCTTTGCCATCCGGATTAACATTGCACATATTAATCAACAATATCCTTTCAATTCATCAACAAATACGCTCTAAAACATCTTCTTAAAAAATAAAATTTGACTTTTTTTTTAAAAGATTACAGCAAATAGAAAATCCTACAATATGAATAAACATAGATGTTCCTCCACTGCTAATGAAAGGCAATGGTACACCTGCTGTTGGAAACATCCCAATAGTAGTTCCTATATTTACACACATATTCCAAAAAATTAAAGATGAAAATCCAACAATAACTAACTGGTCAAACTTATTCCTTACTTGGCTTGAAAAATAAACTAAGGAAATAATTAACACACTGTAAAAAAAAAGAATAATTATGTCTCCAAATAAACCCCACTCTCCTGAAATGCCTGAAAATGCAAAATCTGTAAAATTTTCAGGCAAATATAATAAATAGATTTGCAACCCTTCTCCAAAGCCACTTCCAAAAAGTTGTCCTGTGCCAATGGCAGAAATCGATTGCTCTATTTGATAATTTAAATGATTGTTTTCAAAATTTAACGTAATAAAATCATAAATTCGCAACCGCTGATAATCTTGAAAGAAATATATCCAAGAAAAAAAAACAACAGTTAAAAAATATGACATAAACAATATAATAGACTGTTTATTTATACCGGCGCATACAATTATAGTAGTTGAAATAAATAATACGATTAATGCTGTTGCAAAATCAGGCTGTAAATAAATTAAATATACAGGTAAAATAACAAAATCTACTATCGAAATGAAAGTCTTTTTTTTCTTCTTTTTTATACAAAATAAAACAAAAAATAAAAGCAATAATAAACAATAATATTTTAACAATTTGTAACACATACACATATATACACCAAGCATAAATAAAATGATTGTTCGGAATACATTTAACAAACCAAAAATATCTATTAATACGTATTCTCTTTTCGGCATAAAAGCATCACAATAATGAGCTATTACAAATATAATTACTAATTTAATTATTTCTGACGGCTGAAACTTTAGAACGCCTAAATCCAACCACCTTTGCCCCCCTTTTACTGTGCTTCCATAAAATAAAACAACTACTAATAAAAAAATTGTTAATAAATATGTTGGATAAATAAAAAACTTACAATTCCCTATATCAACAAAATACAGAACACCCAAAATTCCGCATAAAACTAAAATCCATATGGAATACGACAAAAGAAATATTGAATGTTCTTCATAAGGAACTGCTGATGCAATATGTATAAACCCGATAAGAAAAAGTATTACTACAGATACATGCATGGCAGAATATACAAAACGATTAAAGTGACTTAACATACCAATCCCTTAAAATTTCAGTAGATAAAGGTGCCGCTTCAATTCCACCAAAGCCTCCATGCTCAACAATGGAAACGACTAAAATTTTAGGAGACTCCTCTGGTAGGAATCCTATAAATAAAGCATTGTCTCTAAACATATATTTAGTTGCTCGTACATTTAAATGATCAACATCTTTTGCCAAATTAATAACTTGAGCTGTGCCTGTCTTGCCTCCAACACCTATCGAGATAAAACTAAGCCAATTCCTAATACGTTTGTATTTTCTCTTTTTTAAAAAATTAGAAGCCGTTCCTCCCTTTGTGAATACATTCATTAATTTTTTTTTTAGATTACCTAGATATTCTTGATCTCGAATAAAAGTTAAAATAAAAGGATGATTTTTTTCTATTAAAAACCCTTTAAAATCTCGTACTTCCTTCACTAAAGTGGGCCGATAGATTGCTCCTCCATTCAGCATTGCATTATATAACACTGCTATTTGAATTGGGGTCAATTGAACATCTCCCTGTCCAATCGAACTATTTATAATAAATCCACGAGAATACCTGTTTCCCATATTATAAAAATGCTCTAAATCTGGTACTTGTCCTGCTTCCTCTTCAGCAAGATCAATTCCTGTATAGTTATTTAAAAACAACACATCTGCTAAATTGAAAATAGCTTGAAGCCCTATATCATACCCCAATTCATAGAAAAAAGAATCACATGATGAACGTAATGCATCACTTAAGGAAAAAAAACCATGTCCTTTTCTTTGATAACATCGCCAATTCCCTCCTTTGACCTTGAAGCGCCCTTTGCATCTTTTCAAGTCCCTTACGCTTACTTTTCTTTTCTCCAATCCAACCATAGTTGTAACAATCTTAAACACACTTCCAGGGGCATAGCAACCCTGTACAGCTCTATTTATCCATGGACTTATTGGGGCATTCAAATAAATATTCTTTATTAAATCATTTGAAACAAATTCTAATTCATCTAACTTAAAATCAGGTGTGCTAGCCATTGCCAATATGAATCCACTTTCTACTTCCATTGCAATAATACAACCAGTTTTTTCTTTCAATAAATACTCAGCTTTTTTTTGTAAGTCTAAATCTATGGTTAAAAATACATTATTACCAGGCTCTCCTATAAAATCAAATAATGAATCATCTTTCAATACCATCCCAAGCTCTGCATCCATTAAATGAAAATCAATATCATGCTGCCCTCTCAGCTCTTCGTCATATTGCTCTTCTATACCAAATATCCCAATGCCTTGTCCTATTATATATTCTGGATTTTCCTGTTCAATTTCCTCGCCTATATAATCATTAACACATCCAATAATATGAGCGAAATTTCCATCATAATAATACTGTCTTTCATATCTCCTATCGATTAAGCACCCTGGCAATTGCTCTAAATATAAAGCTTGTTCAAGCTTTTCATATTTTTTCATTCCTAAGTCTTTAATGAATAAAATTGGTATTTCATAATTAAACTCTTTTTGTACATATAACTCAGCTACTGCTATATCATAGAACCGATTGAATTCTATTTGTGAATATCCTAAATAATCCCGAAGCTTTTTTAAAGTGCTATCTTTTAAAAAATACCTAGAATCAATTTCCAAATTACAATGATGTATCCGAATTCCTGTCTTTTTCTTTTGATTTAAAAGCCACTCTTGTACTTTTAAGCACTTATCAATTGAAAGCTTATAACTAACAACTTTTTTAGTTTCAATATTTTTCTTTAATCTTAAAAATTCTTTTCGATTTAAACCCAACCCTTCCTTTGCAAATATTTTAAGATCATTACATTCATTCTCCAAAACATATGGTTCAATGTATAGATCCAAAACTAATTTATTATCAACAAGAACCCTTCCATAAGAATCTAAAATAAGCCCTCTTTCGTTTTCAAAATAAAATGATTTAACAGATAACACTTCCATTTCACTTAAAAAAAAATCTCCATAAATTATTTGTATATAAAAAACCCTTAAAAAAAATATGTAGATAGTTAAAATAATTAAGAAAATAAATTTTTTATATTTCCACTTTGAAATCATAAGACTCTAAAGTCCTTGCCTTAAAACAAAAATGTATAAACTAAAAAAACACTTAAATGGCTCTACATACAAAGTATTAGCTGATGCCTTGAAAATTCTTCCTACTGGCACCCCTTCCTGCTCGGTATACACAACATCTCCTATTGATATATTATAAGCTTTTTCAACTCTATCTATGCTCAACCCTTTCATTATAGCCTGTATTCCTATCCTTGGTATAGAAACATTAATTACACACATAGGACTTGATAATTCCGCTATTTGAGAATAATTTTCTTGTGCGTTCAAAACGATTCCAAATATAGAACCATTATTAAATACAATGTCTTTATCATATACACCATGATTTCTTCCTATATTTGCAAAATATTCACCCAAAGGAGAATATAACACCATGCCTTCAGCATAAGAAACCAATTGAAATAAATCCATGTTAGCGCAAGATTCCCTATACCCCAAATTCTCAATTTCACTTTCAATTAATATCTTTTCTAAATCTATTTTCCCATGATTACTCACATAATTTTCAACATTATTAAATCCAAATAAATATATAATGCTAAAAACAATATATGCTCCAATTTTCAACGCTGCTTTACTCATTTCCTTTCTGTGTACCAATACAGTCCTTGATTTATGACTATAATATTATAAACATAAAAATTCTTGTAATTCTTCTAGATTTTCAACAATTTTTCCAGCACCTAGAATTGTTCCACACATCGGATCTTTCACTCTTATAACAGATACTCCAACAACTCTCTCTATATACTTATCCAAATATCTAATTAAAGATCCTCCACCTGTAAGGAAAATACCATGCTTTGCAATATCAGATACTAATTCTGCAGATATTGTCTCCAAACAAAAACGAACTTCTTCTGCTAGTCTACTAATTAACATTTCAAGTGACTGGCAAATATCATAGCTAGTAACATACGCCATCCTTGGATTTCCACTAGATTGATCTCGACCTTTGACAGGAATATTTACACTATTTTTTTTTGAAAATATGGCTGCTGCAAAATGTTTTTTTATCTCTTCTGCTGTTTGGCACCCAATCATTAAGGAATACTTCGATCTAATCATTCTTGTAATTTCATCGTCAAAATACATCCCCCCTATTGGCAATGAAACACTATAAACAATCCCTCCTAAGGAAACAATTGCAACCTCCGTTTTGCCTCCTCCAACATCTATTATCATATTTCCCATTGGTGCTGTTACGATCATATCTGCTCCAAGAGCAGATGCCAACGATTTTTCTAAAAAAAACACTTCAGCTGCAATTCCAAGTGCAAATATAGACTCCCTGATTGACTCTTTTTCTGTTTCTAAAAAATCTGATGCAACTGTAAACACAATACGAGGTTTTGAGAAAATGCCACGCATACAATATCTATTTATCAACGCTGAAACCATATATGAAACAGCCATAAAATCTTTAATAACACCATACTGAATAGGTTGCACTGCAATAATAGGACCTGCTACCTTGCCTAACATGTTTTTTGCCTGTTTTCCAACCTCAATCACTGGATTTTTCCCATGCAATCGTCTATCAATAGAAATAACACTTGCTTCACTCGCTACAATTCCATTCAATGATTCAAATAACAATGTATTCGATGTCCCAAGGTCAATCGCTATATCTTTTGCAAATAACCTGGAAACTGTTCTCGACAATAACATACCTTTTTTTTATTATTTAGCATAGATATAAAAAAATAAAGAACAGTTCTTTTCTATAAATATGTTAGATCTATTACGTCAACATTCAAAGTCTTGGATCATCCTTTTATTGTTTTCTTTAATTATTTTAACGCTTTTAACAAATTGGAAACCATCTCAAAATAACAACATTTTGAATCTTAAAAAAAACTATTCATATACAAACAAGCTAGTAGCATCTCCAAACTTTTACTCAATATTCAATCAAGCTATTAAAGTTAACATGTCAAATAAAAGCAAAAAACACTCTCTCTTGAAAATCAAAGAATCTTTATTAACCTCTCAAAAAAACAATAAAAAAATTCTGCGTCTGTTAAAAAAATATAAAACAGATACAATTCCGATAAATAAACTACTGCAATTTATTCAGCTAAACATCATAAAATCCCAATATCCATTAAAAACCATAACAAAAGAAATGGTTCCTCTTTTCACCCTCATTAAACAAGATTATGTTGTTCTAAATTTTTTAAATTTATTAGATAAATTAACATTAATGCATTCAAGGGAGCCATTATCTAAAATTATTTTTTTAAAAAAATATTTAAATTGGACTCCCAATAAGTAACTTCCAATCGATGCTACCAAATATTTTAAATCTAACTTTAAAAGAATTAAATACTATTTTAACTCAAAAAGGATACAACTCATTTAGAAGTGTACAAATTTTTACAGCTATACATGCTCAAGGCATAAATAACTTCCAGAATATTTCCACAATTCCTCTATATTTGAGAGAAAATCTTGCCAATTTATATTCAATTTCTTGCCTAAATATTGCACAAGATCTAACGAGCTCTGATGGAACAATAAAATTTAACCTTGAAACTCTCGACAATCATCATATTGAATCAATCTTTATTCCAAACTCTTCAACAAACGGCAGAAATACCCTATGCATATCCAGTCAAATCGGGTGCGGTATGGGATGTAAATTTTGCGCAACAGCATCCTTAGGTCTTAAACGAAATTTATCAACAGCAGAAATAATCAGCCAAGTCTATCTAATTCAAAGTTACTTAGATAAGCTTGCCCAACCTCTAAATATCCATAACCTCGTATATATGGGAATGGGAGAACCTCTTCATAATTACTTTAATGTTTTACAGTCTTTAAAAATCCTTTGCTGTTCTTACGGTAAAAATATATCTGGAAAAAGAATTACTGTTTCAACTTCTGGTATTGTAAAAAACATTGCTAGATTAGGTATGGAAAGCAATGTGAATATTGCGATTAGCTTAAATGCCGCGACTGACATGATTCGTAGTCAAATTATGCCTATAAATAATAAATGGAATCTTGCATCCTTATTAGAGGCTTGTAAGAATTTTTCACAATATTCTTCTCGAAGAGTCACTTTTGAGTATGTACTAATATCTAACATTAATGACTCCCCTAAAGATGCGATTCTTTTATCTCATCTCCTAAAAAATATCCGATGCAAAATAAATTTGATACCTTTTAATCCACACAGCTTATCTAATTTTCAACGCCCATTTCCTAATAAAATTTATAATTTTCAAAAGTCATTACTAAATAAGAACCTTTCTGTATTTATTCGAAATTCCAGAGGAAGCGATATTGGTGCTGCATGTGGAACTCTTCATTTGAATCCTTAATAAATATATTTTTGAACTCCTCTTAAAATATAAAAACATATTTTCGAAAGAATCCTCTCCCTCAAAGATCTATTTTGAAGCCTTTTTATATCTATTCTAACAGATTTCTTTAAGATTTTATAAAAATATTCCAATTCCTTCTCTATCCTATTTTTATGGTCAAATATCCCAAAACTCAGCTCTAAATTATGTAAAGAAATCCTATCTAAATTAAACGAACCAATCAGCATTAATTTATCATCTGAAATAAATACTTTTGAATGAACTATACAATCATAAGTTTCATAAATTTCTACACCTGCTCTTATATAATCTTCATACAAACATTGACTTGCCATATGCATAAAGGGAACATCTGATATTCCTGCTGTAAGTATCCTTATCTTCACCCCTCTCTTCGCAGCTTCTAATAGAAACAACTTAATATTTTCGCTTGGATCAAAATAAGGTGTTATAAAATAACAATATTTCTTTGAAAACTGTAAAGTTTTCATCAACAAATCTGGCAAACTATAAAGCTTAAATGCTCTATTACACTCATAAAGACATATTATTTTGCCATTGCGATATGAGGTTAAGCGTGGCGCTTTATGACATACTTCTGTATCCAACACCTTATAATAAGTGTTATAGACATTTTCTTCAGCCCCAAAACAAACTGGCCCTATCATTTTTACTACAGCATCTTGAAACGGCTTTTTCTTTACACTACAATCTATAATATTTGCACTTCCACAAAATACTACTCGACCATCTACAATTAATAATTTTCGATGATTTCGAAGAAATAAAGATTTAAAAGGCCTATTTAAATGCTCAAAAGAATTATAAAAAATAAATCGAACTCCTGCATCTTCCAATGTACGAACAAAATTCTTTGTTATAAACCAAGATCCTAATGCATCACAAAGGAGTGTAACTTCACACCCTCTGCGAGACGCCTCTATTAAAGCGATTCTAAATTGTTCACCTACAGAATCCAGTTTATAAATATAGCTTTCTAGCCATACTTTATATCTTGCTTTTTTAATCTCACACAACATTTCATCAAAAATGCACTTACTACATGTTAATAATTTAATTAAATTTCCACAATAAAATTCTTTTCCTCGGTTTAAGTACTTTAAAGAGCCTTGATAATCTTTAAATAAACTGTTGAGAAATTTATTCATCTTGTTTCTAACATAAAGTTGCCTACATATTTATTTTTAGTGTATACTTATTTTCAGATAAACCTATTTGATTATGTAACTAGAAATAGTCTTGATAGGACTCGAACCTACGACTTCCACCTTGTAAAAGTGGCACTCTCCCTCTGAGTTACAAGACCTCTTTCTTTTTATTATTTCCAAGAAACTACTATGAATAAAAACAAGATAAACTTAATTTTAAAATTGTCAATTCCTATTTCTCAAAAATCCACAGTATCAATCGAAGACGCATCCTTTTACAGTGGTCTTTCTTTTTATGAAACAGAACATGGTCTATATCGCCTCTTGCAGGAATATCGAGGAAACCTAATTGTCTCTCCTGAAGGAAATTTATTATTTGAATTTCCACATGGGTTTAAAAAACCATGGTTAAAAATCACATATATAAATACCTTATTTAACAAATTTAAAAAGCTCTCTTTTTTTTTAGCACAACTCTTATTTAAAGCGTGGATCTCAATCGTTATAATTTTCTATTTTCTTTCTTTTATGATTATACTTTTAATCCTAAATAAAGGAAACAGACCTTCAAACGAGAACTCAAAAACTGACAACTCCTTATTCTTTCATTTTATTCATGACATTATATTTTGGGACTTAAGATTTAGATTTCTCTCAAATTCTAATCAAAATAACAAAAATCAATCAAATAAAATAATAAAAAATTCAACAATCTTTTATGAAAAAGTTAATAATTTTTTCTTAGGACCACCGACAGTATCAGATAGCGAAAACTCATTAATGTTAAAAAAAAACATACTAAAAGCTATCAAAGAAAAAAATGGGTACATTGGAATTCTTGAAACTATTTATGCTTCTCCACTTCTAAGCATTCAAAACGCTGAAAAATTACTGTTATCTCTTGTAATTGAACATCAGGGACATATCAAAGTCGGAAAGCTAGGTGAAATTATTTATTTCTTTCCACATTTAAAAAAAACAACTTATACAAACTTTTTTGCTACACAGAACTTAAAATCAAGTTTAAATGCCCCTGCTTTTTTTGGAAATAATGAAACAAACGTAAATATTCTAATATTCTTTCTTAATTTATTTAACTTAATCACAAGTCTCAAATTTCTCTTACACCCTTCCACATTACACCCTCTCTTACAAAATATCATGTTCACTTGGATTCCTTTTATATTTTCTTCAGCATTATTCGCATTTCTGACAGTACGATACTTCATTTATAAAAATAAAATAAAAGAAATTCATATCAAAAGAGGTAGACTATCCTTAATATCTTTAATCTTAAACAACTCAATTGCTAGATACACAGAAGACACGCTAAGAAAAACATGGAAAAAAGCTTCTGGCCATGATATTTCTGACAAAAACTTAGTATCTGAAATAAATCAATTAGGTGGCGAATTTGAACTTGATGCAGCCACAGGACAATATTTCTATAAATTTAAAAAGTTTGAAAATGAAATCAGGCTACTAAAGATTAAAAGAAATGAAAACTTTTCTTAAAAAAACACTATTTTCTTGACTCTTCTATCTCATACGATTTATAAAGAAAAATAATATGGCAAAAAAAAATGTACGAGAATTAATAAAATTAGAATCTTCTGCTAAAACAGGCTTTTTCTATGTTTCCCAAAAAAACAAAGCTAATACAAAAGAAAAGCTATCCTTAAAAAAATACGATCCTCGTATTAAATCACACATATTATTTAAAGAAATAAAATTAAAATAATAGACATAAAAAATATCTACTATTTTAATTTCATATTCATTATTTAAGATTTCAAAGTCATCTTTAAAAATTCCCAATTCAACTCCGAAATAACTTTCGTCGTAATTCCCTTCGGGCAAACTGCCTCGCAGGCCATTGTATTCGAACATCCACCAAACCCTTCTACTTGCATTTGCTCAACCATGCGCTTTACTCTTTCGTATCTTTCAGGTTGGCCTTGTGGAAGTTTCGACAATTGAGATATTTTAGCCCCGACAAACAACATTGCCGATGAATTCTTGCACATAGCAACACATGCTCCACATCCTATGCATGCAGCTGCCTCAAATGCTTGATCTGCACTCTTTTTATCTACTAAGATAGAATGGGCATCTGGCGCAGACCCAACATTTACAGATATATACCCACCTGCTTGCATTATTCGATCCAAAGCACTGCGGTCTACAACCAAATCTCTAATTACGGGAAAAGACCTTGCTCTAAATGGCTCTACTACTATTGTTGAACCAGACTTAAAACTCCTCATATGCAATTGGCATGTTGTCGTCCCTGTTTGACGACCATGTGCTACCCCATTTATAACAAGCGAACACGCCCCACATATGCCTTCTCTACAATCTGACTCAAAACAAACAGGGTGATCATTTCGACTTAAAATTCTATCATTTAAAATATCTAACATTTCCAAAAAAGACATATCCGGCGAAATCCCTGATATATTTTCAGTCACAAAGGCTCCATGCATTTCTCCCTTAAAAAAAACTTTACCATGCGGTTCTCTCCATAATAAAATTTTATAATTTCTTGTTTCTTTGTTCATTTGTAACTCCTTGTTGTTAATGGAACATGCTCAAAAACTAATTCTTCTTGAATTCTTGTCGGCTTATCTTCAGCATTATACTTCCAAGCAGCAACGTGACAAAAATCTTCATCATTTCTTTTGGCTTCTCCATCTTCTGTCTGATATTCTTCTCTAAAATGCCCTCCACAACTCTCTTTGCGTTCCAAAGCATCTAGGCATAGCAACTCAGAAAAATCCATAAAATCTACTACCCGTATCGCTTTTTCTAAAACTTGATTAAACGAGGTATTATTATAATGAGGCACTCTCACAAGTTTCCAAAAATCTTCTTTAAGTTGCTTTATCTCAGTTAATGCTTTAAGCAAACCAGCCTCGTTTCTGCTCATTCCGCAATATTCCCATAAAATACGCCCTAATTGACTATGCAAAACATTTGGTGATGTATTACCACGGCAAGACATTAACCTACGCACCGGCGTCCTCACTTCCTCAACCATAGGAAATATACAAGAATCCGTATCTTGCAAATCACCTGGTTTGACTGTATTTAAATAGCTTGAAATTGTATTAGGCAAAATAAAATAACCATCCGCCAATGTTTGCATTAATGCACTTGCCCCAAGCCTATTAGCTCCATGATCTGAAAAGTTTGCCTCTCCTATAACAAATAACCCAGGAAGATTGCTCATCAATTCATAATTCACCCATAAGCCTCCCATTGAATAATGCATAGCTGGATATATACGCATTGGAGTTTCATAAGGGTTTTCTCCTGTAATCTTTTCATACATCTCAAATAGATTACCATATCGAGCTGATATGACATCTTTTCCCAACCGATTTATCGCATTTTCAAAATCCAAATAAACACCTTTGCCTCCTGGACCTACTCCTCTATTATCATCACACACCTGCTTAGCAGCTCTTGATGCAATATCCCTTGGTGCCAAATTTCCATAACTTGGATACTTTCTTTCCAAATAATAATCCCTTTCCGTTTCCGGAATTTCATTCGGAGAACGCATATCTTTTTCTTTCGGAACCCAAACTCTGCCATCATTTCGAAGAGATTCCGACATTAATGTTAACTTTGATTGATGATGTCCTGACTGTGGAATACATGTGGGATGTATCTGTGTAAAACAAGGATTCGCAAATAAAGCTCCTTTTTTATAGGCTCTGTAAGTTGCACTAACATTGCACCCAACTGCGTTCGTAGACAAATAGAATGCAGCACTATATCCTCCTGTCGCTAAAACCACCGCATCTCCTGTAAAAACTGCAAATTCACCTGAAACTAAATCTCTCATTATAACCCCTTTAACTACACCATCTATAACAATTAAATCTTGAAATTCCATTCTTGAGTAATTTTTTACAGTTCCTTTATTTATTTGCCTATTTAAAGAACTATAAGCGCCCAAAAGTAATTGCTGTCCTGTCTGTCCTCTTGCATAAAAAGTTCTCGAAACTAATGACCCCCCAAATGACCTATTGTCCAATAATCCTCCATATTCTCTTGCAAAAGGAACTCCTTGAGCTACACAATGATCTATGATTCGAACACTTAATTCTGCTAATCTATATACATTTGCCTCTCTCGCTCTAAAGTCTCCTCCCTTTATCGTATCACAAAATAATCTCCATACATTATCACCATCATTCTTATAATTTTTAGCTGCATTAATCCCTCCTTGTGCAGCTATACTATGAGCTCTTCTCGGGCTATCTTGGAAACAAAAACTGGAAACATTATAACCAAGTTCTCCTAATGATGCTGCAGCTGACGCACCTGCTAACCCAGTACCTACAACTATAACATGATATTTTCGCTTATTTGCAGGATTTATTGGTTTAGAAGTTTCACAATATTTTTTCCATTTCTCTGATACAGGTCCACTAGGAACCTTTGTTTCTAAAATAATTTTTTCCATATAAACTTATTCCTTAACAACTTACTTAATTAAACCCGACAATATCGATATCGGTATTAATATAAAAAAACAACAAATTAATATAGCCAAACTAGATCCGATCTTTTTCAAAATACCTCGATCATCAAAATGTGCTACTCCAAGAGTCTGAGGTAAACTTCTCAATGCATGAGCTAAATGCAAATATAAGAACCAAATGCCTATACAATAAAGTCCACTAATAAACTCATTTTTAAAACTTTGAACTACTAATAAATAAAGGTCATCTTGGCTATGCATCGGAAAGTGTAATATATGCGCTATTACAAATACGAAAACAAAAACTCCCGTGTAAAAAGTTATTTTCGAAAATGCGGCCGTTTCAACAGATGCTACTTTATATCGATAGGTATTATAGCGAGCCCCCCTAGGAAGCCTTAAATAATAAACTAAAACTAAAAAGATATGCATCAAAAATATAAAACCAATAAAAACTCTTGCTGCAAACACTAACATTGGATAAGAATGCAATGTTCTAGCGTATGCATTAAATGTCTCCTTGCCTAAAAAAACTTGCAAATTTCCAATAACATGCACTATTAAAAATAGAAACAATATAATTCCTGAAAGTGCTACCCCAAATTTTATACCAATCATATTATTAAACTTTTTTAAACTCAAATATCCCATAAAAAACATCTCCTGATTGTCAGATATAGTTCAAACAATATTTTATATTTCTAAAACCATTTGAACAATGCCAATAACAAGAAACAGATTGCTTTTAACTAAAAATTAAAAATAAACAGTTCCCTAAAATCAGCCATACCTTGAGAAATATTCTGTATGTTCATAAAAATCAACTCCTTTAAAAAGAATAATATAAACAGATACCTTAAAACAACAATTATATTATTAAAATCTTACTTGACTGTGCTTTTTTTAATACATACCATATACATGGAGCGATGGCCGAGTGGCTGAAGGCGCGCGCCTGCTAAGCGCGTATGAGAAAATTATTTCATCCCGGGTTCGAATCCCGGTCGCTCCGATTTTATATGCTATTTGATAGACATGCAGCAAAACAAATAACACGCTCGTTTTTTGATAATCAAGGATTTCTTGAAATAGACTCTCCCATCTTAATAAAAAATTTTCCAGAAGAATTCATTAAACCCATCCTTACAATAAATGGTCAAGAACTAAGAACAAGTCCTGAATTTTATTTAAAAAAAATATTATCCGTCAATTATAATAAAATCTATGAATTAGGACATGTTTTTCGAAATGAAATTGAAGATAACCTTCATCTCACTGAATTTACAATGTTAGAATGGTATAGGTCAAGTGCAACCCTAGATGACTTAATTCAAGACTGTGAATTATTGTTTTCCAAACTAGCCCCTACAATATTTTATAAAAAGTTTGAAAAAAAAACATTAAATGATCTATGGAAAACGATTGTGGATATCGACTTAGAATTGTCTCTTGAGCAAAATAATTTACCCGAAAAAGCTTTTGATAAAGGAATTACAACTTTAAAATATGACACTTTCAATAATGTTTTCTCACTAATTATGTCGACTATAATAGAACCTCAAATTGGATTATCAACTCCATGTGTTGTTATGAATTGGCCAAATCAATTTTCTTCTTTTGCCAAATTAAACTCCTCAAATCCACTATGGGCAAGCCGATTTGAAATCTATTTCAACGGAGTAGAATTAGCCAATGCCTTTCAAGAGCTAAGCAATCCAATTGAGCAAGAAAAGCGTCTTTTATATACAATGAAAAAACAAAAAAAATCCTCCTTTTTAGACTTTAATTTCATAAAAGAATTATCAAAAATAGATTCAACATCAGGTATCTCCGTAGGTTTCGACCGTTTAATTATGCTAATTTCAAAAATTAATAACTTACAAAACTTACTAAAAATAAATAAAAAATGACCTTAAAAATAAAATTTACCATGCTATTCTCTAAATTCAGAGCCTTTCATTTTTATAACAATAAATACCTTCGAAAAGAGATCCTCTTTTACTATTATGACCAAGGCTCAACGTCAAAACATATCAAGTAGCCCGCTCATTTATCTTGCCTAATTTTCACCTTTAAGACATATCATTGAATAAGAAAGATATCATTTCTTCTCGCCTTAAAGAATTCCAAGATACAACCTCAACAAATGGTCTGGAAAACATTTAGGATCAGTAACAATTTCATAATTTCTATTCCCAAACAACAATGGAAAGTATTTTTTTGCCTCTTTTTCAATCGTTAAAGCTTTAACATAAACTCCATGTTGCCTTGCTTCTTTAAATGCATGCTGAATATCTTCGATGCCGTACATCCCCTCATAAAAATCACAATCTGTTGGCTTTCCATCGGTTAATAACAAAAGAAGTTTTGTTTTTGACCGTGTTTTTTTCAATAAATTTATAGAATGCCTAATCGATGGGCCTAATCTTGTATATCCCACTGGCTCAATATAAGGTGCTTTTTGAAAAAAATCACTCCATTCATCCGTAAAATTCTTATAAATTTGAAAATAACAATGATTCCTAGTTTCACTCCATGCCCCTGCTACACAAACGGAATCTCCAAACTTCTCAAATAAAATACCAGCGATTCCTAACCCTTCTAGCTCTATATCTAAAACCTTTTGATTCCCTATATATGTTCCTGTTGACATGCTTTGATCCAATAGAATTAATGTAGATATATCTCGTTTCCCTCTTTTCAATTTCTGAAAAATTCGAGAATCTCCATGTCCTGCACTAATCACATCAGACAAATATCTAATATATAAATCAATATCTACATCTTCTCCTTCAAGTTGTTTTTTCTCTCTTATACGATCATTGAAAAACAAAAATAAATTATCCCATCGATTCCAATAGCTTCCATATTTTTTCAATATTTGCCTTTTCCACTCAAAATTGCCTAATCGATCCTCCTGTATTATCTCATACAACCTACAAAAGTTAGATTGAAACCCTTTTTGCTTAAAATTCCATTCTGGATAATATAAACTTTCTTTCTTTCTATGGGGTAAAAGTTTAGATTTCTTAAATGAAGAAACTCCTACATCGTCTGCTTTATAAAATGAAACGACTTTTTTCTCTTGTGAACTTCTCTTTAATGTAATTTCGCTTAAATCTGAAGATTCTTCTTCGGCAGATTCATCATCTAACGGATTTAATTGATTTGAGTAAGAGTCTGCAGTATGTAGGGACTCAAAAGAATGCATTAAAAAATCTTTTTCTTTGGAAGGACCATCAGCATCTTCTACATCTTGAAATTGAGATATTTTTTCATCTTTTTTATGATCATGCCAAGAATTTGTTTCTCCTAAAGATTGTTCATTTAAAGAAATATCATGCCCTCTATATTCTACAAAAAACACATCAAAAGATTTCCCGCAATTATTCTTACAATACCAATTTTTGTAACCCCTAAAAATGTAGGATAAATAATGAAATAAAATATCTTTCCCTAATTGCATTTGAAATAAAAAAGAAACACTTCCCACAAATGTTTGATGATATAATACAAATAAACAATATTCTCGATTTAAATTCAAATTATTAACTACCGTCAAGTGCATACCTTTTACACTCGGCCTTTCTCCATTTCTAAGTTCAAATATATTTCCGAAAGTAACTGCTGAGCTTAATAATTTTAAAGTTAAAATATTTTCTTCTAAAGAAGCATTAAAATTACCTTTTCCTTCTTGGCGCAAAAGCCCAATCTCTTTTAATATATTTTCAAAAATACTGGAAACCTCCCTTTCTTTAATTAAAAAGAAAATGATATTAACTGTTTTAAGGAATCTAATGTTCTTTTATCATCAGTCAACGCTTCTGCAATTGCCATGTATGCGGCATCTCTAGGATCCATTCCTGCTTTGATTAATAGAGCTGCATTAACTAAAAGTCTTGTGGAAACTGTTTCTCGCAAACCTAATTCTGCTTGACTGCGAATAGCCGATGCCATTTTTACCAAACACGTTACATATCTAATCGGTATCCCTGTTAATTGAATCACAATCTCACTCTCTACATCTATTGAAGGATAAGAAAACGATATAGATACAAATCGCTGCCTAGTAGATGGCTTCAAATCCCGAATTCCTCTTTGATATCCTGGATTATAACTTGCAACACAAAAAAAATTCGACGGCGCCCTTATTGTTTCATTTATTTTATCAATATAAATCTCTCGTCGATGATCTGTTAAGGGATGCAAAGCCACTATAACATCCTCCCTAGCTTCCGCTATCTCATCCAGATAAAGAATTGCGCCTTCCCTTACCGCTCTTGTAACTGGTCCATCTTGCCATATCGTTTCTTGATTCTTCAATAAAAACCTACCCAAAAGGTCTCCTGCTGTTGTATCCTCATTACATAACACCTTAATCAATGGTCTCTGTAAATATTCAGCCATCGCTGTTACATATTGCGTCTTTCCACATCCCGTGGGCCCCTTAATCAACAAAGGTAATTGCTGTTGATAACAACACTTAAACAGATCAATCTCTCCATTTATCTCTCTATAATATGTTATATTCATATAAATCCATTTTTACTTCAAAGATGATAAAAACACAACTAAATCCTGAATTTCATTTTCTGTTAAATTAATGTGAGGCATTCTTGTATTTCTCTTAACGTTCCAAGGATTCCTTAACCAGACTTTTAAATATTCACTACTTCGCTCTTTTCCAATATGCGACAAATCAGGCCCTATAACGCCACCTTTATTGTCGATACGATGGCAAGCACTACACATTTTTGAAGAATAAACTACAGGTGCGACTTTAGCTCCTTCATTAATTTTTCCTAAGAAATTTCGAATTTTATGCACTGTATCATTATCCATATCTTTAACATCACAACCAACAAGTTCTTTGTTTAAATATTTTTTATACTCTTTATAATGTTGATCAATAAACCGTTCAATATTCATTAAAGAAAAAGTGCTTTTAAATATAACTTCTGATTTAAGTTCTTTCAAATTTATATTATTTTTCAACGCCCTTTGTTGCATTGTTAAATCACTAAAAAAGAATGGATGACAAATAATACAACCATTTTCCAAAAATGCTTTACTAATTTCTATCGCTTTAGAATTTATGTTTAATAAAAATTTCTTTAAGTCCTGTGTCTCCTGTGCCTCTACAGCAATCCTTTTTTGAACAATATGGCTTTGCAAATCAAAGCTTGGATCAACGAAATCGATACCATATTTACCATCACTATTCTGATATCTTACTGGAAATGGGTTAATATTATCAGATGAAATAATTGATCTCTCTTTTTTATTTAATGTACCTCCCAAAAAATCATTTTCTGTATGACAAGTTAAACACCGTCCTCGTTCTAGTTTCTCCATAAAAGCAGACGAATGCTCTCCTGCTTCACTTAAAAATTTTACCAATTGATTCATTTCATCTTGATCCATATGCGGCTTTGGCATTTCTAACGGAATGTTTGCAGCTACATATCTAATTTGCTTTTTTGCATCATACAATATTGGATCTTCTAAGAAATCCTTAAGACTCTGTTCTTTCCATGCATTATAAAACCGCTTTACTAATCTTTTTTTTTGACTATCATCATATCGCGTACTTAAATTAATTAAATAAGTCTTTTTTGCGTGATGATCTATGTCTCTAATTTCTTCTTGAACATGATTTCGTTTATCTAGCAAAAGTTGATAAGATTTTTCTAAAAAGATATGTTTTCTATCTGAATTTTGCAAGATTCCTATAGTCTCATCTCCATTTAAAGAATGAATTAAATGATTTAAATAAGTAGATTTCCTCTTATTTAAACTACTAATACTTTCAATGTTCTTAATCTTCTTTATTAAATCTAAAGAATCTATCCTTTTATCATGAAATTTCATATTCACGGAATCCTGATATTTCATGCCAAAAGGCATGTAAGCCGCTTCCAATGCATACAACCCATTTCCTTCCCCCCTAAATGAATGACAGGCTAAACATGACTCGTACAATATAGCAGGAGGCGCTTTCATCAATAATTCCTTAGACAAATCGCTTACTTCATTGAACGTAAACCTTAACTCTGGATTATTCTCCTTGTTCAATTGCTTAATATGGTTCACGAGATAATGCGTTAATTCTTCATGCGTTTTACCTTTGAATAAATGAAATAGATTCTTTTTTGAAACATTTACTTCCTCAATAGGGTTAAATGAAGAAATATAATGACAGCTAGTACACTTATTTCTAAATACCATATCGCTATTTCCTATCTCTTTTTCAGGCAAAAGCCTGTTTACAATCTCCTTTAATTCACTATCTGTCATAGGTATATTAGGCATTAAGGTCTTACTAACAATTTTTTGAGGATGTTTTAACCATTCTGTTAAAGATTCTCTTGTATAACGATCTTTCAAATTATCTAAAGGCGGTGCTCCACGTCCACCCTCTGCTCCAATTGTATGGCACCCTAAACATATACTTTTTAATATAAAATTACTTGATCTATCCTGAAAATCAAAAGAAATAAAAGGTTCCTGCTTAATAAGTAAATTGTAAAAAGCATCCGACAAGCCCTTTCCATGCAAAAAACAAGAAAAGCTCATTCGTTCAAGTGGCGAAAAATAATTATCCACATAAAAACACTTAGTGTTTGCAACATTTGGTCCTGAATAAAGCTTCCCATGGCATGATTTGCAGTTTATGCTCCATAATTCTGCCCCTTCTTTATATAATTTAGAAAAAAGAGAATCTTTTATGCCTTTATATCGGGTATTTGATACAGCTATCCTACGATTTAAAGCTTCTTCTTCTGATAAAAAAGTAAAAAACAATAAAAGATTTACAAGAAAAAAAATCAAAAATGAGATAACGAAATAAGGACCTTGCCTTATTACTTGAGATATGCGTATTTTTGCTTCTGACATAGACTATGACACCTAATTTACACACACTTGCAACATGCAACATGGCCTATAGCAAGAAAGCTAAAGCTTTCCTGCCATAAAAATAGCCGTAATATTTTTTTTATTCTTTTGCAGAAGATTTATTTAGATCTCTTCCACCAAATACAAATTTATTTTCTGATCCTTCAACTTTTAAAATGCCAAGCGCACCCTTATGAAATGCTCTAAAAATAGAATGATCTAAAAAGACATACAGTCCTGGTACTTCAACTTTAAATTCAACAATAGCAGCTCCTCCCGCTGGAATAAGTGTTGTTTGAACATTCTTATTTATAGCGGAACCACCTTCAATATATACTTTGTCAAAAATTTCACCTATTACGTGAAATGAGGAAACCAAATTTGGTCCACCATTTCCAACAAACATCCTAATGGTATCTCCAACTTTTGCTTTTAACTGATTAGGCTCTGCTGCATGTCTGGCAAATGATCCATTTATAAAAACATAGTCTGGCAGTTCATCCAATGCTTTATCCATGTCAAATTCTTGAAATCCTTTTTCCATAGATGCACCCTTTACGTAATAGTCTCCTTGCATTAAGTAAAATTCCTTATCTACTTTATTAAAGTTAGACTTAGGCTGCACAAAAATTAATCCATACATTCCATTTGCAATATGTAGACCTACCGGCGGTGTCGCGCAATGATATACATATAACCCTGGATTTAAGGCTTTGAAATTCATAACAGAAGTCAACCCCGGTTGTGTTGCTGTAGCTGCAGCTCCTCCACCTGGTCCTGTTACAGCATGCAGATCAATGTTATGAGCTACTGTGCTTTCTGATGAATTGCTTAAATGAAATTCTACATCATCCCCTTCTCTTATCCTGATAAATTTACCTGGTACTTTCCCTCCAAATGTCCAATATTTATAAAATACCCCGCTTGCGATTTCAGAATCTACTTCTTTGCACTCCAATTTTACCACCACTTTCTTCGAATTCTTTCTAGAAATATAAGGTGGTACAAATGGGGCATCTGTTAAAATAGCCTCTTCAACTTCAAGACTTGGCGCAGCAAAAGCACCAAGACTCATTGCACCCAATATTAAAAGACCCTTAAAAATATTCATGTTTCTCTCCATTTTATAAATTA
Organism: Deltaproteobacteria bacterium; assembly: GCA_016432245.1. Classification (GTDB taxonomy): domain Bacteria; phylum Myxococcota; class UBA727; order UBA727; family JABDBI01. The sequence goes on along the minus strand of CP066680.1, from coordinate 36,518 downwards.
CATATATTGCATTTGTTTTAACTTTAAATGCATAAACTGTCAAAAAAACAAATACTGCCTTTAGCAATATCTTAGCAAACCTTTAATACCAAACATTTACATTTTCTTACCTTAATTAACAAAAATTTCTAATCTATATCATCATCGTCGTAGTATGTACCTTTTTCATCATCATCATCATCATCATCGATGTCATCTTCGTCATCGATGTTCCACATTCTATCTTCATCATCATCAATGTCATCAATCCCATCCATGTCGTCTCTGCAATCATCATCATCATCATCATCATCATCATCGATGTCATCTTCGTCATACGATTTTGATGTGTTCTTATCGTAAGAGTAAGCACCATAATTTTTGTCAAACATGCTACTACTCTCACTATAGTCTAATTCATCATCTTCGTCACTAAGATATTCATCATCGTCTTCTATATCTATTTCTTCTAGATCACTTTCATCAAACTCCTCAGTATCATCATATACCCCTTCGTCATCGTCCATTTCATTGTCTCTTTCTTGCGAATTTTCTTCTCCTTTAAAACAAATCGAATCAATCGCTTCATCAAAAATGTAATCCTTTGACATATCATGAACACGCGCACGTGGTCTTCCATATCGAATAAAATTAATGACAAAACTTAAAATCCCAAGAGTAAACAACGAAGCTGCCAATATAAGTCCCGCAAAATGCACCTCTATTTCTTTTTGTACAGCTAAAAAATCCATTCCATAGATTCTTTCCAGATATACCTGAGTTACTCCTGCAACTGCAAATGCAAGTGTCATAGAAATCATTCCTATATTGCTAGCCCAAAAAGCAAAATAATTTAAACCACTACTTTCTACATGCCTTGGATTACAACACAATTTAGGCATTGCATAGGTAATCATCGCCAAGATTAACATTGCATATGCTCCCCAAAATGCTAAATGTCCATGCATCGCTGTAACAAGCGTTCCATGAGTATAAAGGTTAACTCTTGGCAAAGTATGTGCAAATCCTAAAAAACCAGCTCCTACAAAGCTCAATATTGAACATCCTAAAGTCCAGTACATCGCCATAGGATTAATGATCTCTTTAGAACCCTTTCTTGCCATTGCTATTCCAAAAATTGCCATACCTAAAAAAGCCAAAGGCTCTAATGCTGAAAATATACCACCAATTAACAGCCAAAATTTAGGCGTTCCTATCCAATAAAAATGATGACCTGTACCTAAAATTCCTGATAAAAATGTAAAGGCAACTATTACATAAAGCCATTTCTCAACTATCTCTCTATCAACGCCCGTAAGCTTAAGTAATAAATAGCATAGAATTGCTCCCATAATTAATTCCCATACACCCTCTACCCATAAATGAACAACCCACCATCTCCAGTAGGAATCTACTGTTTGATTATCTGTATCAATCATTCCTGGAAGATACAGTAATGCAGCCATTAATAGCCCAAAAAATAAAACAGAACCTGTTGTTGTAATTTTTCCACTCCATAATGTTCCCCCAATTATCAACACAAAAATTAAAACATCTACTACAACAAGGTAATCAAGAAATCTTGGAATTTCCAAGAATTTTCTTCCTTCCCAAATTCCATAATGAAATCCAAGGATAGATAAAACCCCTACTATCACATAAGCAATTAATTGCACATATGCCAAACGCGGCATAATAAGCTCCCTATCTGTTTCATCTGGGATAATAAAATACGCAGCTCCCATGAAGCCTGAAATCAGCCACATTAAAAGTAAATTCGTGTGGACTGTACGTGCTGTGTTAAATGGTATAATATGATGCAACACATCATAACCCATATGAGCAAAAGCCATAATGAATCCATATACCAATTGAAGGGTGAATAGCAACATTGATACAGCAAAAAACCAATATGCTACTCTTTGACTCTCAAATCTTATCATAAGTTCTCCCTATTTATTGTTTTTTAAATTAAATAAAAATGTTGTAATTTCTTCGATATCGCTATCTCCTAATCCCAAATTAGGCATCGCAGTATCGGGCTTAATAGCCTGTGGATCTTTTAACCATTTTTGGACATATTCCTTGGTTAACTTTCCACTACCAAATTGTAAAGCATCAAATGATGGACCCGCACTGCCACCTGTGCCTCCCAATTGATGACAACCTAAACATAAGGACATTTTTTCTGGTTGTAATGCATCACTTGTTGATTTTATATTTGTATTTGTAGAAAGTGCTGCTCCCAGTCCTTTTTTAGCCTCTGCTGGAAATCCATTAGTATCAATCTTTCCCACCCACTTTAAAAAGTTGATTATATCATTTATCTGCTCTTGAGTAAAATGAAAGTTAGTCATCTTTCTTTGCCCAGGATACATCTTTTCTGGATCTTTTAAGAATTGATTTAACCAAACTGATGAACGGCGATCTGTTACTTTGGTTAACTCTGGTGCGTAATACCCACCTTCACCCAACAACGTATGGCATCCCATACAATTTTTTCTTTCCCAAATTTTTTTCCCTCGAATAACAGACTCATCCATATCAACCACATTTGTCCTAGACGGAATTGCTCTAAACGTAAGCAACGCTAATCCAATAAATGAAAGCCCACATAAAACTGTACCTATTACAAAAAAGTTTTTAGCCCCCGACTTCGTTATCACACGTTCCTCCTATCTATTCGCTTAAGACCTGCTTAATGCCTTCTATAGTAGCTTCTGTTTGTATTTGATTGATCTCATGCTGCTGATGCATTATAAGACCACTCTGATTTATTACAGTTAACAAATTAGAATGAGAATATCCCCTTGCGTCTTTTTTCATTTTAAAGCCCAATACAGCAGCCAGTTCTCTAACCGTGTTTTCATCGGAAGTAAGAAGGGTCCACTTTGCTCTCGATAATCCATTTTTTTCCCTATATTCTCTTAAGCGAGCAGGCGTATCATTCTCCGGATCTATCGAAAAATAAACAAAAGAAACATTGACCTTTCCGTCTTTATTGAAAAATTTATCTATTTTCAAAATTTCCTCTATTAATAAGGGGCATGCAGCCTCACAGCCCGTATAAGCCATGAGAAATATTTTCACCCCTCCTCTTAAAGACTGCATCGTGGTCAGATTCCCATTATCATCATACCAAACTGAATTTATGGTATATAAAGGGAAAGAATATTTTTCATGCAAGCTAGCCGATAAAACTGAAATAGAATAATATAAAAGCAACATCTTATGACAAAAAATCATTTAACACACCTAAATCCTAAATTGGTTGAAGAATACTGTGCATACAAATTATTTCGAAATGATTTTCTAATAAAAGCTGGATAATTAGCCAGGTCTGAAACTCCAAAAGCACCTCCCCCACAAAAAGATTCAACCTTTTCTGCTTCACTACTTTCTCTTCCATCTCCAAGATAAACATCCGAATCGTAATCAAATACCCATTCAAAAACCAACCCATGCAAACCATATATGCCATTTCTATTTTTATAAGAGAAGCCAACCTTTGTTGACGCATGCAAGTCTTGTTTAATATAAAATGTAAGGATTTTCTTAATTGAAGGCATAGGCTCTGCTGCTATATATTCCCACTCAGCCAATGTAGGTAATCTCTTCCCATAGTAATGACAAAAATACTTTGCAGCAAACCATGAAACTTGAGAAACAGGTGCTTGTAACTCAACTTTTTCTCCTGGATCAAAGTCACTCTTCCAGTTTTTCAAATAAGAAAATCCTACATATATAGGTGACGCTTGCGACCTTACCCAATGTGGATTCTCTTTTAAAAACCTCAAATACTCAAATACAGTTACTGGATACTGATCTATTTCAAAGGATTTGACATATTCAAAATCTAAATCGTTCCCTATTGTAAGTGGATGATATAACCCATCTGGAACTCTAATCATTTCTCCACTAACCAAAAATCCAATTGAGACTATAAAATAGCTGAAAACAACATACACAATATTTCTCATATTACAGGTCTTTCCGTTTATATTTCCAATATCCTAAGATTAGTGGAAAAAGAATCCACAATATCAATATCCCTCCACAAAGAGAAACTCCCATTCCACTCCCAAAATATTTATAAAACAATGCACCTGAATATCCCATCATGGCAGATAAATCCTCTTGTATAGTTACCATTGTTCGCACAACATCAATAGGATTAAAAAAAACCAACAACACTATTAATTTTTCCAATGGGTAATCACTCAATAAGGATACTATTGCCATTATCGCAACATCATACACTAAAAAAAATAACAACCATATAAGCAGAACAATTCCAAAAATTAATTCTTTCTTTTTTAAAAAATTTGACAACAAAAAAGAAATACTAACAAATATAAATGTTAAAACCACCCCTAAACCCATTAGAAATACTACGTTTACAGAATACCAAAGAGAAGATACTCCCATTCCTAATACAAAAGACAAAGATAAACCAATCGATAATCCAAGCCATTTGCCAAAAAATATAGAAAACCTACTTGTTGGAATTGCCAATAAAACCTCTTGAAATGGCATATTCTCTACAAAGCTTATAGATCCAAAAACCAATGAAAATAACGGCACAAGCAACAGCACTAAATTTAACAATGATGCACTTGCCCTTAATGACTCCGTAACCCCTGTATGAAAAATAAGTGAACTTAATATAAAAAAAGACAACCCATACCCTAACCACCATTTATTTCTAATCATCTCTTTTAGTTCGTAAAATATAATAGTTTTCATTTTAATCTACCTTTGCAATCCAATAATGATGTAGTGCTTGCTCTAAATTCATAGCATCTCCCTCTGTGATGATAGTTTGCGGATCACTCTGCATATACACATATCCTTCAATCATAAGCACTAATTCATCTGCAAGCTGTTCCACTTCGCTCATAATGTGAGATGTAAATAATATTGCAGCTCCTTGATCTCTTTTCCTTCTCAAAAGATTTTTAAATAAAAATGCAACATGAGGATCTAGCCCCATTGTTGGCTCATCTAGCAAATACAAATACCCTGGAAACATAAATGCTTGTACAATATTTACCCTTTGCTTCATTCCGCCAGATAACTCTCTTATGCATTTATCTAAAAAAGATTCTACTGAAAAAGTGTAAATAAGCTCTTCCAAATCTTCGCCTTTTTGTTTTTTTAAACTTTGAATAAGTGACAATAATTCGCTAACTTTTATATTTGGCGGAAAGTTTGGATGCTGTGGCATATACCTAATATCCTCTTTGTCGATGTTTTTAAATAATATATACGAAGTGGGATATATAAGCCCTAAAATTATCTTTAGCAACGTTGTTTTCCCTGAACCATTCGGTCCAAGCAAAGCACATATTGAAGAATGTTGCACCTGTAAATTCACATGTTGCAAGACACATTGCTTTTTATAGCTTTTCCTTAAACCTTGAATCTCTAATACTAAATCATCCATTTTTACCTCCTCATTAATGGAGCTGAATCCATAAATGTAATTGGCGTAAGAATTGGAAAGACCTTTTCTGCAATTTCTAAAAACTCTACTACAGGCGATCCTAATAAAACTGTTAATTCCGGATATTTTGCAACCCATTTAGCGAACATCTTCATAGGCCTATATGGAGAATCCCCTATTCCATCATAATTTAAGTCATATCCAAAATATAAATTCCAATAATTTCCCCAAAATACATTTGTGGTTCTTTCAGCATTTGTCATTGCGTCAAAAAAGTTAGAAATAAAAACATTGTTCTTAAAAAAATTAGACTCTGAATTCCCTAGTATATTTAAAGCCCATCCATTATCCTTAACAGAATTTCCAATAAAAATATTTCTACTTGCGGCATCACATACAATTCCCATTGTATTTCCCCTAAAACTATTATACCCTATATAACTATCTGAAATATCCTTTAATAACAACCCATAAGAAGACCGTCCCCAGCTCTTTTGAAAATCATTCTCAAGCATTTCAATATTTTTTGAATACATTACTGCGACTCCTGTTTGATTGTTTAAAAAAGAATTTCTTACATATTTATTTCTATGTGAATACATAAAATGAAGGCCATATCGAATATTTTGCTCAGATAAATTATTTTTTATCATCGAATCTGTTGTAAACTCTATATATATTCCATCCCGATGTCCTCGTATAACATTATCTTCAACAATTATACCTTTACAATTCCATAAATGAACACCATTTCCACTTGTAGCTTCATATTTTGCATCTGCACTAATAATGTTATTAAAAATCCGACAATCTTTTGACTTTACGAGGAAAACTGAATATGTATTATTGTTAAATTTATTATTTTTAACCTCACATCTTTCTCCTGCTTCTATCTTAACCCCTGCATATTCTGCCACTTCACTATATCCAGATCCAATAATTTCAAAACCCTCAATTATCACATCTGGCGCCTCAATTTTTACTGTGTTCTTTTCTCCCTGTCCATCCAAAATAGGCATACCTATTCCCTTTATTGTCAACGGCTTATCAATTAAAATTGTCCCAACCTTATACGCTCCGAAAGGAATTGTTATTTCATCGAAAGGCTTAGCAATCTCTATTAGATGGTGAATATCGATTGCATAAGCAAAATTACTAAAACAGATTCCTAATAATAAAAAAAATATATTCATTTAATTTCAATCCTTACGCCTCCAACTTGTCTTTGTGCCTGTAATACAGATTCTAAAGTTGAATATGCACTTAATCCACCTCCCATCGGAGATGGTCTTTTATCACTTTTTAAGATAAAAGCTTTTTTCCCTACGATTAAAGTATCCGGAGCCCTAAAATCAGAAAAAAAAACTTGACATTTTTTTCTATAAATACGCCCCCACCCAAGCAAACACTCTATGGAATCAAATGGAATTATTTTGCCTTTCTCCGTTATAATTATAGATCGAAACTTATAATCTACTATATTCATTTTACAATTGGCACACTGAGCCTTTCCTCGATGCGTTTCATCTAGCGGTTCTCTATATTGACAGCCTATCAAAACAAAACACAGCAATAACACAAACTCCCTCACTCCACAATCTCCTCTAATTCCTTTTCAGCAGTGCTCTTTAAAATTTCAACAATTTTTTGCTTAAAAACTGCAATGAAAATACAAAAACCAGCTAATCCAATCAAGATAAAACCGATTCCTGGATAACTACATGCTACAATATTTAATAAATTCTCACAACCCAAAAACGGAGGTTGATACGTCATACCCGGGATCTTAATAGATGCTTTTGGATTCAAATTATGCCCATAGGAATACTCCCAATACCAAAAATCAAAAACACCAACAAGACCAATTGCTAGCAACCCCTTAAACAATAGATTTAAAGCAAATGATCGATCAATACAGAGAATAATAAAAGAAAAAAACATCAACGCAAACACCATATATGGCATATATTGCAACTCTGAAATATTATGTTCATTTATTGTCGCCATTCCGATATAGTGATTTAGTAGATTGATATTCTGCAAATCGAATTCTCCAACACCAACTATCTTATTAAGCCATATCTCCATTCCTAACCCTTCTGGATATTGTGGAGCCGCCAACCTTATTTGCCAAATTGGGAAAAAATAAGCCCCAAACATAAAAATTATGCTGAGGCCTACCAAAACATGATTAAATTTTAATACACGCATTGTCTTTCTTGGTTTACTTTCCCTTTACTAAAATATACTGCTGCATTTCTTGATGCAACGCTGAACAGAAGTCACTGCAGTAAAACGGATAAATTCCTGCTTTTTCAGCATTCCATTTAACTGTTTTCGTCTGGCCCGGCATAATTAACACTCCAGAGTTTTTTGAACCCTTAACTGCAAACCCATGTGGAATATCATAATCCTGTTCTAGATTCGTTACATGAAAATATACAACATCTCCTACTTTTACTTCAACAGTGTCAGGTTTAAAATGAGAACGAATTGCTGTCATATAAACATGTACAACGTTTTTCGCTCTGACAACTTTTGCTTCTGATTCTTGCTTTGTTGCATATGGATGAGCATTATGATCTAGTCTGTAGATCCTTTGTGCATTATCCTGCAACAATGAAGCCGGAACTCCTTGTGCATAATGCGGCTCACCAACCGTTGGAAAATCTAAAAGTAATTTCATTTTATCGCCTCCAAGGCTATACAACTGTGCACTATGAGCAAGCTCTGCGCCAACAGGAAGATATCTATCCTTAGTTATCTTATTTAAAGCAAGTAAATATTTTGGATTCGGCTTTGCAGAATCTCCTCCAGAAATACTCAAATGCCCTATACTATAATACGAAGGAACTCTATCTACAATTTCCCATGTCCCTAATTTCCACTTTACAACCTCTGAACTTACAAAGCATGATGTATACCCATACCCATTGCCATCAAATTCAGTATGAAGCGGTCCTATGCATGGCTTACTAACCTCTGCTGCCAAAGTAGATTCATACTTCAATACGGGAATTCCGTCGATTACACTTTCTCTACTGTCCATATTATCTTTTGCTTGCATAAACTTAGAAAAAGAATGAACCGGTATCATTGAAGCTAGCTTTCCACCCGCAACTATATATTCCCCTGTCGGATCAACATCGCACCCATGTGGATTTTTAGGCGTTGGCAAATAATACATTATTCCTGGACAATCCTTAGGATCTAACAACTTTGTCTTAGTAAACTTTTCCGAAACTGTCGGCTTATTCTCAGGATGCGTATTCCTATAGTACGCTGTAGTAACATTTTTTGCCTTCCCATCATTAAAACACTTTTGCGCACCAACCCAATTAAATGCCAAAATATAATCTTTTTCATTTTTAGCAGAATTACTTTCTAACATCTCGTAAGCTTGTTCTGTATTATAGGATGTAAAAAAACACCAATCATGGGACGCACCTTTTCCACAATGAGCAATGTCATAATCATATCCTGGTACCAAAACTTGTCCCTTTAAATTCATATCTCCCGTATCTTTATCAACACTTACCAAAGAAATTGTACCTTTAAACTTTCCTTTAGCAGCATCTTGAATTGCTACGTTAGATTGCAATATCGGAATTGAAAACCGCGTAGATGCCATCAAATACTCTGTATTTTCAGTAAGAAAAGGAGACCCATGGTTCCCTGCAGAATTTGGGATCTCAATAATTTGAGTCGTTTCAAAAGACTTTAAATCGATACGTGCGATTCGTGGTGTATTATTTCCATTTATAAAAAGCCACCTTCCATCTTGCTCTCCTTTAGTCAATGATACCTCTGGATGATGAGAGTCATCCCATGGTATATGTCCATATGAAGTTAGCAACATATCTTTTGTCTCTTCCTCAAATCCATATCCATTTTCTGGAAATAAGGAAAACACTGGAATAATCTTAAACAATCTTCCTGATGGAATTCCATAAACTGAAACTTGCCCACTATAACCACCTGACATGAACCAGTAAAATTCATCATATGAACCTGGAGCAACATAGGTCATTGAAGCTGCGATTACCTCATCACTTGGCAGACTTAGATTCATACTAACACCTGCTTCTTCTTTTTTCTCCATATTTTCCCCAATATTCATTTCAGAATCCACTAATTCATCCTTCGATCCTTCTTTTGTAACATTCTCTATTGCCACTTCTTTGTTAATTTTAACTTCTTTGTTAACTTTAACTTCTTTACTTCCCTTCTTTAAGAATGGCAATTCGATAGATTTTCCACAACCAACTTGAATAATTAAAGCTGATAAAACAGCCCAAAATAACGTTTTAGCTTTTAACATAACATATCCCCCACTAAAACTCAGACATGCAGCTAAATTTAAAATCCAAACTTAGTTTAAGAAATCGCATAAGAAAATCTTATATGACCTTTCCACATGTCCTACCTCTTTTCACTTACGCAAAAAGAACCATCAAGCACACTATCCATTCAGCATGCTCGCACCAAAAATACTATTACATCTTTTTTTTATCATTTCAATGAATCTTTAAAAGACTCCCAACTTTTTTTAAAAAAAAATTACTAAATAACAGAAAAAGTCACTCTATCTAGAATCCTCTAACCTAAAGTACTCTAAAATAGCGTACGCTTCTTTTATATCAACATTCTGATATGTCATTTGAGTCAAGTGTTCAGCTAACAACTCTTTTGCCACTTCGTCTTTTTGAGTCATCTCAACTGGATTCATTATCATATTTAAAATCCACTCAGGCTGCCGTCTCTTAGTAACACCCTTTAATGCTGGTCCCACATATTTCTCTTCAATCTTATGACATGCACTACATTTTTGACCAAATAAAGTCATTCCTTGCTGCGCTTTAGACTCATCTATTTGAAGAGACACTTCAATTTTATCTTTTATTGGACCTATTCCAATACCAGGAATAACTATCTTACTTGTAACCATATTTTCGCGAACTACTTCTTTGTTTTTCAAAGATTTAACAGCTGTTTGTGTATTCACTCCACTACCAGAATGCGTATTCTTTTTAAAAAACATACAAGAGCTCATAAATAATGAAGTTGTACAAATAAATACCATTAAATATTTTTTCATAAACTATACCTCCAGCCCTGATTCCTAATCATTTTAAAATAAACCATTTTCAGGAATAACTCTTAAAAACCACACTGATCTCCATCAAAGGCTTTATCTTTATATAATAAAGTATTTCTACAATTGCAAGCCTCAATTTAAAAACCTTAAAGCTTCTAATTTCGCCACTTTATCAACAATATCATTTTCCATTATACCACAATGACCTCTGATCCAAACCCATCTTATATCTATTTCCCTAATTAACTCTGCTATCTCTTTCCAATAATAAAAGTTAGGAATTAATTTTCCAGACCTTTTCCATTGTGCCTTTTTCCAGATAGCCAACCATCTAGAAGCCCCATGCACAACATAGCTACTATCCGAAAAAATCTTAATTTCGCTTTTTATCATAAAATTCGCACGAATAAACTCTATTCCTCTAATTATTGACACTAATTCCATTTTATTGTTCGTACTTTCTACTTCTCCCCCGGAAAAAATTGTGCTAGAATACGAAGTAACAATCATAGCAGCCCATCCTCCAGGACCTGGATTATTTAAGCAAGCTCCATCAACAAACAATTTGACACCCATATCAAAGAATATTTTATACTATTTGCAAAGAAGTCAATAAAAAACCTATGTCAGATTCAACTTTTACACTAATTCTTGCAGGAGCAGGAACTGGAAAAACACACCTTTTAACCTTATATTTTTTAAAATCTATCTTAGAAAACAAGAGACCACTCGCCATCACATTTTCTCAGAAAGCAACGAACGAAATAAAAGAAAGAATAATCAACAGTATTATAAAAAACAATTTACCAATCAATAATCTATTAGACTTACCAATACAAACCTTTCACTCATTTTGTATTCAAAGCCTTTCATACAAGCATGCCCCTATTCAAATAATATCACCTGATGAAAACTTCAAAGAAATCTTACAAGAAATTCATAACACACTGAAAGAAAATGTATCTTATTCATATCAAATAAATAAAAAATCATTTATCAAAGGAATCTTTACTTCAATCTGTAAGATTCAAGAAAATGACATTTCACCCTTAATTAACAGAAATACGCCTACCAGAATGAAATGGCATCTAGATGTTGATATTAAAATGTACTTTCTACTATCCTCAATTATCAACATAGAAAACACTCATCCTACCCTGTATCTGCTTGCAAATATCTTTATGCAAAATAAAAACAAATTAACGGCTAAATATATACTAGATAAAACCACAATTTTATTCTCACTCAATCAAACAAAACAACTAGAAAAAATCCAATTAAAATCTATTCTTGCTAAACTTTTATCCACAATTCAATATCTAAATTCGGTATTCATATCCAACATGATTATTCAAATTTTAAAAAGAATTACCAAAACCAAAATTCCAAATCATTATAGCCTAACCAACCTAGTAAAAGAAGGAATATTAACACTTCAAACTCACACTAAACTACCTCAATTTAACTGCATTTTAATAGATGAATGCCAAGATATATCTCCAAATCAAAATAAATTAATATACCTACTCTCTAAAAAAAATACTAAGACCTTCCTTATTGGAGACCAAAAACAAAGCATTTACTCATTTAGAGGCGCAACACTAGAAAGTTCATATTTCAATACAAGAAATACATATTTAGTATCTTCAAGAAGATCATCTTCTAGTATTATATATTTCTCAAATTTCGTATCAGCCTCCACTATTGCAAGACTAAAACCAGCCGACTTATTAACCTCAGAAAAAAAAAATAAAATTGCTGGTGGAATTCTTGGCAAAAATTTCATTCAAAAGATAATCTTTTGGATACAAACAAATAAATTTCATCTTTCCGACATAACTATCCTTTCCAGAAGAAGCAATGTTTTTTACAAGATTCAAGAAACATTAAGAAATGCGAAAATTCCTACAAATTTATCTCATAGCTACAATATATATGATCAAAGAGAAATTATAGACATAATATCTATTTTATACATTCTTACTCTACATAAATCGACATTTATTAAAATAAAAAAATGTATTTGCTCATTTTCTGTATATGCAAATCATACCCCTACTTGGCTCTCAACATCATTTATACTCTCCCTAAAAACGATGCTTGGAATAAAGCCTTTATCGCAAATTATTGATCGTATCCTTATTGAAGGACAATATCTAACAAATCTTTCACTGCATCCTGATCTCCCTCAAAAGCTATTTAATATAAGCAAACTAAAAGAATCAACAACAGACTTCGTTGAGAATTATAAAAATGAAATTAATAATTTCCTAGATTCAATAAGATTCTCACATAAAAATAACAATAAAAAAAATGAAGTCGAGCCTTCCTCTCCTGCGATAAATCTAATGACATTACATCAATCAAAAGGTCTTGAATTTCCTGTAGTTGTTCTAATCGATTTAAATTTTTATTATACACTTAAACAAGATACTATCCTATACAATCCAGTCTCAGATTCCTTACCTCAACTATATATATCATCACAAACTTTAAAAAAAGACAAAGGATTTAAAACTCAAACTATTTTAGACAAAACTGTGCATGAAATAAAAAAAACAACAGAAGCAGAATCAGCTCGTCTTCTATATGTCGGAATTACCAGAGCAAAAAATTATTTATACTTCGTAATAGACAAACAAGATAACAGTTACGGAAACTCTCTAACGCGATTCCTAATGCAAACACAAATCTCAAATCCATTTCTCTTCAATTCCCTCATGCCACTTGTAAAATAGAAAATAAATCGAAGCTTTTGTTTTAAATACTTTATTTATAGTATATATTAATATCATGTATGCTTTCATATTCGGCATTCGAACTATTCAATCAATTATTGATTATCAACCTCAAAGGATTGTTCGCTTAATATTTTCCGAATACCCAAAATTTTTAAATAGAAAACAACTACATATTCCATATGAAATTTGGGAAAAAAACACTTTCAAACAAGTATTTGGAAAGGCAACCTCCAATCAAGGACTTTGCCTGATCTCGAAACAATTTCCATACCAAAAACTCAAATCAATTGACCTTAATAAAATCTATCTCTGTATAATAATAAACGAAATTGAAAACCCAGGAAATCTAGGTAGAGCTTTTAGATCTTCCTTTTTACTCAATGCAAATCTTATTATGATAACAAAAAACAAAACAACTCCAATTTCTCCCATGGCTGAGAAAGTTGCCACTGGTTATGCCTCAAGGATTCCGGTTGTTCAAATATCAAATATATACAAAACAATCACTCAACTAAAAAAAAATGGATTTTGGATTATTGGAAGTTGCACCAACAGGAATAGTTATTCTATTAATAATTTCCAATTTCCAAATAAGATCGCCCTTATCATTGGAAATGAAGTTTCTGGAATTCCCAATAAAATAAAAAACAAGTGCGATTTTATTGTATCTATTCCAACTCTTAACAAAGAATCCTTAAATGCCTCTGACGCTCTATTGATTTTTTTATTCGAAATATCTAAAAAAAATGAAATACCCCTATGCTAAACAATAACCAATATAGCTATATCTTAGTATATAAGCCAAAAAACTTTATATCAACCACAAAGCAATTACCTTTAAATAAATCACTTTTCAATATTCTTCAAATAAAAGACAATACTCTAACTACCGTTGGGCGCTTAGATTATGACACAGAAGGCGCCTTACTTGTAACAAATGACAAGTTGCTTGCTGGCAAATTAACTGACCCCTCTTCTTTTATTCCAAAAATCTACGAAATTAAAATAAAAAATATTCCATCCCGTTCAAATCTGCTTAAAATTCACAAAGGAATATATTTAGAAGAGGGATGCTCAAGAAGTTGCTATATAGAACCCATTTCCACTACCTCTTCAAATACTTGGATACGAATTATCCTTACACAAGGAAAAAATAGACAAATCAAAAGAATATTCTGGAAAATCAATCATCCTACCTTAAGAATCATTCGTACTCATTTTGGAAATCTATCTATTGCAGGATTAAAGCCTGGTGAATACAAAACACTTTCATTAAATGAAATTAAAGATTTATATTCCATAACTCCTCACTAAAATTATCCATGTCTACACTTCCAAAAAATCAGGCTAATATTCGAAATTTTTCAATAATCGCCCATATCGACCATGGGAAAAGCACTTTAGCAGATCGAATTTTAGAATATACAGGTATTCTAAACCCAAGGGAAATGCGCGATCAGTTTTTAGACAAAATGGAAATAGAAAGAGAAAGAGGCGTAACCATAAAATCTCAAACTGTTTCTATTTATTATAGAGCTAGAAATAATCAAAATTATTCTATCTCTCTAATAGACACCCCTGGTCACATAGATTTTAACCATGAAGTTTCTCGTTCGCTATCTGCTTGCGAGGGAGCTTTACTGATTATTGACGGGTCACAAGGAATTCAAGCTCAAACATTAACAAACGCTTATTTGGCATTAGAAAATAACTTAGAAATTGTTCCCGTCATAAATAAAATAGATTTAGAAACGACAGATTTTATTAAAACATCTCAAGAAATAGAAAAGATACTTGGAATTAATGCTAGTCTGTGTATTGCGGCTTCTGGTAAAACTGGATTTGGAATTGTAAATATACTTGAATCTATTATTCATCGAATTCCACCACCACAGGGAGATCCACTACTGCCATTACAAGCACTAATAATTGACAGCTGGTTTGATAACTATAGAGGGGTTATTATATTAATTAAAGTATTTAATGGACGCATTGAACCTGGAAAGAAAATATTATTTATGAGTTCGTTAAAAGAATTTCTAGTCCAAGAGGTTGGCATATTTAATCCAAATCCTACATTTATACCCAGTTTAATTTGCGGTGATGTTGGATTTGTTATTGCCAACATCAAAACAATAACAGATGCGAAAGTAGGAGACACTATTACTCAAACAGAATATCAAACTCATTCCCCTATTTTAAAATTAAAAGAGTCCAAGCCAATGGTATTTGCTGGAATCTTTCCAATAAACTCTTCAGATTTTGAAAACTTACAGAAAGCTCTTCTTAAACTATCATTAAATGATGCTTCTTTATCTTTTTCTCAAGAATCAAGTCAGGCTTTAGGACTTGGTTTTAGATGCGGTTTTTTAGGACTATTTCATATGGAAATTATAAAGGAAAGACTTCAAAGAGAGTTCAATTTAGACATCATTGTAAGTGCGCCATCAACAACTTTACGTGTTACAATGAAAGCTGGTCAATCTTTATTAATAAATAATCCTTCTCAGCTACCAAATGCACATGACATATCTTCACTAGAAGAACCTTATATTACATCTCATATATATTCACCATCCCAATTTATAGGTGCAATCATGTTATTAGCTGAATCCAAACGTGGAAAACAAATAGAAATTGAATATATGAATCAAGCAAATGCTATCTTAACGTATGAGTTTCCTATGGCAGAAATTATATTTGATTTTTTTGACAAGCTAAAATCTATAAGCAAAGGTTACGCAACCTTAGACTATACTTTTAAAGATTTTCAAAAATCTGATCTTGTAAAAATAGATATATTACTAAATAATAAGATTGTAGATTCATTATCTTTTATATGCCATAGAAACGCTTCTTATAATCGTGGCAAATTGTTATGCCAAAAAATAAAAGAAACTCTTTCAAAACATCAATACCCAATAGCTATTCAAGCCGCAATTGGATCAAAAATTATTTCTCGTGAAACTCTCTCAGCTCTAAGAAAAGATGTAACTGCGAAATGTTATGGCGGAGATATTTCAAGAAAAAGAAAACTCCTAGAAAAGCAAAAACAAGGGAAAAAAAAAATGAAACAATTTGGATCAATAAATATTCCTCAAGAAACTTTTTTATCTATACTAAAAATTGATTAAACATTTTAAAATGATTTTACTTCCTTATTTACTATCCCTAATTGCACTTCTATTCGGGATAAATAAACTTATTAAAAATCAATTCTTTATCTGGATCCTATTTCAAATAAAATTTCACATTCTAAAAAAGAGAATTTATAACTTTTCAAAAAAGAAATACTTATCAAATACATATAATATCTTGCAGATCAGTGAAGAGCTAAATAAAATGAAATTATCATCAAATATATACCTTCAAAATCATACTGAAAATATTGATAAGATCTATAATAGATATATTCCAAATTTTTCTAGAAATAAATATAAAAAACATTTACTGTTTTTCTTTATTCTTTTTATTTTACTTCTATCAACATTTCAACATTACAGGATATATTCTGGATCTATGCTGCCTACCTTACAAATAGGCGATCTTGTATTCACTTCAAAAATTTGTTATGGCCTAAAAAGCCCTATTTTTCGAAATCAATACACAATTACATGGTGCAACCCTAAACAAGGAGATATTATTATTTTTGAAGCTCCAAACTATGTGCCAAAATATGCAAACCAAGTCTGGACCAAAAGAGTAATCGCTCTTGCAGGTCAGAATATCTCTATAAAAGATTCTATAATCTATATAGATAACAAGCCATTGTATCAATCAAAATTTAAATATAAATGGTATATCCCTTTTAAAGAGAAATTATTCTTAAAAAAGATTATTATAGAAAGCCAAGAAAAAATCCATTCCATACTTCCCCATAAAATATACTCTTCTTTGTCTAAACAGAATTGGCCAAATAAATCCACACCGCATCTTAATGGATTAATCTGCTCCGAAAATCATTGCACTATAAAAGAAGGATACGTATTTGTATTAGGAGACAACAGAGGAAATTCTTTAGATAGTCGTACCTGGGGAGCTGTACCTTGCAATCATATTAAAGGAAAGATTATCGGGATTTCATTTAATATTCACAAATCTAAAGAAATTCTCAAATTTAAATTCTTTTATTTGCCTCAAATTAAATTCCTTAGAATAGGCTCTTCAATATCTTAATCATGTTATTTTTATTTTTTGCAAAAATTATCAAATCTGATATCATAAAAGCATGAACTCACATCATACAATTTTTCCTTTTGAATCTTTTACAGAAAATATTAAATCTCAATTAAAACATCTTGAAAATAAAAAACATACTATTGAATTATCTATTCCGCAATCCTTAGACGCAGAGCGTGGCATTTTATGTTCTCTACTTATCGACACAGAAGCATTTGAAATTGCAAGTAAATTTGGAATAAAATCTGACGATTTTTATCACCCATCTCATCAAATTATTTTTTCAGCTATTTCAAGCGCTTATTATAATAATAAGCCAATAAATACCGTAACTATAGTAGATGAATTAATTCAATTACAAAAGCTAGACACAATTGGAGGCCCTTCATTTATTGCACATTTAGAATCTTTATTTCCAAGCTCGGCTCATATTAAAACATACATAAAAATTGTAAAAGATAAATCTATTCTAAGAAAATTGATCCTTACTGCCTCAAAGATTGCTCAAACTGCTTATTCTCAAAAAGAAAAAATACCACATATATTAGATGCTGCTGAGCAAGCCATTTTAAAAATTCGAGATGATTCTCCTCAAAAAGAAATGATTCCTATGAATGAATTAATTAATATTGTATTAGATAAAATTGAAGTATCTTATGACAATGAAATAGAGATTCTTGGGCTTGCTTCTGGATTTGAAAGTATAGATAAAACTACTGGTGGTTTTCAACCAGGTGAATTTATAGTTATCGCTGCAAGACCTTCTATGGGAAAAACTGCATTAACCTTAAATATGGCTACTCATATTGCCATGCATAATCAGATTCCTGTTGTAATGTTTTCCCTAGAAATGAGTGCCGATCAATTGGTATTTAGAATCTTAAGTGCAGAATCACGTGTCGATCTTTCTCGACTAAAAACAGGATTGATTAATGCCGAAGAGTTTTCTGATTTTATTGGGTCAACTAGCTTTTTAAGTCGAGCTCCTTTATTTATTGACGACAGCCCTACATTATCTATCGCTGAGCTACGAAATAAATGTAGAAGACTAGCCCTTCATCATCATATAAAATTAATTATTGTAGATTATTTACAATTAATGGATGGGCCCCCTGGTATTGAGAATAAAACTATCGAAGTTGGAGAAATTTCTAAAGGATTAAAAAGTATTGCCAGAGAATTAAAAATTCCAGTAATAGCACTTTCTCAATTAAATCGTAGCGTAGAATCAAGATTGGATAAAAGACCTCTAATGAGCGATCTAAGGGAGTCTGGTGCTATTGAGCAAGACGCAGATTTAATAGTCTTTCTATATAGAGAAGACTATTACACTAAAGAAAATACTCCTGAAGAAAAGATTGGTATGACAGAAATTATTATTGCAAAAAATCGCAATGGGCCTACTGGAATATCTTCCTTAAAATTTTTAAGTAATATAACTAAATTTGTAAACATAGATGAAGACAACTTCGATGAAGAAGAAGGAGATTTTCATGAAATGCACCCTGAAATTGTAAAACAAACCGATGATATAGATCACGAATACAAAAAGCCAGAATTTGACTATGAAAAAAATATCAATTACTTTAAAAATAAGCAAAGAAACCAACATTTACACTATTAATTGGCGAGAATAGCTCAGCGGTAGAGCAAAAGCTTCCCAAGCTTAAGGTCGCGGGTTCAAATCCCGTTTCTCGCTATTTTTTTTATGATTTTTCAAGCATATGTTTTCGTATATATTTATGAAATTGAAAGAACTTTAATCTACGGTTGTTATGGTATAAAAACTCCACATTCTTTATATGGAAAATGTCTAAAATTAACTTTCTTTAATAAAGAAAAAGTTGGAATTATTATTAAAATATCAAAAAAAATAAACAAATTCATAAAAAAAAAATCAATAAAACCAATAACGTTTCAAATACTTTCATTTATATTTTTAACTCAACACCAAATTAGTCTTCATAAATTTGGTCAAAAATATTTTGGACCACCTGTTCAATCGTTTATAAAATTATCTCTTTCTTTTTACAACTTTTCAAAAATAGCAATATTAAATTCTTTTAAAGTCAATAAAGTCAAAATACTACATAAAGTTTATTGCAACTTAAACTTATCACAAATATTAGCCATTTCTAAATTATCCAAGATTTTAACTATTCCAAAATCCCAATTAAATAATCTCATACTGTTAGAATGGCAGATTATTCAAAAAAAAAACGAATTATATTTATATATTTTTCAACAAATCTTAGACAAAAATCAAAATATTTTAATTATAACCCCAAATGTTCACTCAACTAGCTACTTTCAGACATTAATATCTAGCAAATTACAAAAAAAAACACTTATATGTAAAAAGCAATCGCTATATAATACTCCATCTTTTCAAAAAACTATTTTAATAGGCAATCCTTCCTCAATATTTTTTCCATTTCCCCACTTGGGGTTAATCCTTATCGAAAACGAACATCATCCTATATTCAAATCAAGCGAATTTCCATTTTACAATACTAAAGTTCTTGCCTCTTGGTATGCAAAAAAAAAATCTATATACTTATTTATGAGTTCTCTTACACCCTCTGTAGAAACATTAACTTATGTATCATCTAATCTTTGTATTTACTTAAGATCAATACTTCCTAATTTTTCAAAGAAAAATACTGTTTGCTTTCTTAAGATTCATAACATTAAGAAGTCTGTATTTAATGAAAATTCTATAATTTATATAAAAAAAATATTAAACCAAAATAAACAAATCTTACTTATCTTTGATTACACCTTTTTACTATCTTATTCAACTATTTCTAACAATACCTCCAATGTCAACATATTAAAATCCTCAAATCCATTTCCTTTAATTCAATATAATTGCTCATTCACAATTAAAAACAAGACAGTTAAAAACCTACTAATACAAAGCTTAAAAAAAATTCAAAAAGAACTTCAATCTTATTTCCCATATCAAAAGTCTATTATTATCCCAAACAACAAAACATCTTTATCGAGCATTAATAAAACATTAACATTAATTAAAAACCAAAACATTAATATTCTAGTTAGTCTACCTCACATTTATGATGGATATGTTTTTGCAAAATTATCTTCTACTTTTATATTTTCTAACACTTCTTATCGATCAAATTTTTCTTTGATTGAACAATTATTTCAATCTTTTTTTTATCTATTTTCATTAAGTTCAAATCATAAAAATTTTATTTTTTATACATCAAAGCACCTACCTCCATCTCTCTTGTATTTAAAAAATAATAATAAGCACCTATTTCTAAAGTGGAGTATCAATGAGCGAAAACGATTAAAACTTCCTCCTTTCTATTCTTTTATTCTAATATATATATTAAATAGTAAACACTCTAAAAAATACTCATTCTTTATAGCAAATAAAATAAAACAATACCTAAAAAAGCTAAATCTCTATAATCAAGTAATTCTACTTGGACCTGCTATGGTTTCTAGTCCTAGTCTATCAATAACGTATAAGTGGCAATTGGGTATAAAGTTTCAAAATAAAAGAATAAAAAAAATACTTATAAGACTTATCTTATCAATCTATAAAAAAAATAAAACAACAATTAGGATAATGTAATTATTAACTTGACCATATATCACATATTATTTAAAAGTTTTATATGAATTTAAATTTTTTATGTAAATCAGAACTTGAAAAAAAGTTAGCATCTCTCCTTCCAAGCGTAGTGGCTATTAATAGTCTAGAAAAAAGAATGCAATCAATGCATGATACTGAACTAAAATCACGAATTTTAACCCTTAAAAATATAATAACCTCCGAATACAAAAAGAATCTGCTAATAGATCAAAACATTTTAAATGATAACTTGCATGAAGTTTTTGCTATTGTCCGTGAAGCAAGTAAACGAGCTTTAAATTTAAGACATTTTGATATGCAAATTCTTGGAGGAATTGCCTTGCATGGTGGAAATATAATAGAAATGGGAACCGGTGAAGGTAAAACCTTAACAGCTACACTTCCTGCAATTCTAAATTCACTTTGTGGACTTGGCGTTCATATAATAACTGTAAATGACTATCTCGCCTCACGTGACGCCGACTGGATGGGACGTTTATATAGTTTTTTGGGATTATCTGTCGGTGTCATTGCATCTTCCTCAAGCGACTTCCATCGTAAAAGAGCATATTTAGCTGATATCACTCATGGTCAAAATAATGAGTTTGGGTTTGATTATTTAAGAGATAACATGCAATTAAAATTAGATCAGTACGTACAGCGATCTCATAATTTTGCAATAATAGATGAAGTTGATTCCGTCTTAATTGACGAAGCTAGAACTCCGCTCATAATATCTGGCCAAAAAGATGAATCTATAGATCAATATCTCAAAGCTAATAAAGTAGTACCTAAACTTTTACACAATCTAGACTATATTATAGATGAACAAAACAAGCTAATTTCTTTAACCGAACATGGAATTGCACATGCTGAAAAACTTTTAAAAATCCAAAATTTATACATAGCCTCTAATACTTCAATATTACATCACTTAACTCAAGCTTTAAGAGCTCATATTTTGTTTAAAAGAGATATTGACTACATTGTAGAAAATAACGAAGTCATAATCATAGATGAACATACTGGAAGACTGATGCCTGGAAGAAAATGGTCTGACGGTCTTCATCAAGCTATCGAAGCTAAAGAAAATGTAAAGATTCAATATGAAAATCAAACATTAGCTTCAGTAACTTTTCAAAATTATTTTAAATTGTATAAAACAATTTCGGGTATGACGGGAACTGCAAAAACAGAATCAGAAGAATTTCTTAAAATTTATAATCTTGATGTATTAACGATTCCAACAAATGCAAAACGTATTAGATATGATGAATTCGATAAAATTTTTAAAACTGAAAATGAAAAGATAGATGCTATTTTACATGACATTTTAATTACACATAAAAATCACCAACCAATTCTTATTGGAACTACCTCGGTCGAAAAATCAGAATTATTATCAAAAAAACTAAAAGAGAAACAAATTAAACATCATGTTTTAAACGCAAAAAAACATAAAGAAGAAGCTGCAATTATAGCTCAAGCAGGTCGTCTAAATGCCGTTACAATTGCAACAAATATGGCCGGCCGCGGTACTGATATAATTTTAGGAGGAGACCCTGAATTTTTAGCAAGATGTGAAGTTGCTAAAAAAATGTCACTCTCAAATTCCCAAATTGCAGAATTAGCCTTTTTAACAGGAAACCCCCAAAACATTATTCCAAATGAAGAGAATAAAGAATTTCAAAATAAAGCTATTTCTTATTACGCACAAATATTACCCTATTTTATGAATAATTTCGCAGAAGAGCGTCAAAAAGTTATATTAACAGGTGGTCTTCGCATTATAGGAACTGAACGTCATGAATCCAGACGAATAGATAATCAATTAAGAGGTAGAGCTGGTCGACAAGGAGACCCTGGTTCAACTCGCTTTTATATTTCTTTAGAGGATCATTTGATGAGATTATTCGGCTCTGAAAAGATGATAGGCACGCTTGAATCCATAGGTATTAAACATGGAGAGTCTATTGAACACTCTTTAGTAAACAAATCAATAGAATCAGCTCAAAAAAAAATTGAGAATATACATTTCAATATTCGAAAAGATTTAACCGACTATGACAATATCATAAATTTACAACGTAAGGAAATCTATGATTTAAGAAAAGAAATTTTAAGCATAAAAAATCCTAGAGAATTAATTTATGACATATTAGAATCTTTCCTAATAGCCTTACTTATAAAAGTGCAGCCAAAAGGTTCTTGTTTATCTTCAATCAATATTAGCTTTCTATGTAATCAAATTCATAAATATACTAAAGATTCTTTAAATATAGCAGAAATTCCTTTAGACATAGATGATGCATTGAATTTCTTCTATATAAAATTAGTCGCTTTATATCGCGAAAAAGAAAATGAGTTTCAAAACCCTGATATGTTTCAATCTATCATTAGATTTATGTATCTTCAATTTTTAGACCAATTATGGAAAGATCACTTACAATTAATAGAAAACCTTAAAGAAGGAATCCAATTTAGCGGATATGTCCAAAAAGATCCATTACAAGAGTATTTTCAAGAATGTGATGAAGCATTCCGAAATACCAAATTTTACCTTTACACATTTATCTTAGAATTTATTTTTAAAGTACAAGTATCAGACTCAAATAAAAACTTAAGAAATAACATATGATAAACTTGTACCCTAAAAAAAAATTTGGTCAAAATTTTTTAACAAACAACTCTTTATTACATCTCATTTCCAAAGAAATAATAGAGCTTTCAAAAAAAAACAATTGCAATATTTGTGAATTCGGAACAGGTTTTGGCAATTTAACTAAATTTTTATTAGAATTTAAGGTTGAAATAATCTCTCTAGAAAGAGACAGGGAATTAATTCCTCACATCCTACTTCTTTTTAAATCCAAATCTTTTAAAAATTTCTTAAAAGTTTATGAAACAGATATTATTCATTTTTTTAAAGATTATTTTGAAAGTTATCAATTTAAAACAATTCTTTGTGGAAACATTCCATATCATTTAGCAAACGATATCTTACAAAAAATCATACAATTTCAAATGTTTATTCCAGGTTCCATTTTTTTAGTCCCGGAAGAACTTGCTAAAAAATTACTCGAAAATAATCAATGCAATATTTATAACCTATTAAAACAAAAATATAAAATATCTATCCTGACCAAAATTTATAACAATGTTTTTTATCCAAAGCCAAAAATAGTTTCTTACCTTTTAAAATTTGAATCAAAATTTTAATAATAGATAGGCATTACTACACAAATATGATGTTTCTCTAGTTCTCCTGTTAATACTACAGGTGACTTTTCATCTTCAAAAGAAATCATAACATTTAAATCTGAAAGTAGGCTTAATGCATCTATTACATAAGCAACAACAAAACTACTTTCAATTTCTGGTCCTGAATAAATAACAGCTAAATCATCGCATATTTCCCCTAAATTAGGATTAAAACAAGATACTTGTAATCCATTACAATTTAATCGGAATTTAACTCCTTGATTTTTATCACTTGCAAGAACAGAAACTCTTTTTAAACTATTTATCAGATTAACTCTAGACGAAATAAAAAAGTTTCTTGATTTTTCCGGAATAATTTTTTCATATTCTGGAAAAGCCAGTTCCATCAACTTCATACATAAGGTCGTGTCATCTATTTTTAGCACTGCCATTGTATCTGTAAGGCCAAACATACAAAATCGTTCATGATCTATGCACTGCTCTAATATTTTTAATAATTCTTGTAATCC
The DNA here is from genome assembly GCA_016432245.1 of Deltaproteobacteria bacterium. Taxonomy (GTDB): domain Bacteria; phylum Myxococcota; class UBA727; order UBA727; family JABDBI01. The sequence goes on along the minus strand of CP066680.1, from coordinate 11,737 downwards.
TTTACGTGGTAATAATATTGGCATTTTTAATAAAGGAAAAATTTCATTTATTTCAGTTTCATACTTGCTCAACCTATGACCATCTGTTGACACTAAGGAATTCTTTAAAGTTCCTGGCTCAACATATACACCAGTCATGCTATATCGACTTACTTCTGTACTTGTGAAATGCACTGCTTTTTGCATTGCATCTAATAATTTCTTTATACGAACATTCTTAAAAAATGTCTCATCTATATCTGGAAACAAAGGATAATCCTCAGAATAAAGAGTGATTAAATTGGCAAGCGTTTTTCCACTTTTTATTTGTAAATACCCATTTTCAAGAAGTTGTAATGTTACAAATTCACCAGGCAAAAATTTTACCACATCTGAAAATGCTTTAGCGTTTACAGTAATTACACCTGTTGAAAAAACCTCGCATGATTTTAAAATTTGAAGATCAATATCTAAATCTGAAGATTGTAATCTTAGATAATTAGACTGTACTTCTATGAGGATGTTAGATAATACAGGTATTGTATTTCTTTTTTGTGCAATACTTTGCACAATTTGTACACTTTTTAATAGTTCATTAGTTGAAATTATTATATGCATAATATTTATTATATATATTTTTTTATAAGATGCTAGTAGATAGTAATTAATTAATGGTTGTATGTTATATAGTAAGTAATATTATATAATGAAGAATTTAATTAATAATAATAATAATATGTGGATTTGTGGAAAATAAATAAATCATTGGAAAAATCAATACTAAATATAAATATTGAAAAAAAATAAGTGTTGATATTTTGTGGAAAAAGTTGTATTTTCTAAATATCCACATTTAATATACTAAAAATATGGATAATGATATTAGATGGGGTCGTTAGCTCAGCCCGGTAGAGCATCGGACTTTTAATCCGTTGGTCCAGAGTTCAAATCTCTGACGACTCATTTTATTTATTAGTTTATGTTTCAATTTCTATTTTATAATACATTAAAGAAAGAATATAATTGGTTTAATCCTATTCGATTGGGAAAGGTTTCGTTATATACATGTGGACCCACAGTGTATAATTATGCACATATTGGAAATTTAAGAACATATATGTTTGAAGATGTACTAAAAAGAGGATTGGAGTTTTTTGGATATCAGGTGTGCCACGTTTTAAATATTACAGATGTAGGACATTTGGAGTCAAATCATGATTTTGGAGATGATAAATTGGTATTAGCTGCAAAAAAAGAAAAGCGTAAAGTTTTTGAGGTAGCTACATATTATGAAAATAAATTTTTCGAAGATTTAAGGTCTTTAAATATATTATTGCCGAATATTAAAAGTAAGGCAACAGATCATATAAATTTGATGATAGAGCTTATTTCAGCATTGATACGAGCAGGATATGCTTATGAAAATAGTGGAAATGTATATTTTAGAGTATCAACTTTTAAAAGATATTTTGATTTAATAGGTAATCAATTTGATATTGATAAAGCATTTAACCGAATAGATATTGATACTTTGAAAAAAGATAATAGAGATTTTGTATTATGGTTTTCTAATAGCAAGTATCCAAATCAATTAATGAAGTGGAAATCTCCATGGGGAATAGGATTTCCAGGGTGGCATATTGAATGTTCGGCAATGGCTTTATTCTACTTAGGGCGAAAATTAGATATTCATTGTGGAGGAATTGATCATATTATGGTACATCATACGAATGAAATCGCTCAATCAGAAAGTATTTTGCAACACCAATGGGCAAATATTTGGATGCATGGAGACTTTTTAACTCATGAAAATAATAAAATGGCCAAATCTATGAATAACTTTTTTACATTAAAGGATTTAGAAAAAGAAGGATTTAAATCAGAACATTTTCGATTTTTGTGTATCAGTGTTCATTATAGGCATCGTTTAAATTTTTCTTTTCAGGCGCTATTGGGAGCCAAAAGCTCATATGAAAAGTTGCTTTCTATTGCAAAGAGTTTGAACTCTAATAATGATAAAAAAATAGATTTGGTTAAAAATTCTTTTTCAAGTAATATGATTAAAATGTATTTAAAGCAATTACAAAATGCAATTTTATTTGATTTAGATACTCCTAAAATGATTAATGTTTTATGGGAGGTTTTGAAGAGTTCGTTATGTCGTTATGAAAAAAAAAGAATTTTGAAGCTTTGTGATAAAATATTAGGATTAAATCTTTTTAATGAACAATTTCTAACATTAAGTCAGAAAGAAAAAATAGAAAAGCGTCAAAATGCAAGAATAGAAAAGAAATGGGAATTAGCAGATGAATTAAGAAAAGAGCTTCAAAAAGAAAGAGTTTTTTTAAGAGATACGGTTCAAGGTACACAATGGTATATAAATTAATTAAAAGCGGGAAAAGGGATTTGAACCCTCGACTTTAACCTTGGCAAGGTTACACTCTACCTCTGAGTTATTCCCGCAATATTTAAAGATATAAACATAGAGAAAGTTGTCAATGTTTTAGATAAGGAGTAATATAGCGTTTTTATTCGCTTTGACAGAAGAGTCCGTATATGATACTAAAATTAAAGGTACTGTGTCCGAGTGGTTAGGAAGCGGTCTGCAAAACCGCGAACATCGGTTCAAATCCGATCAGTACCTAGAAGAATCTTGACATTTTTTAGGGTTATTTTTATAACAGAATATATGGATTTTTTTACTATAAAAAAAGATCTGAGAAATAAAAAGAAAATAAAATTAGATTTGTTAGTGTATCTTATACGAGAGGGAGGTGCACTCCAAGAGCCAATATTAGGGTCAAAATATCTTAAAAAAGCAAAAGATGAAGATTTTACAGGAGAGTTTGGAGAATCTTTTTTTACTTATTGTTTTAGGGAGTATCAAAATATAGAATTCGAATCTATTTTAGTATTAGGATTAGGAAGTAAAGAAAATATAATCACAAATTCTTTTCGGAAATTAGGTGCGATGGTTTTTTCGTTTTCAAATTCCAAACGATATGAAAAGATTGGTATCATTACACAAGGCAATTTTATTTGGGAAGAAAATTTTTATGAAGGGTTTTTATTAAGTACTTATAGATTCGATAAGTATTTAGCAGCAAGAATGAAAATTTGGATAAAGGAGATTTATTTGTTTACAGAGAAAGATTGCTTTTTTGATGTTTCTAAGGCTTTGTGTGATGCGATTATGTGTGCAAGAGATTTGATAAATGAAAGTCCTTCAATTTTAAATCCAAAAAGTTTTGCTATGCAAATAAAGAACAAAAGTGAAGAAATTGGACTGAAAGTTAAATTGCTAGATAGGGATCAAATAGAAAGGAATGGGCTAAATTTAATATTGGCAGTAAACCGGGGGAGTGAATATATGCCATATGTGATAAGATTAGAGTATGGAGAAGCGTATGCTGGTCGAAAGAAGATTGTGTTAATTGGAAAGGGAGTTACATTTGATACAGGGGGATTATCGATAAAGCCATTAGATAATATGGTTGATATGAAAACAGATATGGCTGGAGCAGCAATCGTTTTTTCAGTTATGAGTGTTTTGGCTAGGGTAAGACCAAATATACATGTAATAGGATATTTTGCTTGTGTTGAAAATGCAATAGGGCCTAAGTCTTATCGACCAGGAGATGTTGTGTACGCAAGAGATGGTTCAACAATTGAAATAGTTAATCCGGATGCAGAAGGTAGATTAATTCTGGCTGATCTTATTGATTATGCTCAAGAAAAAGATTCGCCGGATATTCTTATTGACATAGCTACATTAACGGGGTCTTGTATTGTTGCTTTAGGTGATAAAATAGGAGGGGTCTTTTCTAATAATGCAGATTTATTAAAATTTTTTATAAAGAGTGGCAATGATGTAGGTGAATGTTTTGCAGAATTACCACTAACAGATACTTTAAAAGACCAGATAAATTCATCTATCGCCGACATAAAAAATTCAGGAGGATATTTTGGCGGTGCGATTACGGCATCTTTGTTTTTAATGCATTTTGTTAAAAATGTTTCTTGGATTCATTTAGACATTGCAGGGCCAATAAAAAGCGATAAAGATGAGTATTACATTAAGCAAGGTGCAACAGGATTTAGTATCATGACTTTAGTTAATTTTTTAGTAGATAAGATTTTTATGATAGGTGATAAAGTGTATGAGAGACGTAAAAAAATTTAGATCACGGTATAATTATAACCGAAGAGAAAAAAGAACATATACGAGAGAGCAAAGAGTTCCCTCTTTTTTATGGTCATCTTATTATACGGATGCAAGTGTTGTTGCAATGGATATGTCAGAATTAAAGAGAAGTTCTATTGAAGGCTTACAATTAAAACTTAGTGCATTGGGAATAGAATTGGATTCGATGTCTTTTAAAGAAGATTTGATTTTTGCTTTATTGCAATGGCAGTCAAGACAGAGAGGGAAAATTTTAGGAGAGGGGACATTGGAAGTTTTCAAAGAAGGCTTTGGACTATTAAGAGAATCAATTTATAATTATGAACCTTCCGCAGATGATATTTATGTTTCCCCTTCGCAAATAAGGTCTTATGGAATGCGGACAGGAGATACAATTAGAGGAGAAATAAGGCCTCCTACAAAAAGGGAAAGATATTATTCTTTATACAAATTAGAAAGTTTTAATGGGATGGATTTTTTCGATCATCGAAAAATGATCTCATTTGATGATCTTACTCCATTGTATCCTGATACACGATTTCGATTAGAGTTTTTACCAAATAAGTACTCAACAAGAATTATTGATTTATTTTGTCCTATTGGAAAAGGTCAACGTGCATTAATCGTGGCGCCGCCCAAATCAGGAAAGACAGTCCTTATCCAAGAAATTGCAGAATCCATTGCAGTGAATCATCCAGATGTCATTTTGCTTGTATTATTAGTGGACGAGCGACCTGAAGAAGTAACGGACATGAAAAGAAGCATTAGGGGAGAAGTTATTGCGTCAACATTCGATGAGCCGGCCAGAAGACATATTCAGGTTTCAGAAATTGTGATTGAAAAGGCAAAGAGATTAGTGGAGATGAAAAGAGATGTGGTAATATTATTAGATAATATCACAAGACTTGGCAGAGCTTATAATGCAGTTATTCCGTCGAGTGGAAAAGTTTTGTCAGGCGGAGTGGATTCGAATGCTCTTCAAAGACCAAAGCGGTTTTTTGGGGCTGCTAGAAATGTTGAAGAAGGAGGATCTCTGACTATCATTAGTACAGCATTAATTGACACTGGAAGTAAAATGGATGAAGTAGTTTTTGAAGAATTTAAAGGCACTGGAAATTCAGAGATTGTATTAGATCGAAAGTTGATGGAAAAAAGAATCTTTCCTTGCCTAGATGTGAAGAAGTCTGGTACAAGAAAAGAAGAACATTTGATCAATCAGTCAGAGTTGAATCGTATATGGATTTTGAGACAGTTGTTGCATGCGTATAATAGTATGGATGCAATGGAAATTTTATTAGATCACTTAAAGAGTCATAAGACAAATTTTGAATTTCTTGAAGCAATGAATAAGTAATTTAGTTAAAGTTCAATATATTTCATGCGTTTTCTTCGAATTGTAGATACTAGTTTTTGAACGGTTACAGTATCTCCAGAAAAAATTCTATCTATAATCTTAGAATCAGCTAATAAATGCAATGCTTCGTCTAATGCATACGCAGAGGTAGCTGATGATTCATTAGGGAAAAGGGCAAGCCAAACATTGTGCTTTGATAAAGCTTCCATATATGTATCTATAAATCTATTAAAGTCAGAACCAGGCCGTAAGTCTAGCCGTTGATTATTTCCATAGCTTTGAGTTTTAAATTGTAAGTAGTATAGTTCACATATGCTATATGCTGCTTCTTGCCTCCAATCAATTTTAGAAATATTGTTTTTTTCGTTAGCAAAATTAGTAAGTTTTTTCCAGTCGAGCATAATATGATTATAGTATATCTCTGGTAGAATTCAAGTTATATGAAAATTTCATTTGAAATCTACTTGACTTAATATATAAGAAACTTTATTAGATTTTCATATCCGCGGTAGCTCAGTAGGTAGAGCGAGTGGCTGTTAACCACTATGTCGGCGGTTCAAATCCGTCCCGCGGAGCAGTTATGTTGTAAGAAAGGTTTTCTTGCTTAAAATAATGTTTTTTTCGTAAATAAGTTTGTTTAATTTTTCTTTCTTTTTATTAATAATAGATATGGGCGCTTTGCTTAGAAAAGTTTCATTTAATGTATTTGATAAAAATGAGATTTCATTGTTTATTTTTTTTATTTGACGAGATAATTGCGTTTGTTCGAAAGGAATATTTGATTTATCAATTTGAATTTCTATAGTGTAATCTATATTAGAATTTTTTATAAAAGGTGTTTTTACATCGAGTGAGTTAAGATTTGGGTATATGTTTACGTTAGAAAAAGAAGTAAGGTGAGATATTATTGGCTTACAGGAGTTTATTAGGTCATAATTTAAGGATTGGGTTAGGTATATATTGATGTTCTTTTTGTCAATAGTTTGGATATTGTAGGAATGGCATGTGTAGCGAATTGATGAAATTATATTTTGAATTAATGCAAACATTTTTTCTGCATTTGGGTTAAGAAGTTTTTTATTAAATTGTGGAATGTAGGAGCTACTGCAGTAGGATACGGTAATCGGGATAGTTTCCCAAATTTCTTCTGTTATGAAGGGACAAAATGGGTGGAGTAATTTTAGGGTATCAATCAGGATCTTTAATAATATGTTTTTAGTTGTCATGTTTGATAATTTTAGTTTTGAAATTTCAAGATACCAGTCACAAAATTCATGCCAGAAAAATTTTTGAAGAGCTAGTGCGGCTTTTGAAAATTGAAAATTTGAGATATTTTTATTTACTTTTTTTATGCAATGTTGCAATTTAGATAAGATAAATAAATCTTCAATTGATAATCTGGAGTGAGCTTCATGAATGTAAAGTGGAGAGATGTTTTGAAAATTTAAATTACATAAGATATAGCGAGAGGCATTCCATATTTTATTTAGAAATGCTTTGTGTTTAACTATGTGGTGAATATTTAATTTTATAGAATTTCCTTTGTCGCATAGTGTCGAAAGGCCAAATCGAAATCCATCTACACCGCATGCAGGAATCCCATTGGGAAATTGATTTTGATATTCCGTTAAAATTTTATTTGACTCGTCTATGGTTGAATTAGTTTGTAACTTTAATTGTATGTTTTTTAAGGAGTTTCCATTTATAATATCGAAAGGGTCTATTGCATTTCCAATTGATTTTGAAATTTTTTTTCCATAAGCATCTCGAATAATATTATGTAAGAAAATTGTTGAAAATGGAGGTTTTTTTGTGAAGTAAGTACCAAGCATTATCATTCGAGCAACCCAGAAGAAAAGTATATCAGAGCCTGTTTCAAGCACAGATGTTGGATAATATTGTAGAATTTCTTCAAGGCTAAGGGAGTAGCTGATTGTTGAAATAGGCCAGAGAGCTGAAGAGAACCAGGTGTCTAAAACATCTGTTTCTTGTCGATATTCTAAAGGATATTTTTTTTCTAGGTTTTCTGTAGATGCAGTAGCTATAGAAAGAATTTTAGAGTCGGATAAATTTTCAAGATTATTTGGGTTTATGTCTTCTAGTTTGTAGTATATTGGAATTCTATGCCCCCACCATAATTGGCGAGAGATGCACCAATCTTGAATGTTTGTCATAAAGTGTTCAAAAACTTTTTTCCAACGTGAAGGAATTATTTTTATTTCATTGTTTAAAACAGTGTTTAATGCGTTTATCGCTAAGTCTTTTGTTTTCAAAAAGAATTGTTTGCTTATTAAAAGTTCAATAGGAGAGCCATTCCTGGAAGATATTCTAACATTATGTAAAATGGAGTGATTTTTTTTTATTAGTTTTAAAGATTGTAGTTTTTGTAATATTATATTTCGAGCGATATTTTTATCTAGGTTTGAGTATTCTAGGCAATTTGAATTTAGCATTCCGGTTTGAGTAAATATAGTTATTTTTTGTAAGTTGTGACGTTCAGCGATTTCAAAGTCTAGAAGGTCGTGAGCAGGAGTTATCTTTATTACACCTGATCCGAATTTTGGATCCACATAGTTATCTGCAATAATCGGCAATAAGCGATTCTCCCATAGGGGATGTATTGCATATTTTCCAAGAAGGTGAGATAAGTGGGTGTTTGAAGGGTGGATTGCAATTGCAGTGTCGCCCGGAATTGTTTCAGGGCGGGTTGTCGCTACGGTTATGTGTTCAGAGGAGTTGTGAATTTTGTAAGAAATATAAAATAAAGTTCCTTGTTGGGGATCATGAGAAACTTCTTCATCGCTAATGGCTGTTTGAGAAAGAGAATCCCAATTTACTAGTCTTTCGCCTCGGTAAATTAAATGATTGTTCCATAAAGAAACAAAGGCGCTAGATACAGTGGCAGCATATGCGTGATCAAGGGTGAATCGAATTTTGTCCCAGTTTGCAGAGGCGCCCAGGTTTCTCATTTGAGGCAATATGAAAGATGTTTTAGCATGAACCCAGTCATATGTTTTTTTTATAAAAAGGCTTCTTCCTAGGCTTTCTTTTGTTATTCCATTTTTGTGAAGGTTTTTTTCTATAATATTTTGAGTGGCAATTCCAGCGTGATCAATTCCAGGAGTCCAAATAGTGTTAAATCCTTTTAGTCTGTTAAATCGAATTAGGATGTCTTGTATAGTAATAAAGAGAGCGTGGCCGCTATGTAGTATTCCAGTAGCATTTGGAGGTGGCATTAAAATTGAGTATTTTTTTTTTACTGATGTATTTGAAGAGGAAAAAAAAAATGGTGCTTGAAATATTTTATTCCATTTAGGTTCTAAGGTTTTTGTATCATATTTAGGTGAAAGCATAAAATATAAAATATCTTGATTTTTTTTTATTTTAGTAGAAAGAGGATACATATATTTTCTTATAACATGCTTGATTAATATGCGGAATTTTTTTTTCTTTTTGTAATATTAGTTGAACTGAGGTAGCTTTTAGTTTGAGCATAGGAATATCTTGTTTTATTTCTCTATTTAATGTAGTAGTAAATAAGATTTTTGAGTTGGATTAAAAAAAAGGAGATGATGGAATGCTTGGTTTAATTGCAAAAAAGGTAGGAATGATTCAAATGTTTTTAAAAGAGGGAGTTAGGGTTCCGGTTACAGTTGTACAGGTTTCACCAAACAAAGTGGTTAATAAAAATACAAAACATGGATGTGGGTATAGCGCACTTCAACTAGGAGCAGGAGAGATTAGGAGAAAATTATTAAACAAGGCACGAGAGGGTTATTTTAAGTCAAGAGGGATAGGTAATCCGCTTCGGCATTTAAAAGAGTTTAGAGTAAGTGATTCTTTGTTGGAAAAATATAATATTGGAGACCTTATTGGCATAGATATGCTTCAGGGCATTATGTCAGTTGATGTATCTGCTATTAGCAAGGGGAAGGGGTTTTCAGGCGTAATGAAAAGGCATAATTTTTCTGGGTTTCCAAGAACACATGGGACGCATGAGTATTTTAGACATGGAGGGTCTATTGGTATGCGGGCAAAGCCAGGAAAGGTTTTTAAAGGAAAAAAGATGGCAGGACAAATGGGTAACGAGCGGGTTACTATATGTAATTTACGTGTTATGGGCTTGATTGAGGAAAAAGAGGTTGTGTTGGTTCGAGGTTCTGTGCCTGGTGCCAGGGGGGCAACTATTGAAATTTATCCATCTAACAGAAAGGCAAGGCCAGTAATAAATTTGCGAGGAGCGGCAGCAAAAGAGGGGACAAAAAATCCTATGAAGGCATCAAAAGCGCTTTCAAAGGGAAAAGCTTCTTCATCTGGAAAAGCTTCTTCACCTGGAAAAGCTTCTTCATCTGGTGGAAAAAAGTAGTTTGAAGTTAAAGTGGGTTTATTTTGACTAGAATAATGTGAGGAATAGGGCTCGTAGCTCAATGGTAGAGCAGTGGACTCTTAATCCATTTGTTAGGGGTTCAAGTCCCTTCGGGCCCAAGTTTTATGGAAAGATGGTATGTTATTTGTTATGAATACTCATTTCCTTGGAGTGGGCTTTCGATTGGGAACAGGGGGTCTTTGTTCCAAAAATTTTCTATAAAAACGACAGAGGTCTATAGCGTTAAAAGAAGGGAGTGTATCCTTTCTAGATGTTTTCGCGCAAAGCGCGGAAAGGAAGTATTTGGGTTTTTTTTAAATTCAGAGGACTTGGCGCCAGGAGGATCAGACTTGTTTGAAGGTATATTGCTTCTCAGGTTTATGGAGAAATCTGGGGTTGACTTTGTGGTCATTGAAAGTGGAGTTGGTGAATTCTGGTCTTTAAAATATAGAGATGTTCAAGAGTGTCTGTCTGGATTTATGTATATAACGAAAAGAGTTCGTGTACCGATTTTAGTGAGGTACAATGGTTGCCTTTCGCGAAAGATTGAGCAGGTTGTTTTTGAACAAGGGGGGGGAGGCATTCTATATTGAGAGCGCGTCTAAGAGCAGATAGCCACATGACAGAGTTTAATCATTTGATACCATTTAGGAGAAGCAGAGGGATTAAGAAGATTGATTTCTTTAATCGATTTAGATATCTTATTCTTTCTGTCTTAATCGAGAATAAAATATACTTAGTAAAAACAAAATAGAAAATCAAGAGTACATGCAAGCGTTGATTCTAAAGAGCAAAAGTCAGTTTTAAATCTATTTAAACGAAAATAAGAGTTTGATCCTGGCTCAGAACGAACGCTGGCGGCATGCTTCACACATGCAAGTCGAGCGTGATCTAAGGATTTCCTTAGTGAAAGCGGCGCACGGGTGAGTAATGCGTGGATAACGTACCTCTAGGATCAGAATAACCTGCGGAAACGTGGGCTAATGCTGGATATCCTTTTTATGGGAAGATTATAAAAAGAAAAGCATTTTTTGCGCCAAGAGAACGGTCCACGTCCCATCAGCTAGTTGGTAAGGTAATGGCTTACCAAGGCTATGACGGGTAACTGGTCTGAGAGGATGGACAGTCACACTGGGACTGAGACACGGCCCAGACTCCTACGGGAGGCAGCAGTGAGGAATATTGGTCAATGGGCGCAAGCCTGAACCAGCAATGCCGCGTGAGCGATGAAGGCCTTAGGGTTGTAAAGCTCTGTCGGGAGGGACGAAAACTTCAAGATATTTGAAATTGACGGTACCTCCAAAGGAAGCACCGGCAAACTCTGTGCCAGCAGCCGCGGTAAATCAGAGGGTGCAAGCGTTGTTCGGAATTATTGGGCGTAAAGAGCGTGTAGGCGGCTTCTTAAGTCAGATGTGAAATCCCCAGGCTTAACCTGGGAACTGCATCTGATACTGAGAAGCTAGAGTATCGGAGGGGATGGTAGAATTCCTGGTGTAGAGGTGAAATTTGTAGATATCAGGAGGAATGCCAGGAGCGAAGGCGACCATCTGGACGAAGACTGACGCTGAGACGCGAAAGCGTGGGGAGCAAACAGGATTAGATACCCTGGTAGTCCACGCTGTAAACGATGAGTGCTAGATATTGTGGGCATTAACCCCTGCAGTGTTGAAGTTAACACGTTAAGCACTCCGCCTGAGTAGTACGGTCGCAAGACTAAAACTCAAAGGAATTGACGGGGGCCCGCACAAGCGGTGGAGCATGTGGTTTAATTCGACGCAACGCGCAAAACCTTACCTGGGCTTGAAATACGGCGGATAGGCATAGAAACATGCCTTCCTTTTGGCTGCCGTGTAGG